>PMYJ01000158.1 GCA_003170875.1 Candidatus Dormiibacterota bacterium | reverse complement strand
TTGACGCATCCTGGCATGGCCCAGGCTGACCACGCCAGGTTGTCACCGGGCTGTCCAGTCGTCGGGCCAGATGCTGCTAGCAGAACTACACGGGGACGGCCCGGGAACCCTTTCTATCCCAACCACTTCCTAAGGCTAGAGGCGGACCGTTCTTTGCAGGCCATTTGACGAGGCAGATGGTGCATCTGAATTCGCGAGGTACTAAGCAACCGCCTAATCAATGGAGCAGCCGCCTTCTAAGCGCGCAGGTCGCAGGTTCGAGTCCTGCAGGGGGTACTGGCGGGCGGCGAGACGAGCAGCTTGGGCGTGATAGCAGCGTACCCAATCACACGCGTTACACCGCACTGGTTGCCCCCACAGCCTGGTGGTCCGTCTTACCGGGTCAGGCCCAAGTGCACCGGTCCAGAAATAGGTTTCGGGTTGTAGCGGCGTAGAACCTGGTCGGCGGTCAGCCGGTAAGATGGATCCCATCCTGGACCTCCCGCCCCGCCCCGAGCCGTTCTTTTCGCAGACCCCTCCCGGGGCGCTCGAGGACCTCCGCGTGCGGTTGCGCGCGACGCGCTGGCCGGATGCGCCCGCGGACGCAGGGTGGTCGTTCGGCACGGATCTCGACTACCTCGGTGAGCTCGTCGCCTACTGGGCGGACGGGTTCGACTGGCCGGCTCAGGAGGCGGCGCTCGCCCGGCTCCCCCGGTTCCGCGTCCGGCTCGGCGGCCTCGGGATTCACTTCGTGCACGTCCGGGCCGCCGCGCCAGCCGGGCCCGTCCTGCCGCTGGTCCTGAGCCACGGCTGGCCAGACTCCTTCTGGCGCTACGCGAAGGTCATCCCACTCCTCACCGACCCCGGCGCCCACGGCGCCGACCCCGCCGACGCGTTCCACGTGGTCGTGCCCGACATGCCGGGCTTTGGCTACTCCGACCACCCCACCGGCCCGCCCCTCGACTCGATCGCCGTCGCCGGCCTATGGGCCGAGCTCATGCGGGTCCTCGGCTACGCACGGTTTGGCGCAGCGGGCGGCGACATGGGCAGCCACGTGAGCCGCTACCTCGGGCTCGACAACCCCAACCGGGTAGTGGCCGTCCACCGCACCGACGCGGGCATCCCGGTCTTCACGGGCGACCCGGCGGACCTCGCGCCCGAGGAGCGCGCCTGGATCGAGGGCGCGGCGGCCTGGGGTGCCACCGAGGGCGCCTACGCCGCCATGCACCGCACGAAGCCCCAGACCGCCGCCTTCGGGCTCACCGACTCGCCCGCCGGGCTCGCCGCCTGGATCGTCGAGAAGCTCCGGGCGTGGAGCGACTGCGACGGGGACGTCGAGCGGCGCTTCACGAAGGACGAGATTCTCACGAACATCACGCTCTACTGGCTCACGGGGACGATCGGCTCGTCGATGCGCATGTACCGCGCGAACGCCGCGATTCCGCCCGCGCAACACGCCCGCCGGGTCGAGGTACCGTCCGGCTTCTCGCTCTTCCGCGGCGACATTGTCCGCCCGCCGCGTGCATGGCTCGAGCGCACGACGAACGCCGTCCGCGTGACCGAACCTCCCCGTGGCGGGCACTTCGCGCCGTTCGAGGAGCCCGAGCTCTACGCGGAGGAGCTGCGCGCCTTCTTCCGTCCCTACCGGACGGCGGCGACGGGCTTCAGCCCATAGATCAACCACTTCCTAACGCTAGAGGCGGACCGTGCTTTGCAGTCCATTTGTCGGGGCAGATGGTGCATCCGAATTCGCGAGGTACTAAGCAACCGCCTAATCAATGGAAAAGCCGCCTTCTAAGCGCGCAGGTCGCAGGTTCGAGTCCTGCAGGGGGTACTGGCGACGAGACGAGCAGCTTGGGCGCGATAGCAGCGTACCCATCACACGCGTTACACCGCACTGGTTGCCCCCACAGCCTGGTGGTCCGTCTTATCGGGTCAGGCCCAGTGAGCGTCGTCCAAGCTGGTGGTGGTGGGCGGCCGAGAGCCTCTTCGAACCGTACGCATTACGAGGTCGTCGTCGAGCGGCACAAGGCTGCCTACCTCGACCGTGCTGGCGCCGACTCAAGTGGCCCGGCGGCGAGACATGGCGAATGCCGTTATCCCGGCAGCCACCAGCACAATCCCGAAGATCAACCACCCCCAAGGGCTCCACTCCGAGACACAGTGGGTCGACACCGCCGTCGAGGTACATACCTGACCCGGACCCTGCCGGTTCAACCATGCCACATACAGAGGCACCGCACCCGCCCCACTGAGAACGCCGTATGCAGCCGCCGAACGGCCAGCTGGCCTGGCCAGCAGGGCTACCATCATGACCACCGACACGACTACGCCAATGGGACCGACGGTAAACGGGGTAAGCAGGCCGACAGCGAGTGCAGCACCCACCACGACCCACCCAACATAGGCGGCCACGCGCGGCGTGCCCGACGACGCATGAAACGGCGGACTCCCCTCCTTCGTCAGGGAGCGCAAAGAGTCGGCATCCACGCCTCCAGGGTTCAGCGAAAGTGACGGTCGAGCTCGTTGGCGTAACGAGTCCCGAGGGCGGCGCCTTGGTCGGCTATCCAGGATGAGATCCCAATCCGACCGGTGGCCGGGCCATCCGTGTCCACAAGTCCCTCGGTCATCGCCCAGAACTCATCTGCAGTCAGGAGACGGTCGCGAACCGCAGTGCCGAGAAGCGAGGCTATAGTCGGCATCGCGATCTTGGGGAGATGGACGAGCCGGGCGTGGCTCTCAACGGTCTCACGAATGAGAGTCACCAGCTCCAAGAAGGTCGGGCGATCGGGGCTCACTGCGTCGATCACCTGAGTGTTCCGATGTGCTCCGGCTTCGACGGCAAGGCGAGCGAGGTCGTCCACATGGATCGGCCGGACCCGGTAGTCGCCTTTCCCGCCGATAGCGAAGACCGGTAGCCGACGAAGGAGCCAGGCGATGTTATTCACCAACACACCGTCTCCACCGAACAAGATGGCGGGGCGCAGCACGGCGTAGGAAACGCCCACCTCGGCGAGGATTCGCTCGACTTCGGCCTTACCTCTGAAGTACGGATAGCGCGACGTGATGCTCGGATGGGTGATCGAGACGTGGACGATGCGGTCGACCCCGGCTTGTCGGGCGGCGTGGAACAGGGTGCGAGAGTTGGCCACCGCCATCTGGTGATCGGTGGAGCCGTGCGCGAAGCGGATCCAATAGGTGT
>PMYJ01000252.1 GCA_003170875.1 Candidatus Dormiibacterota bacterium | reverse complement strand
CCGCCTGGCGCGCCTGGCTGGAAGTGCAGCGCCGCTTCCACCGGTACAGCTGGGGCAACGCCCTCCTGATCGCTGGCCAGCGGCCCCACGCCACGCGCGTGGCCGGGTTCCACGCCTGGCTCCGGCTCGGTCGCCACGTGCGCAAGGGCGAGCGCGGCATCGCCATCCTGGCTCCCGTCGTCCCGCGCCTCCGGGTCGTCGACGGCGAGTCCGGGGACGAGCGATGGGTGGCCGGGAGGCCCCACGCGTTCCGGGTAACCCATGTCTTCGACGTCAGCCAAACGGATGGCGAGGAGCTGGCCGCGCCCCCGGTGAGCCGTCTCGAGGGCAGCGACCCGAAGGACTGGTACACGCAGCTGCGCGACGTCGCCCACAGCCTGGAGTTCACCGTGGAGGAGGACTACCTGCCCGACGGCGTGAACGGCGACTGCAACCACGCGCTGCGGCGCATCCGCATCGAGGTGCGGAACGGGCAGAGCCACCAGGTGAAGACGCTGGCCCACGAGCTGGGCCACGCCATCCTCCACGCAGATCGTGCAGGACTGTGCCGGGAGCAGGCCGAGCTGGAGGCAGAGTCGATCGCGTACATCGTGTGCGCCGGGCTCGGCATCGACACCTCCGAGTACTCGTTCGGCTACCTGGCGGTGTGGGCGGGGGGTGGCGAGCAGGCCCGGCACGGCATCGCCGAGTCGGCACAGCGCATCCAGACGGCCGCCCACCGGGTGCTCGATGCCGTCACTCCCGGCGACGCCGAAGTGGCCGCGTGAGCCCGGCGGCGCGCTGGTGGCGGTGATATGATCCTTGACTAATATGAGGAGAGGAGCATAATGGCCTCGTGGGAGGTCGAGTTCACCGACCAGTTCGAGGCCTGGTGGGAGACCCTCGGGGTCGAGGATCAGCGGGCGCTCACCGCCGCGGTCCAGCTCCTCGAGCGCGACGGTCCGGCCCTGGGACGACCGCTGGCGGACACCATCAAGACGTCTCGGCACCCGAACATGAAGGAGTTGCGGCCGCCGGCTACGGCCCTTCGGGTGCTCTTCGCCTTCGACCCGCGGCGAACCGCCATCCTCTTAATTGGGGGCAGCAAGGCGCGGCGATGGCAGGAGTGGTACGTGGAGTACGTCCCGCTCGCGGACAGACTGTATGACGAGCATCTCGCCGAGCTCCGGCGGGAAGGAGAGTTGAGATGAGTGGGCACAGGCCGTTTCGCATCCTGACCGAGCAGGTCGTCGCCACCCCCGAGGGACGGGAGCGGGTCGAGACCTACCGACGCCTGATGGACGCTGTCATCACCCTCCACCGGCTGCGGGAGGAGCGAGGGCTGACCCAGGTGCAGGTCGCCGAAGTGCTCGACGTCACCCAGGGGAACGTCTCGCGCCTCGAGCGCTCGGAGGACCTCTACGTCTCGACACTCTCTCGCTACGTGGCGGCTCTCGGTGGGCACCTGGAGCTGACGGCGGTGTTTCCTGATCAGGTCGTCCCGCTCGACCTGCCGAGCGGCGGACGCGCCGCGTAGCGGAGGCCGAGGCAGGACTCTGAGGCGACCCCTGGCGGCCCGGGGATCAGGTGTGCGTCAGAAAGAGGTCCAGAAGTGCCACCGCGGCACCGAGGGCGAACACTCCGACCACGACCCGGACCGCGATCGCCAGGGCCCGACCAAGGATCTCGGCCACCATCCCGACGACCAGGACGAGCGGCGCCGTGACGATCCAGCACAGGGCAACCAGTACCGCCGCCCAGGGCGAGAGGGGCCGACGCAACGCCTGGGCTGGAGCCATGGGTCCCCGTGCCCACGCAGCCCACAGCCCGCTCATTTCGGCCTCTCGGACTGGAACGCCGGGATGGTCCTGGCCCCTGCCTCAGGAGCCTGCCGACTGACCTGTCGTTCTGCTGTAACCATACGAACAAGTGTACCTCACGCCGGCGCGACCACGCCACTCACCGGGCGGCGGACACTCAGACTGCTGACCTCCGGTGCTCCTGGCGCGATGCGCTGCACGGGGTCCAGGACCGGGCGATGGGTGTCCTCCCTCCTGAGGAAGGTGATCGCTGCAGGTGGCATTCAAGCAGCGCGCGGCCTCGCTGCAACCCCCAAGCCAAGTCGCCTGGCGGCGAGGGGTTTCCGCTCGGCCTTGTGCGCGCCGCTTCACGGAAGCCACGCAATCACCCCTCAAGGAGGACACATCATGGCCCGGAAGCAGAACCCAGAGCAGCCCGTCGGCGAGATCATCGCCGAGAGCGCGACCGTCAAGAGCCGGAGCTTCGGAACCTGCCGCTTCGCGATCCTGGGACGCGTTGCCGCGGAGCCGGCACTCAGGTACACCGCCGGCGGCAAGGCGGTCCTGGACCTGACCCTGGCGACCACCGCCGCGGGGGTCGCCGCCTTCCACACGGTCGTTTGTTGGGAGCGCGCGGCCGAGACCCTGGCCCAGTACGCGGGCAAGGGCCGGGAGCTCTACGTCGACGGGCGCCTCGGATCCCGCGTGCGCGAGGTGGAAGGCCACCGCATCAAGCAGGTGGACCTCGTGGTCGAGAACTTCCAACTCCTCGGTCGGCCGCTCACGGCCTCGGCGGACACGGGCGAAGAGCCCGCCGTGGAGGGGGCCGCGTAAGCGGTTCCCCCTGTGGGGGCGCGGGCGGCAAGACCGCCCGCGCCTTCCCGTCTCTGCCCCGTCTCCTCAAGAAGGGCTGGTTCGAGATCGGCCAACCCGCGGGTGGTGGCCCGAGCCCCGCGGCGCCGTCAACCCGCAAGGGGTCGGGCGCTGCGCGCCCTTGACAGCGCCTTGGGCTCGGGCNNACTTCGCGCCCTTGACGGCCTCTTGGGCTCGGGCTCTGCCGCTGGCAGGCGGTGCCTTCGCACCGCCGCTCCTGGAAGAACCCAGGGGCCAGTCCCCATACGGGAGGTCAGCCATGACCACGGCAACCCTGCTCAACGTCGCCATCATTCCGCTCACCGAGATCCGCGATGTCGGGAACGTCCGCCAGGAGCTGCGCGGCATCGAGGACCTGGCGGAGTCCATCCGCCGTCACGGGATGCTCACCGCGGTCACCGTGGAGCCCCACCCAGACGGTGGCTACACGCTCGCGGCCGGCTCTCGCCGTCTCGCCGCCGCACGCCTCGCCGGCCTCGATGAGGTCCCGGCGGTCATCGTGCCCCCCGGTGGAGATGTCGAGCGGCTTCTCAAGCGGGCAGTCGAGAACATCGACAGGGAGCAACTCACGGATCTCGAGGCGGCTGATGCCATGCAGCAGCTCCTCGATCTGGGCGCCGACACCGAGCTGGTCGCCGCAGCCCTCCATACCACGCCCGACAACATCGAGGCGTGGCGGGTGGTCGCAGGCCTGCCGACCCTGGTACGTGAGCTGATTGAGGCGGGGACCATGACCGCCCGCGACGCGCACGAGCTCACCGCAGTCAGTGAGAGCGGGGAGGAGCTCGACGAGTGCCTGCGCAGGATCGGGGAGGGATGGAACGTGAAGTCCGCGGTCGAGACCGTGGTCCGCGAGCGCAAGCGGCGCCTCGAGGAGGAGAAGACGCGGAGCCGGCTGGCCAAGGAGGGCTGCGCTATCGTCGACTCGCCCAACTACGGCTACTTCGCCCACAACTCCAAGGTGCAGCGGCTGGGCCAGGGACATGGCGACGTCCATATCGCCAAGCGCGAGCACATCAAGCAGCCCTGCCACGCCGCGTTCGTGGACAAGGACGGGAAGGCGAACTACGTGTGCACCGACCGCTCGCGTCACGCCGGCGTGGAGGGCAGTGGTGTGCCCGACCTGAAGGCGGAGCGCGCGACCAAGCGGGCGGAGAAGAAGCTTCTCCGCGAGGCTCACGCCACACGCTTCCGTGCCGTCGGCGAGGCGCTCCGCAACCACGCCTTCACGCACGACGAGGCCGTCGCTCACGTGCTCACGCTCTGGGTGAGCGAGGCCAAGCCCGCCGTCTGCGAGGTGGCCGCCGAACTTCTCGGCCTGGTGGTCGCCAAGGACGGAGGCATCCGGGCAGCCGAGGAGGCGCTGACCGCGCGCGCTGCGGGAGGCGAGGGGTGCCTGATCGACGTGGCCCTGGCGATCGCGCTTGCCGCCGGCGAGCACGGGCTGACCACGGAGCGCTTCGACTACAGCTCGGAGGCGGTGGCGGCCCACATCGGGTTGCTCCGGAGCACGGGCATCCATGATCTCGCGGAGGTGGAGGTCGCCGCGGCGCGCAGCCGGCTGCCGTGGGACCTCCGTCAGACGGCGCCCTCGCAGGCGGAGGGCGAGGAGCCCGACGACGACGCCGGCGACCCGGCGAAGAGCGACACGGACGGCGCCGCAGCGTAGCTGCGACGAGGGGGGAGGCGCGACGTGCGCCTCCCCTCAGTCGAACCGACGCAGTCGTCAGCCGGACGCTCCGGCTCGCAGGAACCAGTCGGCCGGCCCCAAGGGAGGCCTCGCTGCGGGCGCCCCCGGCTCCGAACCGTCGACAGGCTGCCACGCCGCTCGACCTCGCTCCGTCAAGCCTTCCCTGGCGGCTCCGCTTCGCTCCGGGCTTGACGGCGGCTCGCGGCGTGGCGGACGCCCGCCAACGGAGCCGGTGGCGGCTCCCCTCACGGGAGGACCTCCCCATGATCGTCGTCGGACAACCCCTTGCCCCTCCTCGGTTGCGCGGCACCGACTCCCAGATCGCCTGGGCGCTTCGGATTCGAGCCGAGATCCTTCCGGAGATTCACGCCATCCGCGACGGCTCTGCGGGGCGGCTACGGATCGGGACCCTCAGTTCCGAGGAAGCCGAGGGCTACAGCGCGATCGTCGAGGCCGCCGACACGCTGATTGCCGAGGAGAGGGCCGGCTGGTGGATCGAGCGACGCGGCCACAGCACTCACAGCCTGCTTCAGGAGCGGGTCGAGGCCGCTTGCCGGGCGGCATCCGTGGAGACACGGCCGCTGGCTCCCACTCGGGGCGGCGGGAGTGCCCCAGGGGGAGGCGTTCTGAGCCGTTCCGCGTCCACCGCCGCCGACAGAGTTTGACGCGCTTGCCACGCGGAACGGGGGCTCCGCGGTCAGTGCGCCGCGATGAACGGAGTTGGAACGGTAGGCCACA
>PMYJ01000067.1 GCA_003170875.1 Candidatus Dormiibacterota bacterium | reverse complement strand
GAGCTGGGGGTCGAGGGGATGGGGATGGCGCCCGGCGATCACCTCGGCGGCGATGATCCCCTCGTGGCTCCCCTTGTGGGCGAGGAGAAAGCCGCCGATCACGTCGCCGATGGCGTAGACCCCCTCCTGGGCGGTCCTCAGGTCGGCGCCGGCCCGGATGAATCCGCGCTCCAGCTCGACCGCGGTGGTCTCCAGGCCGATCCCCTCGGTGTTCGGTGAGCGCCCGATGGCGACGAGCAGCACCTCGGCCGAGATCCTCTCCTCCCTGCCCCCGTGGGCGACGGTCACGGACACCCCGGCGTCGTCGCGACGGACGGAGCCGAGGTCGAGCTTGGCCCCCACCAGGCAGCGGATCCCCCGCGCCTCGAAGTGCTTGCCCAGCTCGGTGCCGATCGCCCGGTCCTCCAGCGGCACCAGGCGGTCGAGCATCTCGACCACGGTCACCTCCGCGCCGCAGCTGCGCCAGAAGGAGGCGAACTCGACACCCACCGCGCCGGCGCCGAGCACGATCGCAGAGGCGGGCACATGGTCGAGGGTGAGTGCGTGATCGGAGGTGAGCACCGACCGGCCGTCGGGCTCCACGCCCGGCACCTGCTTGGGGCGGGAACCGGTGGCGATCACGACCGCACCGGCCTCCACCTCGACATCGCCGCTCTGGCCACCGCCCACCCGCACCTGGCGCGGGCCGGCCAGCCGTCCCCGGCCGCGGACCACCTCGATGCGGTGCTTCTTCATCAGGAACTCCACCCCCCGGTGGAGCTGGGAGACCACCTGGTCCCGGTTCTTCCCCACCTGGGCGTAGTCCAGCTCGACCCCGCTGACCCTGACCCCGAGGCGGGCGCCCTGACGCGCCTGATCGAGGACGAAGGCGGACTGGAGCAGCGCCTTGGTGGGGATGCAGCCCCGGTGGAGGCAGGTGCCGCCGAGCTTGTCTTCCTCCACCACGGCGGTGGTCAGGCCGAGCTGGGCCGCGCGGATCGCACCCACGTACCCGCCCATGCCACCGCCGAGGAAAACGACATCGAAGCTGCTCGCCATCGTCTCGGCAGTATATTCAGGCCGACGTGAGCGGCCACCGATGAGCCCCGTGGTGATCGTGCTGATCGTGGTCGGCCTGGTCGTCGGGGTCGGTATCGGCTATGACGCCGAGCGCTGGGGACGTAGCATCAACGGCTGGAGCCTGGCCGGAGCCCTCTTCAGCGTGATCGCGCTCGGAGCCTGGCTGGCGGTGCGTCACCAGGAGGCGGAGCGCCGCCGGGCCGCCGGGCTGGCACTGCCCCCTCGGATGTGGCGCTGGCTCCGGCGCCGGCGCCACCCGGACCCCGCCGCGACCGGCTGAGCCGTCCGCTACCCCTGAGCGATCGCCAGCGCCGCCTGCAGCTGGGGGTCCTGGGAGGGGTCCGCGGATTCCGCCTCGAGGGTGAAGAGGTCGCTCGGGCTCGGCAGGGTCACCACGTCGTTGGGGCTGATCCCGGTGCCGTCGATGCTCTCCGCGCCGGGCCCGTACCACTTCTCGACGGTGAGGTGGAGGTCGCTGCCGTCGGGCAGGGGAAAGTCGAGCTGCACCGACCCCTTGCCGTAGCTGGTCGTCCCGACCACGGTGGCCCGGTGGTAGTCGCGGAGGGCCGCGGTAACGATCTCCGAGGCCGAGGCGCTGCCGCCGTTGACCAGGACGACGAGGGGGATGGCGGGGGCGAGACCGCCCGATTGGATCTGATCGTGGATCACCGTCTGGGCGGTCGTGGGCTGGCCCTGGAGATCCATCCGGCCGCGCCGCACGACCACGTCCTGCTCGCTACCGTGGCGGGTGAGGAACTGGCTGGCGAGCGTCACCGCCGAGGTGACGTAGCCGCCGCCGTTGCCCCGGAGGTCGAGGACCACCGCCGTCGCCCCGCCGGCGAGCCCGCTCCTCAGCGCGGCCACCGCGTCCTGGCCGGTGGCCTCCCCGAAGCTGGTCACCTGGAGGTCGAGGACAGTGCCGAACATCCGGCTGTAGACGGTGGGGACCTGGAGGTTTTCCCGGCTGACGGTGAAGTCGAGCTGCGCGCCCGCACGGTCGACCGTGAGCGTGACCTTGGTCCCCGCCGCGCCGTCGATGAGGTTGGAGAGCTTGGAGAGTTGCTCGTCGAGGCTCGAGCCGAGGCTGGAGACCTGGGTCGCGCCGACCGCGACCAGCACGTCGCCATTGCGCAGTCCCGCCTGCTCGGCCGGCTGGCCGTGGAGCACGTCCTCCGCCGCGAGCTCGGTGGGATTCTGACCGCTGGCGCAGAGGGTCGCGCCCGCGCACATCTCCTCGATGGAGATCCCGATGCTGCCGCTGCGGTCCTGGTTGACGGCTGCGGTGAACTGCTGGTACTCGCTCTTGGTGAAGTAGGCGCTGAAGCGGTCGTCGTAGGTGCTGCCGAGCGCCTGCACCAGGGCCGCCTCGCTCGCCTCCGTGCCGACGCTTCCCGGCACGTTACGGAGCACGTAGTTGTTCTCGATGTCCTGCCATGCCACCTGGAGCGAGGTCTCGTCGAGGCCCCCGAAGCGCGGGTAGATGGAGGCCAGCGCGCCGCCGAAGGGGAGGTTGCCGAGGTTGGCGACCAGCAGCCCGCCGAGGTAGAGGCAGAGCACGCCGACCACCGCATGGCTCCAGAAGCCGGCCCGGGGACGGGGCATTCTGCGGCGCCCGGGAGACGGTCCCGGCTCCGCGTCCATCCCCGGCTCCGGATCCGTCACGCGTGGAGGAATCGGCGGACCCCGAGGAAGCTGCCGAAGCCGCCGAGAGCGGCTCCAAAGGCGAGCAGCAGCACCACCATCGCGGTCAGGTACGGACCGTCGAAGCTCACCCCGAGATAGGCCCTCGTGTTGGCCTGGGTCAGGACGAATCGGTAGGCGACAGCGATCACCGTCCCCCCGAAGGCCGCCGCAAGGACACCTCCGAAAACACCCTCCAGGATGAAGGGCCAGCGCACGAACCAGTCGCCTGCCCCCACCAGTTTCATGATCTCGATCTCGGTCCGCCGGATGTACACCGCCGTCCTGATCGTGTTCATGATGATCACGAGGCTGATCACCGCGAGGACCGCGGAGAGCGCTCCACCGACCCAGACCGTCAAGGTGATCAGCTCCTGCAGCCGGGGTATGACGGTCGGGCTGTAGTCGGTGGCGGACCCGCTGCTGGTGTCCACGACGGGGAGGGTCTTCGCCAGGGTGGCGAACTGGCCGAGGTCGGTGAGGCTGCGGACGTGAAGATCGATCGAGGCGGGAAGCGGGTTGGTGCCCAGGATGGCGATCGCCGGTTGGAGGGGGAGCCCTCGCTGCTGGGACACCGCCACCGCCTCGTCCTTGGTGGTGAAGCTGACCCCGTTGACCCGCGAGTCGTGGCCGAAACGCTGCTCGTAGTCGGCGATGGTGCGCATCGAGAGCGAGTCCTGGAGGTAGATGTGGATCTCGTCCGCCTGCGACTCCTGCTGGTTGAGGATGGCGTCGACGGTGTGGGTCAGCAGGAGGGTGCCGCCGACCAGCAGCATGATCAGCCCCATGGTGAAGACGCCGGCCAGGGAGACGGCCAGATTGCGCGTGAAGTTCTGTCCGGCCGCGACCAGCGCAAAGCGGACCGACGCGAGCAGCCCCCTCATATCGTCGCCTCGCCCTCGCGGAGGTACCCACCCTCGACCTCGTCACGCACCACCCGACCGGAGTCGATGGCGATGACCCGGCGCCGGCAGAGGTCGACGATCTCGCGGTTGTGGGTCGCCATCAGCACCGTGGTGCCGCGGTGGTTGATCTGGAGCAGGAGCTGGACGATCCCCCACGAGGTGTCGGGGTCGAGGTTTCCGGTGGGCTCGTCGGCGAGGAAGATCCGGGGGCGGTGGACCAGGGCGCGGGCGATGGCGACACGCTGCTGCTCGCCACCGGAGAGCTCGTCGGGGAAGGTGTCGAGCTTGTCCTCCAGACCGACGATCCAGAGCGTCTCCTCGACTTTCTCCTTGAGGTGCCGCTGCCCCGGCCTGGTGACCTGGAGGGCGAAGGCGACGTTCTGGGCCACCGTCAGCTTGGGCAGCAGCTTGTAGTCCTGGAAGACNNCGATGCCGAACTTGCGGCGGAGCTTCGGCAGCCGCCGCCGGATCATCCTGGTGGTCTCCTGACCGTCAACGAAGATGCGGCCGGTAGAGGCCACCTCCTCCCGGATGAGGAGGCGGACCAGGGTCGTCTTGCCGGAGCCG
>PMYJ01000105.1 GCA_003170875.1 Candidatus Dormiibacterota bacterium | reverse complement strand
CGCTTCGTCTCCGGATACGAGACCGGCCTGGGGCGGGGCATGGGGACGCGCGACAGCGCCCAGGACACCATGGCCACCTCCCACGTCGAGCCGGACCTCGCCGAGGCCCGCCTGGAGCAGCTCTGGCAGCTTCAGTTCGCCGACGGGCACACCTGGCACCAGTTCCTCCCGCTCACCGGAGAAGGTGGGCCGGGGCTCGCCGCCGAGCGGCCGACCTGGCCTCAGTGGTTCAGCGATGACCACCTCTGGCTGGTCATCGCCACCTGCGCCTACCTGCGCGAGACCGGGGACTGCGACATGATCCACCGGCTGGTGGCGTACCAGCCGGGGCCGGACGGCCTGCCCCCCGAGGACGCGGACGACACGGTCTGGGGCCACATGATGGCGGCGATCGACTTCGTCCTCGCCCATCGAGGGCCCCACGGGCTGCCCCGCGCCGGCTACGCCGACTGGGACGACACCATGAACGTCGACCACGGCTCGGGTCTGGCGGAGAGCGTCTGGTGCGCCCTGCAGCTCTGCCGCGCCACCCTCGACCTGGCCGCGCTCTGCGACCACCTGCACCGCTCCGAGGAGGCGGTGCGGTTCCGCCGCCTCCACGCCGAGATGGCCGAGGCGGTCAACACCTCCGCCTGGGACGGCGCCTGGTACGCGCGGGCCTTCGACGACGAGGGGCGGCCGATCGGGGTCGCCTCGGAGGTGCACCACCGGATCAACCTCATCCCCCAGAGCTGGTCCGTGATCGGCGAGGTCACCTCTCCGGAGCGCGCGGAGATCGCCATGAGATCGGCGCACGACCTCCTCGACACCCCGTACGGGCTCAGCACGCTCTGGCCTCCGTACGACGGCGGCGATCCACGGGTCACCGGCACCTCCACCTACCCGCCGGGGGCCAAGGAGAATGGCGGCATCTTCTGCCACGCTGCGGCCTGGTCGATCATGGCGGCCGCGCAGCTGGGCGACGGCGATCGCGCCTACGAGTACTACCGCCAGCTGCTGCCGCTCGCCCGCGCCGATGTCGAGCTGGCCGCAGTCGAGCCCTACGTCTACTGCCAGAACATCTGCGGACCGGCGCATCCCCAGTTTGGCCTGGGGAGGAACGCCTGGCTCACCGGGGCCGCGGCGTGGACCTACGTCGCCGCCACCCAGTGGATACTCGGCATCCGCCCCACTCACCGCGGGCTGAAGGTCGCGCCCGTGCTCCCCTCGGCGTGGCCGGGGTACACGGCGCGGCGTCTCTTCCGCGACACCTGGTACGAGATCACCGTGCGGCGTGACGGGCCGGGCAACGCGGTGGCGCTGACGGTCGACGGTGTGGCGATCGACGGCGACGTGGTGCCGCGACCCCCGCTCGGGACCGAGCGCGTGGTCGTGGAGGTCGTGCTCTCGTAGGGATCGGGCCCGGGCGGGGGTCTCCCCACCGCGCCGTTCTCGGTGCGGGAGCCAGCGCCGGCGAAGCTCGCCAGTCATGCTTGCCGTGATGGGTGCCGCGCCGCTCGCCAGACCGAACCGGGCGTGGCTGCTCATCGGAGTGCTGGGTGGCTTCTCCGTCTACCTCTTCCCGACGGTGGGGGTGCTCCTCGTGGTGCTCCTCTTGGCGATGGCAGTCACCGCGTCGATCCGCAAGCAGGCCCCCGGAGCGTGGGCGGCCTACCTCTGCGGCGCCGGGATCATGCTGCTGCCCATCGCCCTCGCGATCACCGTCGGCTCGCCGCTGGTGGGCGGGCTGCTGGTGGCCGGCTGGGCGGCAGCCGTGGTCCTGGGGGTTGCCGGGCTGGGGCTGCGAGGCGACCTTCGGGCGCGGACGCGCGGGCGGTAGCGCAGCCGCGGGTCAGCTCCGCTCAGGGGTGACGTCGGACGAAGCGGGCTGCCGGACGCCCGGTGATCGCCTCAGATCCTGTCGCGGCGGAGGCAGCCCCAGGACTGAGCGGGCCCGTCCGCCCGGTGCCCCGGGTCATGGGCCCGCAGAGCCCAGCAGCACACATCCGGTGAGCTCCACCGCCGACGGACGGCGCTCGGCGCTATAGGCCGCGCTCACAACTGTGATCGTGTCGCCCACTGATACCGGAGGGCGGCCCGCCTGGAACTCGCAGAGGGCCTTGAAGGCTCCCGACGTGGCGAATTCGAGTGTGAAGGTGTCGCCACTCCCGGACACCGACGCGACCGATCCCACTACCACGAGGGTGTTCTCGCGATAGTCGGAGTAGAAGTGGTCTCCCTGCATAGCACTGGCCAGCTGGCCGGGCGTCGCCCGGCGAACGCTCAATCCGCCCAGCGCGAAGCCGTCGCCCGCAAAGAAGGAGAGGCCCGCGACTCCCGCCAGCAGGACCGCCGCAACGCCCACCGCCACCAGGCGTCGGGCTGTGATCCATTTCGGCACGGCCGCTCTCCCCCATGACCCGACGCCCGACCGTCGTTGATCGTGGCACGGGTGCTGTTGTCGGTCGGGGAACGGCGGACGTGGGCCGCCGGTTACGGAGACGCCAGGGGGCCTCCGAGGGATCCAGGCCCTCAGAGCTCCGACGGCGGCGCGGCCTTCTCAAGCAGTCGCCGCGTCTCCGCGACGTCGAGCTGCATCTGGGCGATGAGCGACGCCTCGTCCGGATACCAGCGCTCCTCCCGCAGCCGGTGGACAAAGGCCAGCCGCACCCGCTCGCCGTAGAGGTCGCCCTCGTAGTCCAGTACGTGGGCCTCGACGGTGAGGCGGTCGCCGCCGAAGGTGGGCCGGTAGCCGATGCTCGAGGCGGCCGGGAGCCACGCCCCCCGGGCGCGGATCCAGGTGCTGTAGATGCCCATCTCGGGAAGGCACTTGCCGGGCTCGACCCCCACGTTGGCGGTGGGGAAGCCCAACCTCCACCCCATCCGATCGCCGTGCTCCACGGTGCCGTCCAGGAAGTACGGGTGGCCGAGAAGGAGTGTGGCGCCCTCGACGTCGCCCGAGACCAGCGCCGAGCGCACCCGCGTGGAGGAGATGGTCACGCCGGCGTCGGTCACCGGGTCCACGGTCTCCACCGTGAAGCCGTGCTCTGCCCCGAAGCCGCGGAGGAATGCGACGTCCCCCCGGCGCTGGCGCCCGAGGGCAAAGCCGGCCCCGACCACGAGGTGGCGGAGGTCGAAGCGGTCGAGCAGCCGCTCGCAGAATCGCTCCGGGCTCCACTGGCTCACCTCGCGCGTGAAGTTGACCACCACCACGCGGTCGATGCCCGCGGCGATGAGCCGCTCGCGCTTCTCGTCGAGCGTGGTCAGCTCGGGCGGGACGTTGCCGGGATCGAGCACGGCGCTCGGGTGGGGCTCGAAGGTGACGGCGACGGCGATGCCGCCGACCTCACGGGCCGCTGCCACGGTGCGGGCCAGCAGCTGCTGGTGGCCGCGATGAACGCCGTCGAAAACGCCGATGGTGCACGCCGCGGGAGGCGGCGACGGTCCGCGCTCCGGGCCCAGCGAGTGCTCCAGGGTCATCGACAACGGTTCATCCCCGGCATCTCGTCACCCGGTCAGCCGGCCATGACCTTCGTGGGCCGGAAGCGGAAGCCGGTGACCTCCCCGACCGCGACGAGGTCGCCGGAGGGGGAATGGGCCCGGGTCTCCCCCTGGGGAAGGCCGGTACCCACCCGGGGCAGGAAGACGGCCTGCCCGTTGCGGACCAGGGTCACCGCCGGCGGTCCGAGGAAAACCTGGGGCAGGAAGCTGACCGCGACCCAGGCAGGGAGGAGCGCTGTGGTGGGGTCTTCGAGGCCCTGCAGCTCCTCGATGGTGTGGGCGCCGGCGATGTCCAGCGAGCCGTACCGGGTGCGCTCCAGCCAGCTGAGCAGACCCCCGACCCCCAGTGCGTCGCCGAGGTCGCTGGCGAGAACCCGCATGAAGGTGCCCTTCCCGCACTCGACCTCGATGTCGGCCTCGGCCACGCTGCCGGGCCGGAAGCCGGTCAGCTCGGCGCTCACGATCAGCGCGGAGCGGGGCTGGCGCTCGACCTGCTCCCCACGCCGTGCCAGCTCGTAGAGGTGCTCGCCCTCGTGGCGGACCGCAGAGTGCATCGGCGGGACCTGGGAGATCTCGCCGACAAACTGGCGGAGCGCCGCCCGCACCTGGTCGGCGTCCAGCCCCCCGGCGTCGCCGCCGGGGGTGACGGTCCCTTCGGTGTCGAGCGTCTCGGAACGCTCGCCGAGCCGGACCGTGCAGCGGTAGGTCTTGGTCTGGCGGTGGAAGTGGTCGATGAGCCGGGTGGCTCCTCCCAGGCAGACGGGGAGCAGCCCCTGCGCCATCGGGTCGAGGGTGCCCGCGTGGCCGACCCGCCGCTCACCGTAGATCCGGCGCACCTGGCGGATGCAGTCGAAGGAGGTCTGGCCCAACTGCTTGTTGAGGGCCAGGACGGCGCTCATCGCGCCCCGGCGGGGCGGGGCCGCGGGGGAGGCTTCCATGGCTAGGCGGACCGCCGCAACAGGCCCCGGGCGACGTCGAGGACCCTATCACGGGCCGTCTCCAGGGGTTCGCGCAGCTCGGCGCCGGCGGCGCGGCGGTGGCCGCCGCCGCCGAAAGGGGTGCACACGTGGGTGGCGTCGATCTCATCGCGGCTCCGGACCGAGATCTTGGTCAGGTCGGGACCCGCCTCCTTGAAGAGGACGGCGATCTTCATCGGCTCCACGGTCTGGAGCTGGTCGATCACTCCCTCCGCCTCCTGCAGGGTGGTCCCGGTCTCCTCCAGCATCGCGGCGGTGATCTCCGACCAGATCAGACGGCCGCCGCAATCGATCTGGCTCCGGGCGACGGCCATGCCCTCGAGGCGGAGCTGGGCGACGGTGCGGGACTTGTAGCTCTTGAGCGCGATCCAGCCGGCGTTCGCGCCCAGGGCGACCAGGTCGGCGCCCAGCCGGAGCGCAGCCTCGGTGGTGTTCTCATGGCGGAAGCCGCCGGTGTCGGTGAGGAGCGCGGCGTAGAGGTTGGTGGCCGTCTCCGGTGAGATCGGACAGCCCATCGCCCGGAGCAGGCGGTACACGACCTGTCCGGTGGCGCTCGCCGCAACGTCGACGACGTTGATCTCCCCGAAGCCGTCGTTGCTCGCGTGATGGTCGACGTTGATCACGTGGGCGACGCTCGCGACCAGGGCGGCCCGGTCGCCGAAGCGGTGGACGGTGGCGCAATCGAAGGTGAAGAGGAGGTCGAGGGGGGGCGGCTGGTCGACGATCGTGTCGTATCCGGGGAGGTAGGTGAGGGCCCGGGGGAGCGGGCTGGGCACCACGGTGTGCACGCTCTTGCCCATCTCGTGGAGCGCCTCGGCGAAGGCGAGGGCTGAGCCCAGGCTGTCGGCGTCGGCGTCCTTGTGGGCGAGGCACCCGATCTCGCGCGCCTCGCCGATCAGGCGCTGGATGTCGCTCGCGGCGTCGGCGACCTCTCGAAAGCGGCGTTCGGCCACGGTCACGAGGGCTCCTCGTCGGGGGGGGCGTCAGCGGCGGCTCCGAGATCCAGCTCCCGCAGCATGCTGCTCATCCGGACCGAGTAGGCGATCGACTCGTCGAGCTGGAACTGGAGGTGCGGCGACCCCTTGAGATTCTCCAGCCGGTGGCCGAGCTGGGCGCGGAGGTAACCCTCGGCGTGGCGCATGGCATCCACCACCGCCCGGCGCTCGGGATCCTCCCCGACCGCCGAGATCATCACGGTGGCGGTGCGCAGGTCGGGGGCGATGCTCACCCGCGACACCGAGGCGAGGCGAACCCGCGGGTCCTTCATCTCGGTGAGCATCAGGGAGGAGAGCTCCTGGCGGAGCTGCTCGGCGATCCTCTCGGGTCGCGGCGGTCGGGACGACGGGCTGAGCACGGGCTGGAATCGGGACGCGCCCGGATCGCCGGGGCGACCTCTGCTCTTGGCGTGAGGCATGAACGCCGGCACGGTCAGATGTTCTGCTGCTCGGTGACGTGTGCCTCGAGGACGTCGCCCTCTGCGAAGTCGGCGAAGCCGTCGAGGGTGATCCCGCATTCGTAGCCGCGGGCAACCTCGCGAACGTCGTCCCTGAACCGCTTGAGGGCGTCGATCTTGCCCCTGCCGACCTCACGGCCGTCGCGACGCACGGTGCAGGTGGCGGCGCGGGTGATTTTGCCGTCCACCACCTGGCAGCCGGCGATCGCCGGGCGACCGTCGACGCTGAAGACCTTGCGAACCTCGGCACGGCCCTGGTAGACCTCGATGAAGGAGGGCTCGTACATCCCCCGGATCGACTTCACGATGTCGTCGGTGACCTGGTAGACGACGTCGTAGAAGCGGATGTCGACGCCGAGCTCCTCGGCGGCGGCTTTGGCGCGGTCGTCGGGATGCACGTTGAAGCCGATGACGATGGCCCCGGAGACCGCGGCGAGGTTGACGTCCGCCTCCCCCACCGCGCCGACCCCCTCACCGACGATCTTGATGGTGACGTTGGGATCCTCGAGCTTGGTGATCTGGCTGCGGAGAGCCTCCAGCGAGCCGTTGGCCTCGGCCTTGAGGACGAGGGTCATGGTCTTGGTCTCACCCTGCACGGCGGCGAAGTCGGAGAGGGTGATCCGGCGGACCGGCTGGGCGACCTTCGCCCGCTGCTCATTGGTCCGCTGCTCGGCCAGGGCCCGCGCCGCCTTCTCGGTCTCCATGACCTGGAGGACCTCGCCGGCGGTGGCGACGTCGGTCAGCCCGCTGATCAGGACCGGCTTGCTGGGGCCCGCCTCCTTGACCCGGCGACCGGCGTCGTCGGTGAGCGCCCTGATCTTGCCGTAGACACGGCCGACCACCACGTTGTCGCCGATGCGGAGGGTGCCGTTCTGGACCAGGACGGTGGCCACCGGGCCCCTCCCCCGCTCCAGCTCGGAGTCGATGACGGTGCCGACCGCGAGCCGGTCGGGGTTTGCCCGGGGCGGGCTCACCACGTCGCTCACCAGCAGGATGGTGTCGAGGAGGTCCTCGATCCCCTGGCCGGTGACGGCGCTGGTCGGCACCATGGGCACCTCGCCGCCGTAACTCTCGGGGACGACCTGCCGCTCGGCGAGCTGCTGGAGGACGCGGTCCGGGTTGGCCCCGTCCTTGTCCGCCTTGTTGATGGCGACGACCAGCGGCACGCCGGCGCTCCGGATGTGGTGGATCGCCTCCTCGGTCTGGGGCATGACCCCGTCGTCGGCGGCGACCACCAGGATCGCGATGTCGGTGACGTCCGCTCCGCGGGCCCGCATGGCGCTGAAGGCCTCGTGGCCCGGGGTGTCGATGAAGGTGATCAGCCGCCCCTGACGCTCCACCTGGTAGGCGCCGATCCGCTGAGTAATGCCTCCCGCCTCGCCCGCGGCCACGCTGGTGGTCCGGATCCTGTCGAGGATCGAGGTCTTGCCGTGGTCGACGTGTCCGAGGACGGCGACCACCGGAGGGCGGGGCACCAGCTTGGCGGGGTCCTCGCCGGAGAGGTCGAGGAGGGGGTGGCGCGGCCGCAGCGCGGGGCCGGCGGACGGAGCCGCAGCCTCGGTCGCGGGGGCCTCCTCCGACTCCGCCTCGAAGCCGAAGTTGTCGGCGGCCAGCGCGGCCGTGTCGAAGTCGACCGACTGGTTGAGGGCGGCCATCACCCCGTTCTGCATCAGGTAGGTGATCACCTGGGCCCCGGGCACGCCGAGCCGCTCCGCCAGCTCCTTGACCGTGACGCTGGCCGGCAGTCGGATCTTGTTCACCGTGGCTATGGTCGCTCCTCCTGGGCGAGCTCGCTGAGCTGACGGCCCAGTGTCTCGGGGTCGATGACATTCTCCCCCACCCGCAGGGATCGACTCAGGCTGCGGCGCCGCTGGGCGACTCGCAGGCAGGCCATGCCCGAATCCCGGCAGAGATAGGCGCCGCGGCCGGGCGCACGGGCGGGGATGTCCAGGATAACCGCTCCCGATGCCCCAGCGACCAGACGGACCAGTTCGGGGCGCGGCCGCCGGCGCCGGCACCCCACACAGGTGCGCAACGGAGCCCTCTCTGCTGCGTTCGCCTCGTCTGCACCCTCCGGCGGCGTCACGATGGCTCCTCCGCGGTCGCCTCCGCGACCGGCTCCATGGCCGTGATATCGATGCGCCACCCCGTGAGGCGGGCGGCGAGGCGGGCGTTCTCCCCTCCCCGGCCGATGGCGAGGGAGAGTTTGGAGGGGTCGACGGTGACGTGGGCGGTGCGCGTCTCCGTGTCCAGCTCGACGCCCAACACCGGTGCCGGGATCAGCGCGTTGGCCACGTAGTGGGCGGGATCCGGGTCGAAGCGGACGACCTGCAGCTGCTCGGCGCCGAGCTGGGAGATGACCGCCCGGTGGCGGATGCCGTGGGGGCCGATGCAGGCGCCCTGGGGGTCGATGTCGGGATCGATCGCCTCGACCGCCACCTTGGTCCGGTGTCCGGCCTCCCGGGCGATGGCGCGGATCGTGATCTGGCCGCGGCTCAGCTCGGGGACCTCCTGCTCAAGGAGGAGCCGAACCAGCTGGGGATGCGAGCGGGACGCGACCACCACCGCATCGCGGGCGCGCCGCTTGCCCTCGAGGATCACCACCTTGAGGTGCTGGCGCGGAGTGAGCTCCTCCCCCGCCGCCTGCTCCTCAGGAGGCAGGACCACGGTCGTGTCCCCGGCCCGGAGGTACCAGCTGCCGCCCGATGGGCTCTCCACGATGGCGTCGATCAGCTCGCCGCGGTGTGTCGTCGCCTCGCTGATCACCCGATCCGCCCCGGCGTTGCGGAGCCGGTCGAGGACCGCGCTGCGGACGGCCTGGGCCGCCTGGCGCGCGGCGTCGCCGGTGAGCGGTGCCATCACCGCCTCCCCACCCGCGGGGTCGGGGCGGAGCACGTCGTGAACACCCTTGCCGAAGTCGACCCGGGCGGTGAGCCCGGGGTCGTCGACCACCAACCGCCTATAGGTCTCGACGATCGCCCTGCCGACGATCTCGGTCAGCTCGTCCTCGCTGATGCCGGCGCTGGCGGCGAGCTCCGCGACCGCCTCGAGTATCTCCCCGTCACCGGGGCGGACGGCGGGCGGGCGGCCGCGACCGGGCATCAGATGTCCACCGCGGTGCGCGCCGCGAGGATGTCCGCCGTCGCGATGGTGAGCGGCTGGGGCCGGCCTCGCGCCGTACGCGCCTCGACCTCCACGGTGGGCCCGCCGGCCGCGATCAGCCGGCCCTCCACGACGCGCTCGGCGTCGCCGCTCCGGACGCGGAGGTGGACGCGGCGGCCGAGGGCGGCTCGCCACTCCTCCTCGGTGCGGATCGGTCGCTCCGCCCCCGGGGAGGAGACCTCCAGCGAGTAGTGGGTCTCAATCGGGTCGTAGGCGTCGAGGATGGCGCTGGCGGTGAGCGACGCCCGCTCGCAGTCGTCCAGGCCGACCCCGCCGGGACGGTCGACCACGAGCCGGAGCAGGCTCCCCGGTCCGCTCCCCTTCCATTGCACCTCGACCAGCTCGACCCCGGACTGCTGGAGGGCGGGGCGGAGCAGGTCGGCAAGGGCGGCGACGTCGGGACGGCTCATCGACACGGGTGGGACGATCGTATCCGGTGGGGCCGCCCCGCGAGCGTGACGGGGGCGGATGCGCCGCTCGTCAGCTGGCGCGCGCGGGTCGCGCGACGGCGCCGCGCTGAGGACGGCCGGCGGCCTTCTCGGGGCGCGCCTTGTTCCAGGCGACCAGGAGGGTCGAGGCGTTGAAGATCGAGCTGTAGGTGCCGGTGACGATGCCGATCAGGAGGGCCAGGACGAAGCCCTGGATGGACGACCCGCCGAAAAGCACGAGGGCGAGCAGCACGAAGACGACGGTCAGCGAGGTGTTGAGCGAGCGGGCCATGGTCTGCACCGTCGAGAGGTTGACGATCTGGTCGAAGGTGAAGCGCGGCCCGACCCGCAGGTTCTCCCGGATCCGGTCGAACACGACGATGGTGTCGTGGATGGAGAAGGCTATGCCGGTCAGCACGGCCGTGATGAAGTAGTTGTCGACCTGGCCGAGCGAGGTGAAGTGGCCCAGGATCGCCCAGATCCCGGCGAGCACGAAGATGTCGTGCAGGAGCTTGAAGAAGGTGCACGCCGCGAACCGCCAGCGGTTGACCTGGCGCTGCTTGCCGAACTGGTAGGCCAGGTACAGGGCGATCATCAGGGACGAGACCAGCACCAGGCCGATCGCCTGGCCCACCGCGCTACTGGCGATGGTCTGACCGACGGTGTTGACGCTCTCGGTCCCCGACTGGAAGTGGTAGGTGGAGTCGAGGGCGTTGTACACGGTCTGGACCTCGCCGGTGGGGAGCGTCTGGATCAGGTACACGTCGTTGCCGGCCTTGTCCTTGCCGAAGCTCTGGACCGTCGGCTGCAGGCCCGGCACGGCCTTGTTGACGGTGTTCACCAGCTGCGCCGATGTCACCGGGGTCATGTAGGCCGCCTGGATCTGGTCGCCGCCCGCGAAGTCGATGCCCAGCCGGAACCCCCAGCCGACGATGGCGACGATGCCGGGGATGATGATCGCGAGCGAGGCGAGGAAGAAGAGGTTGCGGTTGCGGACGATGTCGAAGCGGCCGGTCCGGTGCTGCTCCTGGTACTCGGGGTGGATCTCGGTGTAGAGGGTCGGGTTTCTCCCGATCCTCCAGCGCAGCATCACGCCGAGCAGCGACTGGGTGATCAGGACCGCGCTGAAGAAGCTGATCGCCACGCCGATGCCCAGGGTGATGGCAAAGCCCTTGACGATGTCCGAGCCGAAGACGGCGAGGATGACGCAGACGATCTCGGTCGAGATGTTGCTGTCGCGGATGGCCGGGAAGGCCCGCCGGAAGCCCAGCTCGATGGCGGCGCCCACCGAGCGTCCATGGCGCAGCTCGTCCCGCGTGCGTTCAAAGATCAGCACGTTGGCGTCGACTGCCATGCCCACGGATAACACGAAGCCGGCCAGGCCGGCGAGGCTCACCGTGACCCCGAGGAGCTTGTAGGCGGCCAGGTTCATGATGCTGTACAGGATCAGGGCGACACTCGCCAGGACGCCCGGGAAGCGGTAGTAGCCGATCATGAAGAGGATCACGACGAGAAGGCCGACGGCTCCGGCGAGCAGGGTGGCGGTGACCGTCTGACCGCCGAGGGTCGCGCCCACCGTGTCCTGCTGCACGGTGCCGATCTCGGCCGGCAACGACCCGGAGTTGATCTGCGACTGCAGTGTCTGGGCCTCTGACAGGCTGAGCCCGGTGATCTGGGTGCTGCTGCTGGACGCCCCCTCGACGACCGGGGCGCTGATCACCTGGCTGTCGCGGAAGATCGCGACCATGGAGGTGGCCGGGCAGGCGGTGCCCGTGGAACAGTTGTTGTCGCTGTAGACCTTGTTGGCCGCGCTCGTGATCTTGTTCCACTCGCTGGCGCCGGACCCGTTGAAGGTGATGTCGACGGCCGGGTTGCCGCCCGAGTCGGTGCCCAGGCTGGAGCTGGAGATGTCCGCGGCCGTGATCTTGTTGTCGATCTTCCAGTGGTACCCGGACGGGTAGAACTGGGTGTTGTCGAGCTGGGAGGGCTCGTAGAGGAACTGCTGGTCCACGCAGAAGCCGTCAGTCGGGTTCTGGGCGCAGTAGTTGGCGCTCTTGACGGCGCCCGCGGGCGGGGCTCCGGCGGCGGCGGTCGCGAAGTGGATCAGGTAGGTGCTGCCCAGGACGTTCTCGGCGGTGGCGAGCGAGACGCCGGGGAGCTCGATCGAGATCTCGTTGCTCCCGACCGGCTGGACGCTGGCCTCCGAGACCCCGAGGGTGTTGACCCGGTTCTGGAGCACCGGGATGGTGTCGGTCTGCGCCTGCGCGACGCTGACCCCGTTCCGAGGGCCGGAGCGGCAGGGCGGGTTGGCGCTCGGTGGATCGTTGGGGCCGAGGCAGATGGCGACGGTCAGCTCGGAGCCGCCCACGATGTCCAGCCCCTTGTGGAGGGTGATGTCGTAGCCGAGCACGTTCCAGTTGCCCACGTCGACCAGGACGGCGACGATCAGGACGACGAAGATCGTCGCCACCTTCCACTTGGTGACCCGCAGCCAGTTCACGACGGCGAAGTGTAGCCGAGCGGGTGACCGCTCTCGGTGTCGAGTTCACGGAAGGGGGCGCCGGGCAGGGCGCCGAGCTCGCTGGGCCGGCCGCCGGCGAGGACGGCGGGGGGGCCTGTCACCCTCCTTTCCGGCCCCCTCATCCCCCGAAGAGGACCTCCTGGCCCCCTCCCCCCGAACCTGGGGCGCCCGCCGGCGGGGTGTGCCCCAGGTGGCGGTAGGCGGCTGCGGTCGCCAGCCGCCCCCGCGGGGTGCGGACCACCAGCCCGAGCCGGATCAGGTAGGGCTCGACGACGTCCTCGATCGTCTCGGGCTCCTCCTGGACCGAGACGGCGATGGTCTGCACCCCCGACGGATGCCCCGAGAGGGCCCCGCAGAGCACCTCGATCACCCGCCGGTCCATCTCGTCGAGGCCCAGCTCGTCGATCCCGAGGATGCTGAGGGCGGCCCGGGCCACCTCCTCGTCGATGCTCCCCCCGGCACGCACCTGGGCGTAGTCGCGGGCGCGGCGGAGCAGCCGGTTGGCGACCCGAGGCGTCCCGCGGGCCCGCCCGGCCAGCAGGCTCGCTCCCGCCGGAGTGAGTTCGACCCCGAGCAGCCGCGCCGAGCGGACGATGATCGCGGTCAACTCGTCGGTCCCGTAGTAGTCGAGGCGGAGGGTCACCCCGAAGCGGTCGCGGAGCGGGCCGCCCAGGGCCCCGGCTCGCGTGGTCGCCCCGATGACGGTGAACGGCTTCAGGCTCAATCGGAGCGTCTGGGCCCCCGCCCCCTTGCCCGCCACGAAGTCGAAGGCGAGGTCCTCCATGGCCGGGTAGAGCGCCTCCTCCACGGCACGGTTGAGGCGGTGGATCTCGTCGATGAAGAAGACGTCGCGGGCCTCGAGGGCGGTGAGGATCGAGGCCAGCACCCCCTGGTGCTCCAACGCCGGCCCGCTGGTGAGCCGGGCCTGGACGCCCATCTCGGTGGCGATGATCTGGGCCAGGGTCGTCTTGCCGAGCCCGGGGGGACCGTAGAGGAGGACGTGGTCGACGGGCTCGGAGCGGGCGCTGGCCGCCTCGATGAGGATGCGCACCTGCTCGCGGATGGTGGGCTGGCCCACGAAATCCTCGAGCCGGCGGGGGCGAAGGACGGAGTCGGCGGCCCTCTCCTCGTCGAGCTCGCCGGGGCTGACCACGCGGCTGTCGGTCACGTCGCGGCCCCGACATCCAGGAGTCGCAGCGCCCTGCCCACCAGGGCGGTGACGTCGCCGTCCGCCTCCCCCGCCGCGGCGAGGGCGGCCCGGACCGCGGGGCGGGCCTCCGATTCGCGGTAACCGAGCCCGACCAGCCCGGCGACGGCGGCCTCCACCGCCTGGGCGGCGGCCGTCGGGGCCGCCGGCTCCAGGGTGAGGGCGAGGTCACCGAGGCGGTCACTCAGCTCCAGCACGACCCGTTCCGCGGTGCGGCGGCCGACGCCCGGCACGGTCGCGACCAGGGCAACGTCGCCGTCCCGGATGGCCCGCACCATGGTGGGCAGCTCGGCCCGGCCGAGGATGGAGAGCGCGGCCTTCGGACCGATCCGCTCGACCCCGATGAGGAGGCGGAAGAGGCGCAGCTCGTCGCGGCCCAGGAAACCGTAGAGACGGATGGCGTCGTCGCTCACCGAGGTGTGGATGTGCAGGATCACCTCCCGGTCGCCCATCTCGTGGAGCGCGGCGAGGGTGCGGAGATGGCAGTTGACCTGGTAGCCGACACCGCCCGTCTCCAGGACCACGTGGTCGGCGTCGGCGACCACGACGCGGCCGCGCAACCGGGCGATCATCGGCGGCCGCCCGGGGTGGTCGCCGCCTTGGGGTGCGGGGCGGGGCGGGAGGCCGGGGCGGCGCCGCCGGCGCGCTCCCGGGCGGCGGCGATGGCCAATTCCAGCGCCGGGGTCACCCGTGCCGCCGGCGCGGTCGCGGCGTGGGGCTGGAGCCCGGCCCGGTGGTGGTGGCAGATGGCGGCGGCACAGGCGTCGGCGGTGTCGTCGGGCCCGGGGATCTCCTCGACGCCGAGCATCGCGCCACACATCCGGAGCACCTGGCGCTTGGTCGCCCCACCGTAGCCGGCGACCGATTCCTTGATCTCGTTCGGGGTGTACTCCGCGATCGGGATCCCGGCCGCGGCCAGGGTGCAGAGGATGACGCCCCGTGCCTGGCTGACCCGCATGGCGGTCTGCCGGTTGGTCGAGAAGAAGAGCCGCTCCACCGCCGCCACATCGGGATGGAGAGACCCGGCTGATTGAGCTAGGAGCCGGGAGAGCTCCAGGAGACGGGGACCGTCGGCATCCTCGGCGCCGGTCTCGATGCACTCGGCGTGGACCAGCCGCAGCGAGCCGGGGTGGCCCTCGACCAGGGCGACGCCGGTGCGCCCCAAGCCAGGGTCGACGCCGAGGACCCTCACCTCAGACCGCGGCTACGACGTGACCGACTCGAGGACTTCGTCGGGGATCTCCGCGTTGGCGTAGACCTGCTGGACGTCGTCCAGCTCCTCGAGGCTGTCGAGCAGGCGCAGCACCTGCCGGGCCTGGGGGGCGTCGAGGGTGATCGACGT
>PMYJ01000251.1 GCA_003170875.1 Candidatus Dormiibacterota bacterium | reverse complement strand
GTCAAGGTGGAGGGGCTGGCCCGAGTGCTGGACCACGTCGCCAAGGACCGCCAGGTGGTTGTCCTCACCCACGACGACCGGCTGCCCGAGGCGGTCCGCCGTCTCGAGATGGAGGCAACCATCATCGAGGTGACTCGGCGTGAGCAGTCCGTGGTCGAGCTCCGGACCGCGCTCGATCCCGTCCGCCGCTACATCGAGGACGCCCGTGCGGTAGCGCTGAGCAAGAATCTTCCGCCGGAGACGCACCGCGTCGTCCCCGGCTTCTGCCGCTATGCGCTCGAGGCCGCCGCCCGGGAGGTAGTGACCCACCGCCTTGCTCATGAGGGCAAGCCCTACGACGAGATCGAGGCCGCCTGGGACCAGGCCACCACCCTCCTGATGCGGCTGGCCCTGGCCTTCTTCGGGGACGAGACCCGGGCCGGAGACGTGATGACCTACCTGAACCGCCAGTCGCCGGCGGCCGCCGACGCCGTCGCCATCTGCAACCGGGGGGCCCACAAGGCTGTCACCCGCGAGCAGCAGATGACCACCATCCGCGACGTCGAGCAGCTCACCGCCAGGATGCGGGAGGGCACCGGTGACCACCGCTGAGGCCCCCGACGCCCACTCCCTGGTGTCGGCGGCTCGGGACCTCATCCACTTCGACGACCCGCAGACGGCCGGCCTCTGGCCCCGCGCCGCCGCTCTCCTCGGCCGTCAGGCCATTGAGGCCGCCATGGAGGACCTCTGGCGGCTCAGCGCCCCGGGCCTAGAGGACACCTCCGCCAAGTGCCAGCTGCTCTGCCTCTCCCACTTCCTCGGCGATCCCGACCTCGCCGGCCGTGTCCATGCAACATGGCACGGCCTCTCCCGCTCCTGCCACATCCGCACCTACGAGCTCGCGCCCACCGCCACCGAACTCGAGGACTGGCTGGAGACAGCGTGGGCCCTCGCGGATCACGTTCACCGCATCCGTGGCAGGATCGCTCGCCTCGCTCGGGTGTAGTCAGATCGCCTCAGCACTCGCTAATCGCGGAGTGCTACCCGGCTCGCTGGGCAAATGGCGCCGTTTAGTGCGCTTGCTCGATTCCCTCGCGCAACTGCAGCGGCACACGGCCCTCCGGATGCACGTCCCACGCCCCTTCGATCTGCACCAACGCATACTCACGCGGCCTCTCGCTCGCCGACTGGAACGTGACGAGGCCGACCTGAAACGTCAGAGACGAGGCCGGGCCGGGAGTCAGAATCTGCTGGTGGCGGCCCAGGTAACAGCGGTAGCCCACTTGGGCGAGATCCCTGCAGCTCTCGGCAATCTGGTGACCGAAAGCGACTCGATGGCTCATCGGGATGTCGTCGGAGTCGATCAAGTCCTGGAAATCACCGACGAGGGCCGCCCCCCAAGCAAGAGCGTCCTCATCAGCAATAGCTGAGATTGGCGTCGAACTTCCCCCGCGTAGGCGTGGGGATCGGCGTACCCTTCGGCGTGGTTTGCACCTCCAGCTCCATGTCGGGCACGAGTAGAGGATAGCGCGTGGACATCCGCGATTCCTGGTGGACCAAACTCTGGCGGGCCGAATGTCACCTCAAGTACGTCAATCGAGAGATGCGACGCTACTCCGGTCGTAACCCGTATCGCGTCGTTCGGGTGGTCAGGGAAGCGGACGACGAGCGCAACGTCTGGCAATACAACCTCGTCGTCACCGACAGACCCGACCCGATGCTCAGTGCCATGATCGGAGACTGTGTCCATGACATCCGGTGCGCCCTTGATCACGTCGTCACGGCACACGTCCCCCCCAAGTTCAGCAGGGCATCCAACTTCCCGATACGGTTGAAGGACCCGTGGGAGAAGAACGCGGATGGAGGGTTCGTCTACCCCGACAAAGAGCGGGCGGGCTTCAACGGGGCTATCGAGGGTCTTGGGGAGAGAGCTACCGCACTGATCAAGGCGTTGCAGCCGTACGCAAGCCATTTCGATCCGATGCTCGATCACCTGGCCATCGTCAACGAACTTGACAACTCCGACAAGCACCGCCAAATCACCACCTTGCTCGAAGGGATCGAGGGCGTCTCAACGCGAGTGCTCCTTCGCGGGGTAGACATTACCGACGACCTGCGGCGCAATAACAGCATCCTCGATACGGACGGGATGGTAGCACCCGGCACACCAGTAACTAGATTCAGACTCCTGGACCCGACGATCATGGAGCCGGATGTGGATGTGAAGGTCGAGGGCACTGCGAAGGTAGCGATCCGTGTCGAGAAGTTTGAAAGGAACTTCGAGACGCTGGAAACCTTGCGATCCATCATCAACTACGTTGGGGACAACGTACTGATCCCACTTCTCCAAGCCGTCAAAGAGGACGCGGTGCCAAAGGGGACGTAGGGACCTCATGACGACGCCCTCGGCAAAGGGCTAATCTGTCGACCAGCGGTGGGCTCAATGCCCCACGCGGGGCGCCCTCGCACGAGGCAATCGCCATGGGACCAGACCCCTCCTACCACACCGATTCGTGGGAGTACCCGGGCCAGCGTGACGTCTATCACGACTGGAACAAATGCCCCGACGGCAAGCAGATCAAGCCTGAGCACTGGAAGGCAGGAACCGGTGGCCGGGTCGACCGCTGCAAGGAGTGCATCAAGCTGGGCTAGCACACCAGTCTGCGACTGGTCCTCCGTCGTTTTCCCCACCACCCGACCTCCCAACCTCGGCCGGACCCCGCGTGGCTCCCTATCCCCGAGCGCTACACGGTGAGGTACACGGCACCGGGCCGGAGGTTCAGGTTGAATACGTCTCCGTCGACGGCGCCGCCCGGATCGTTGAGGTGATCCGCGAGCGGATGCACGACCCGCAACGGGCGGCGATGGGTGGTCAGGATGGGTTCATCGGCCCCGGGGTCATCACACTCCCAGGAGAAGGCGCGCATGGCGGCCTCGACGGCCAGCCGTCGGGTCTGCGCCCATCGATCCACGCGCGGAGTGCCGTAACGCACGACGTCGAGCGTGTCGGCGGCGAGGCGCCAGTCGAGGAGGGGGTGGTAAGGGGAGTTGCCCGGGTCGCGAAGACACCGGTAGCATGACGTGCCGCACGAATGCCGGTCGCTGTCCGCCCAGCTGTCGACGAGCTCCTCGAGCGCCCGAACGAGCTGATCGAAGTGGGCAGGCTCGGCGAGGTAGGACACGTATCCTGCGCCGTTCTCAATGGTGTCGGCGAGGAAGATCTCGGGCTGCAAGCCGGACGTCACGCTGCCGACGAGGCGGACGCCGGCGTCCAGTTCCTGGACCTCGACGTCGAGCATCTGGGCGGCAGCGGCGCGGAAGGCGAACGCCAGCGAGGTCCAGGCAGCGCGACGAGCGGTGGCGAGAAGCGGAGCTAGCCCGGACGGGGGAACGACGCTGTGCGACCAGCCAGGTGGCGAGGCGTTGCCCGCGTGGGCGACGAGGACGTCGCTGACCATGGTGGCACCGATGGCGGCGACGACAGGCTCGTCCTCGCTGCCGACCATCCACGGCTGGGCCGCGCCNNCCGCGACAGGCGCTCGACGCTGCCGTCGTAGACGCGGCGGTCCCGGCGCCACTCGCTGCGGAACCCGGCGGGCGAGCACAGGACGACGCTCCGGAAGGCCTCGCCTGTGGCCCCGCAGTGGCGACAGGACGCGCCCGGGGCCTCGTCGACGCATCGGCAAGAGTCGCACAACCCGATAGTGGTCGTGCGCCCGAGGGGCTGCCCCCCGCTTCTCGGTCGGCCGAACGGTGCCGGATAGTAGTCGACGCAGCCGATGGACGTGTAGATCGCCTTGTCGACCACGATCTCGTTCCCCGGGGCGAACTCGGAGACGGCGATGCGCATGTCGCGATCGACGGCGCCACGAGGCGGCCATGGCCGCGACTGCTTGGGCTCTCGTGTGTACATGTTGCGGACCTGCGTCGGGAAGCCGAACATCGGAAGGAGTCCGCGCTCGGCCAGGCGTTGCGAGAGGTCGGGGTGGTCGTTCTCCAGATCGGCGACCTCAGTGACCCTCTGGTCGATGGAGGCGGTGTCAGGGAGGAGGCCCTCGGGGTGGTCCACGCACTGCGTGCCTTCCAGGAGCACCGCGCACAGCCTGAGCAGCTCGGGACGTGCAGCCTCGATCCCCGCGAGCACGTCGACGCGGTGCTCTCTCCAGCTCGCAGCCGTGCCGAAGTGCCCATGCACGTTCATGCCCCCGTCGAAGCCCGGCCTCTCCTCGAGGCGCTCGAAGCCTCGCCGCACGGCCTCATGGAAGACGACGCGATCAATGATGTCCCGCTGTTTGGTGGCCAGGTACGGCGGGGGCGGCGGCACCGCGGTCATCTCACGCGGGTGCTGGAAGTAGTAGTCGTCGTGAGACCGCTCTCGTGCGACGGTGACCGCGACCGACACGGGGTCCCCGCGACGCCCGGCTCGGCCGACCCGCTGCTGGTAGTTGAACCGCCGCGGCGGCATGTTCGCCATCATCACGGCGAGCAGGGAGCCGATGTCGACTCCCGCCTCCATGGTCGTCGTAACCGAGAGCAGGTCGATCTGGCTGGGGAGCGGCGGCTCGTTCTGCAGGAAGATCCCCTGGAAACGCGCCTGGCGGGCAGCTGAGTCCTCGCGCTCGGTCTGACCGGTCAGTTCCTCGGTATGCAGCCGCGTGATGGGCGCGCCTCGTCGTGCCAGCCAAGTGTAGTAGTCGTCGTTCTCCGCGAACGTTCCCGCCGGCTCGGCGGTTAGGTCAACGCGGCAGTGGACGCACACGCCGGCGCTGGCATGTGCGTGGCGCCAGCGGCACTTCGGGCAGTCCCAGTACCGCGTCCCCGGCTGCTGAACCTCGATGGCATTGAGCTGGACGATCCAGCGCTGACAGATCTGGTTGGCCTGTGGAAGAGTCTCCCTCGCCCACTCGACGAGGGCGCCGTCGTCCATCGCCCAGCGCCGTTCGACGGCTTTCAGCCACTGCATGAGGACGCGGGGCGGGTTCTGGTCAGGATCGCGGCCTTCACGCACGTCCCCGAAGAAGTTGCTGAGGCCGAGGACGCGAAGAACCCCGCGCACCACCTCATCGGCGCGATACGCTGGCAGCCCGCGTGGCGGGACGACCCTGCCGGGCAACACGCCCACCACTCCGAGGCCGAGCGACTCGATGTCGCGTCCTCCGCCGGCGAACAAGGACCGACCAATCTCGGTCGTCAAGAGGTTGCGGAGGTCGTTGACGCGGCTGTCGCCGCGAACACGCGGTGCCGGCGGCTCAGACAGCCAGTCGAAGAGCGAGGCCCAGTCCTCCTCGAGCTCCGCCTTCGGCCCGGCAGGGTTCCGCCCGACCGTGAGCAGTCCATCGAAGATCCGGTCACCGACAGTGGCGAGGGCGACTGCCCCTGTCTTCTCACGATCCGCGAGTTCGGTCGCCTGCCGCACCTCCTCAGGCGTGGCTAGGACGTCGCTCGCGCGTCGCAGGGCCCGGGCCGCTTCCGAGCGCTGGAGGATCGTCCGGATCTGGGACGCGAGGCTGGCGTTGCCGGTCGGGTCGCCGAAGTACTGCTGGACGAGCGCGATGTCCGCGCTGCCCTCCTGCGCCTCGGCCAGGAACTCGACGGCGAGTTGACGGACGGTATCGCGATAGTGGGCGTAGTCGACCTCCGCGTTGACCTTGGCAGCATCTTGCCGAGAGTCGGAGAAGACGACGATCCGCCGCGCCGAGGGGTCCGGGTAGGCGGCCTCCAGCAGATGCTCGGTGAGCACTTGGGTGGCGCGGTTCGACGAGACCCGCGCCCGCCAGAAGGGGCTTCTCATGCGGTCCGGCGATGTGATGGGGAGATGGATGATCTCCCCGCCGGTGCGCTCCGAACGCGTCTCCCAGTCGTCCCCGCAGTTCGGACAGCGCGTAGGGAGTGCGGCGACACGGCGTGCCTCCACGCCTCGAGCCGGGGTGAAGCGAAACAACCACCCATTGGCCGGTTCGTCTCGGGGCCGGCTCACGCGTCCGGCAGCCTCATGGAGACAGGAACGGACCCACCTGAAGGTCGACCCCTGCGTGTCCCAGCCGTCGGCGTGGACCGGCTCCCGCGTCGACGGCCAGAACAGTCGGTACCGGTCGTGTGAGCGCTCCGCCCAGGTCTGGTCGGGCGCGCTTTCCAGATCCGGGATCTCCGGGATGAGGTACTCCTCGTCGGACGTCGGGTCCAACCGAGACGAGTAGCCGCCGAGGATATGCTCTCCGCAGGTCTGGCAGATCCACAGGTCGAGGCATCGGGAGCCGCATCCGCAGCGGATGGTCGGCTGCCCGTAGAGCCGGCCGACGGTACGCTGCGGCGACCGAAGATCGTCAGGGACCTCCGCGCACACCGGATTCGTGCACGCCCACCAGCCGGAGAGGGTGCGGAAGAAGAGATGGGCGCGAATCGGCAGAAGAGCGCCATCCCCCGTCTGGCTGACGACCTCGAGCGCGCCCGCCAGGACGGCCCGCTGCTCGAGATCGCCTCGGCCGGGTGCCAGGACGGCTGCCGCCACCTCGGCTGAGGTCGGGACGATGTCACCATCGCCGTTACGGCACGCGTCAGCGACCGCCTGGCGGACCGACGCAGCCTCCGCTGCCGGCCACGCTGTGGTCGGCTCTGCCGGCGCCGCGCCCGTCTCGCTGCGGAGAACCGCCCTGCCGATGTCCGCGAGCTTGCTGGCTATGTGGTCGCCGAGAGCCGCTCCGCGCTCAGCTAGGTTCGATGATCCACGAAGAATGACGAAGCGGTCGGTGGGCGCCCCAAAGAACTCCTGCAGATATGCACGCGCCTTCCGCTCGTCATCGCCGAGCGATGCAGATGCCGCAATGATGCGCAGCTGGGGCGAGTGGGGCGTGATGCCGATCCGATCGAGCAGGAGCCGGAGGAGCAGGGCCACCTCGGTGCCGGACGTCCCCTTGTAGGAGTGCAGCTCGTCGATGACGAGGTGGAACCGAGCGCCCGGCTGGCGCAGGTAACGGGCTGTCTGCTCGAAGATCCTTGCCTCGTCCGGCCGGCTGAGCATCACGTTGAGCATCGAGTAATTCGTGATGAGGATGTCCGGCGCGCGCTCCTGCATGTCGGGGCGCGTCAGCATCTCGGCGCCGAGAGGCCGCCCGACGTAGGCGCGGTAGTCCTCGCCGTCGCGGGCTCGACGTTCTGCCTGCCGGGAGCGGTCGGCAAGCCGAGCCATGATCGGCGCGAGCTCCCGCGACGGCGTCTGCCCGGTGTAGCGCCCAAAGTAGAAGCGGTGGCCGCGCCGCTGGCGGTCGAGCCAGGCGATCTGGCCGCCGGCGTCCAAGGCTCGGCGCATGCGCACCATCTGGTCTTCGACGAGGGCGTTCATCGGGTACAGGACCAGCGCCCGGGCGCCCGGCTCTCGCCCGACCTCACCGGCGCGCTGGGCCTCGAAGGTCGTGCCGCGTTCCCACCACGCCTGACCGCGTGTGCCCGCACCCGTCCAGGTGCGCGACTCTCGTACCAGCTGGGTGAGGACGGGCAGGAGGAACGCCTCGGTCTTCCCCGACCCGGTCCCTGCGGAGATGACGACGTGGTGGCCGCGCTCGTAAGCTTCGACGGCCTCCACCTGGTGGGTGTAGAGGTCGTTGCCTGCCATGACGGGAGCGACGAAGGCGGCTACGTCATCGCCGAGCCCGAGGCGTGTTGCGAGGTCCTCAAAGTGTTCTCCCGACGACCGGAAGCCCGGAAGCGGCTCGATGAGCGCCTCCGCGGAGAGCTCATTCCTGTCCAGCAGACGGGCACGTTCTGCCATCAGGGAGCGATCAGCGAAGGCACACGCCGAGTCGTAGTACGAGCGGTAGCGGTGCTCCAGTTCCCGCCGGAGGATCAGGGGGTTGATGGACCCGGTGCTCATGCCGCCGCTCCGAGCCGTGCGCCCAGTCGGCGGGCGATATCGGCCGCCAACTGCGCATCGACGTTGACGTATTCGAGCCGTGGTTCCCATCGCGGGATACGCCCCGACTGCAGCGTTGCTGCCCGTGCGAGCAGTGGTGGAAGGGGGGCCTCCCTGTCGACGCTCAACGTCATCCGAGCGACGGAATGCCGGAGGAAGGTCTCGTCAGGGCAGGCCAGGTAGGGCCCGTACTCTCGGACCTGCACCCTGTGCCACCCCTGGCCGTCATAGATGTAGTGCACATGGCGCCGGGGCTCGTGCACGCGCCACAGCCCGGGACGGGAGTCGGTGCCGAGGGAGACGAAGGTACGCGCTCGGGCATCGAACCAGTCGCGCGGAAGGCGAGCGGGCGGACGCTCCGGCATCGCCGAGGTGACCAGCGTTGCAGCCGGTAGTGCCGACACGAGGCGGCGACCCGACTGCACCTGAAACGCGATACCGAGGTCGGCGCAGAAGCCGGGGAAGTCCTCGAGCGTGCCCTCGCACAGCCACGTCGACGGCCCCCCATCCTGACCAATCACCGGATGCGCGTAGACATCGTACGGGCCGTCGGCCACCATCTCGTCGAGCCGCTCGCGCAAGCCGACTGGGCGCGCGCCCGTCACCAGGACGCTTCCCGACGAGCGGGGCAGGAGGATCGCCGCGGTCGGAGCGACGGCGAACCGGTCACCGGCCCAGTCGAACTCGACCTGGCCCAGGTCGGAGAGTGAACGGGCCGCACCAGTTGGATCGAGATGCAAGTGGGCGCACACGTCGCGCCACTGCGCCCACCGACCGCCGCCGAGCTCGGATGCCCACCGCAGCAGTTCGTCGTGTGCCTTCATGCGCCTACCACTGAGGTCGCGAGACGCACCAGCTCGCTCCACGCTATTCTGGCCTCGGCCAGGACACCTCCGTGGGCATCGACGGCGGCGTCGGCGCCTGTCTGGACCACGGCCGTCGCAGCCGTTTCGTCGAGCGTGGCCATGGTCATTGGCCGCCAACGCACGACCTTGGCAGTCTGAGGGCAGACCACCCACGCCACCCCGCCGTCGTCGGCGACCTCCCAGCGGTCTCCGCCCTTGATTTCCGGGAAGCTCAGCCACGCCGGTCGCGCGACCCTGTCGTGCCGCGTTCCTGCCCCGGCCGCCGAGATCGTGAACACCGATGGACTGCTCATGCGCATGATCGGCAACGACACCGGGGGTGGGGGGCTCATCACGGCGCCTGTGATGGTCAGCGCGGCGCCGTCGCGGTCGGGGACCGCGCCGCGCATGAGCGCGCTGCTGTGGTCGAGGAGGTAACGGAGCTCGCCATAGCCCGGTCGATGTACGCCGCTGGCGACTACCTCATACTCGCAGACATACAGGCCCTCGGCGACGACGACGCGATGAAGCCCCACGCAGTCCGCGGGGATTGGACAGCGTCCGTTGGAGTAGAGCAGACCGATACCCACACCATCGACCAGAACAACGAGTGGGCGGTCGTCCTCGAACGTCCCTGCCGCGAGTTCCGGGCCGCCTCCGAGCAGGTAGGTTAGCCGGTCGACGGGTAACCCGCCCAACAGGGCGATCGGCGCCGCGTCATCATCGGGTGCCTCGCGGAGCGCCTGCGGCAAGTCGGCAGCGGGCACCTTCTGGAGCAACGCCCAGGGGTGCGGGAGCCCCTTCGCCCAGGGGTCGCGGTAGGCGTGCAACGCCGCCATAAGATCGCCGTCTTTCGTCAGGATCCAAAGTAGGTCGGTCTCGGGGGACGTGACTCGCCACAGCCCCGTAGCGCCCGAGTCAGCATCCTCTCTGACCTCGAACAGCACCGTCGATCCCAGTTGGGGGATGCGGATGGTGTCGTTGCTGCCCTCGATGGGCAGCGTGACTGGGGCGGTGCTGGCCGCTGCCAGCACCTGCCAGGGCAGCACGGCATCGCCGCCGACGTGCAGGGTGAGGATCTGCCCCTGGGTCCGGAACCTGATGACGTCCCTGCTCAGCGTCGACACCAGCAGGCGAGGACCGTCGCGCTCCAACCGGAGGCGGCCAGGCCACGAGCGCCTGCCGTCGCTCTGCAGCACCGAGCTGTCCCAGGAGCGGTGAGCCGAGTCGATCGCCGCCCCCACCAGACCACTGACCGCGTCGTTGGCAAGCATCGCCAGCGCATGGCGCGTTAAGTGGTGACGACCACTCCAGCGGCGCAGCAGGCGGCGCCGGTCGACGCCGTCGTGTGCTCGTCGGAGCTTGGCGTCGAAGAAGTCGGTCAACACTTCACGGTCCCGCTGCCGGAAAACCGTCTGTGAGACAGGCCAGCCGACGAACTTCGGTGTCGGGTCAGCAGGCAGGATCAGATCGCCGTAGCGGCCCCCCAGGTCCTCACGGAACCAACCGGCGAGAATGGGGAAGAGCTGCTTGACATACCAGAAGCCGACGATCTCCCCGGTGTCGCCGTGCAAGCCGAGGAGGTCGCGAAGGATGGGGTAGTAGGCGTTGGTCGGCCGCATCTCCTCCGGGCTCATCCGCGAGGCGGCCAAGACGAGCAGGCAGAGGTCTGCGAGGAAGGGCGGGATGGAGCGCGGCCGTTGGGCCTTGCGGAAGGCCGAGCCAATCAGCGTCAGCTCCTTGAGACCGTTCCGCGGGTTGATATGGTGGGCCAGCTTGATTACCTGGACCAGCGAGCTAACGCCATCGAGCACCGGAAGACCGAGCCGCCTGGCCGTGGCCCGTACCGTCTCGTCATCGCATGCGAGCACCGTGGGGCAGCCGAGCTCTCGCACCGGTGGGAAGAGCTCGTCAAAGAGCGCCTGATTCCACGCGTCCAGGGAGATCTCGATCGCCCCCGTCGGCTTGCGCACTGCGTCAGCTCCGGGTGGCGTCCTGTCCGTGGGCAAGGATGCGGTGTTCGCGTCCACAACGGCGTCATTCAAGGATGTGGTCACGACGACTGTCTGTCGCCTCCGGCGGGCGGGGCACGGTAGACAAGGTGACACGGGGCGACTCATTCAGCCATGGTGTGCCACGGTCGCAGGGCGGGGTCATCGCTTACTCCTGTGACGCCATTCTTCCACCTGACCGGCGGAACGTTGGTAAGTGTGCTGGCTCGAAGCGGTCAGGGGGGCGCCCGCACCTCGCTCTCGTAGCCTACGGATCTCAAGTAGCGATAAGGGATGCTTATCGCTAGGCCGCTGATCCGACGGGAGCCGCCGGGCTCGGCGGCTCCGGGGTGGAGCCCCCCAGCTCACCCCGGTATGGGATGCACCTCGAGATCGGGATCCAGGCGAAGAAGGTCGTCGACGTCCGAGGAGATCACCGAGGCCTCGCGCTGGCGCGCCACCAGGGCGACCTGGCCGTCGACCACGTCGCGGGTCCGACTCGCGCCCAGGAGCACCCCGACGGCGCGCGCGCTCATGTCGTCCAGGGCCACCACCTCGGTCTCATGGGCGCCGAGAAGCCGGGCCAGGCGAGCCTGGCGTGATCCCCGCCAAGCCTGAGCCACCACCCCGGACGCGACGACCACCTTCTCCCCCCGCTCCGCCAGCCGATGGAGCAGCGCCAGCATCCGGGGATCCCCTCGATCGACGGCAATCAGCGCGCCGGTGTCGAGCACCACGCTCACGGGCGGGCCCTCGCGCGCCGTTCTGGTGTAGGCACGCGAGCGACCGGTGGCTCGCCCGAACGTACGATGGTGGCGTGCACCATCCGGCGCTTCGGTTCCGGCCGCGGTGGACCCAGCACCTCGTCGGCCCAGGCGTAGGCCTCCGCCGGCGGGCGTCCGTCCTCGCGGATCCACGCGGCGACCACATCGGCTAGGCTCTCCCGCTGCTCCTGCACGGCAACCGCCCCGGAGACGAAGGCCGAGACGCTGGCGGCACGCCCCTCGCGTACCGCCCGGCGAATCGCCGCCACCTGGCCCGACGGCAGGCTCACCGTGATCTTCTCAACGGTCATACCAACATCATACCGCGCTGGCGGTGTGACCGGACAGTCGGGACGTCCTCACCAGGGCGCTGAATGGTGCGCCGGCTCCGGATGGTGCAAAGAACGGCGAACGGTCCTCACCGCGCACCGACAGCCCGCTGTTGCCCATAGAGAGCAGCGCGGACATCCGCCATCAGCGCCTCGGTCTCCTCGTCCGGGCCCTCACCGCTGCCATCGGGCATGTCCCAAGCGAGCTGCGAGCTGAGCTCGGCGTAGGTGGCCAGCGCGGCGCGGTTTCGCCCGAAGCGGTGCTCGATCCGGATCTGCGTGCGATAGAGCTCTTCGCAGGGGCCGTCGGCCACGCTCATCGCCTGCTCCACCGCCCCGACGGCAGAAGCGAGGTCGCCAGCGTCGGCATGCAGCTCCGCCAAGAGGTTGAGGGCCTGCATCGCCAACTGCTG
>PMYJ01000023.1 GCA_003170875.1 Candidatus Dormiibacterota bacterium | reverse complement strand
ATCTCCGGTACAGGACACTAGTAGCTCCTGATGGCGGAGCCGGCACACGGCGCAGGTCATGCTGTAAGCGCGGAGCACCCGCTGGCGGAAGCCCTGCTGGTGAATCCGCTGGCGAACGGTGCGCGGAGCGTAGCTTCGGCGCAGGTCATCACCCGAGTCGAGCAGGAGGTTACCCCCAAGGATCGCGGGATCATCCGGTAGGATGGTGACGTCCCGTGCACTCGGTCATCACCCACGACGAACACGGGCCATACCGCGAGGTAGTGGCCCGGTACCAGGCCATGGAAGTACGCGAGAGGAGTCTGCCGGTCCATCGCCCGGCGGAGGCCGACATTGTCGCGATGATTCGGGTCGCCATTACGATAGCGATAGACCACCCCTTTCTCGCTGATCTCGTCGTCATACGGCGCCTCTCTCCCCTCCACCTTCGGGACGGTCAGGATGCTGAGGGGCAGCTCTGGGGAGCAGCGGGTTTGAAGATTCCCTGGGGACTGATGAGGGGTACGCGGAGTCTCTCGAAGACGAAACCTTGGGCAAGGAGAGCCCGGGGCAGGACGTCTGTGCCACGGCGCTGGGTCTGCTGGGCGACCCAGGCGAAAGCGGCTGTTCGCACCGCAGCATCCCAATCGCCAGGCGCCATGGCCGGGATGGTAGCCGTTGCGATCACGCTTCGCCACGGTTCCGGGAGCGCGACCCCGTCTCCGCTCCCTCAATGCGGCCGCGCCAGGGTTGCCCAATTCGGCGAGCGAACCCTTTGGAACTGAACGTTAGCTGCAAGTGGCGCGTCGCCGGGGCTCAGCGGAACTATCTCCAGGATGCCCAGCGTATCAACCCGTCTGCACCCATTCTCGGAGCCCCTCCACTCGTGCTACGGTCGCGGGCGGCATGCCTCGGGTGTGCGGTCGGCCCGGAAGCGGCACCTGATGCTGCGGGACCGTCTCAGCCCGATTGTCAGTGCGTCCGGCGTATCGACGCGCGTACACGAGGAGAGGAGCACCGCGCTAGAGCCCGTCCGGCAGCGGTATCCTGTGCGGCGTCAAGCCACCTCATTGGAGGGCTCAGAGGAAGACGTTCGCCAGCCACAGAAAGTGCGCCATGCTGGCGTCGAGGGCCTTTTTGAATACGCGCACCGCTTGTGCGGTGGCGTCTTTCCTTCCAAGTTGGATGTCGCGGGTTAGAGTCCCGTCTCCCGCTCTCACGACCCCATCCCCAACTCGCTTCGAATACGCAACGAGGGTTGTGGAAAACTCCTCGGGGGTGGCAAGCGCCTGCCAGCGCGCCTCCGATAGAGCGGGAGGCACCGGGATGTGCGAGGACACGCAATGAGCGGTCCCCACCTGCCGACATGGTGACGTCCCAACCTCTTAGGTTGGGTTGGGCGGCAGGCACGCATCACCCGATGACATCGGCCGCGCTCACCTCGAGACCCGGAGCGGGATGGACAGACCATCCGCTGCTCTCTCTGCTGACGTCGGTCATTGCACGGAGGCAGTGCTCAGTAGCCCCTGACTCCACGAGAGCGATCACACTGCCCCCGAAGCCGGCGCCGACGAGTCGGGCACCGTAGCACCCTGGAACTGCTCGGGCCGCCGCGCTCATCGCATTTAGTCGCGCTGTGCTCACCTCGCAGTCCGCCCGGAGCGATTCGTGGCTTGCGTCGAGAATGCGCCCGAGGCTTCGGAAGTCACCCGCCTCCAGAGCGGATACCGCTGCGCCCGTACGCCGGGTCTCGGTGGCGATGTGCCGGCCGCAGGGCTGGAGGGCGGACGGAAGCTCCCTCCAGCGCCCTCCGATCTCCTGGCAGTTGCTGACGCCCAGGATGGCGCAGGCTCGCTCCGCTGCTTCACGCCGGGCGCGGTATTCTGCGCCCCCGACATCATGGTGCTCGCCGCTCGTGGCGACGACCATATTCACATCGCTCGACGGCCACGGCGCACTCTGCGTGCCACCTGTCGCGCAGTTGAGAATAAGCACAGATCGAGCTCTGCTGTGGACGATCGCCCGCTGGTCCAGCTGTCCGCATGGCACGCCGACGATCTCACGCTCGCCGACGAGGGCGGCCGTCACCAGCTGCTCGGGTGTGAGCCGTGCACTGGTGAGGCGCAGCGTTGCTACCAGCGCCGCCAGAATTACCGCTGCCGAGGAGCTAAGCCCGACCGACTCAGGAAGATCGGCTTCGACCGCCATCTCCAGTGCTGGCACTCGTAGGTCGTATGGCTGGAGAGCCAGTGCGGCGGCGAAGAGTCGATCACCGACGTCGCAGGCCATCGCGGGCTGGGAGCGCTCAACACGGCGCCCGGCGCTGGTCGCGCGCCACCAGCCGTCCTGCGCGGGGCGGACAGCGACCGCGACGCTTAGGTCGATGGCCATGCAGGCGACGAGGCCTCCGACGTAGTCCACGTGCTCGCCGACGAGCGTGACGCGGCCGGGCGCAGTGCCCGTCGCGGCTCGGGGCCCCCCGCCGAATTCGGCTTCCAGCGTTCGGATGGCGAGGTCTTCAAGGACGCCCGCGGCGGGGTAACGCCACGCCACGCTACGGAACCCCGGCGACTTCGTGTTCACGGCGCGTCGTCCTCCCGAACTGCGAGGCTGCGCGACTGCCTGCGCGCGGTGAGCTGATTCGGATCAGATCCTGTACAACAACCTCCTCGAGCCCCACCCTCGCGGCGTGCCATCGTCCAATAGCCGCCAGCGCTAGGCTCTCCAGGAGAGCCACCGCCTGCACCAGGCAATGTCTGAAACCGTGTAGCATATTTGGCAGGCGGTGGCGCAATCGCACGAGCGCAGCAGCCCGAGTCCGCGGATTATGCATCACCGCAGCGCGTCGCGCTCTATACGACTCATACCGCTCGATCGCGTCGAGGATTTCTCGATGCTCTGTTGTGCAAATGTCCGAGCGTTCTGGGGTCGCGGGCATCATCGCCCCACCCATCTTCGGCCTGTCTTGGAGGGCGGGTCTTCAGGAACCCGTCACCGTGATGGCAGCGCTTGAACTTAAGGCCGCCTCCGCAGGGGCAGGGGTCGTTAGGTCTCGCGTTGCGGATGGCGTGGGCGAAATCAGCCTCTTGCATGATATGCGTGATCTCGCGTGGGGGGCGGCCCGCTGCCAACAACGCTGTCATCGTATCCATCGCAGGCCGTACGTGTCGATAGAAGCGCAAGTAAGCGGCGCAGAGGTAGTTCAGACCAGGCTCACCGTCGGCGGTCGTGAGAAATCTATTCTTGGGACACTCACCGTTGCATGCGAATCGCACATCGCAACGTCGGCACTGGCTGGGCAGAGATTCGGACTTGCCTATCCCAAAGGCCACCTGCGCGCGAGAATTCACCATTCCAGCCAAAGGAAGCTCGCCAATATTGCCCAGTCTGTGTTCCGGGAGCACAAAGTGGTCGCACGAATATAGGTCTCCGTTGTGCTCAAGTACTAAGGCGTCACCACACGTCTCGGCGAACACGCAGAGGGGTGATCCCATCCCTGACCAGATCGAGAGCGTGTTGTCAAAGAGTTGAATGAACACGGAGCCGACGTCGTGCCGTACCCACTCGTCGAAGATGCGACAAAGGAACTCACCATACGCCTGCGCAGGCACAGTCTCCGGGCTAACGCGGGGACCTCGGCCGGGCCGCTCGACGATCGGAATGAACTGTAGATAGCGAGAGCCGAGATCTTTGAGATACCGGTAAATCTCTAGTGGGTATGTGACATTTGCACTGTTGACGGTCGTCAGTATGTTATGATCAATACCATGGCGCTGCAGGGCCCTCAGGCCTGCGATCACCTTGGCGTGGCTGGGATGGTCTCCCTTGTCAGCGCGGAAGCGATCATGCAGTTCCTCCGGGCCATCGATGCTGATCCCAACCAAGAAGTCATTGGCCTTGAGGAACGCACCCCATCTATCATCGAGGAGCGTGCCGTTCGTCTGCAAGGCATTTGCGATCTGTACTCCAGTGGGTCGGTGCTTGCGCTGAAGGGCGACGACGTGCTCGAAAAAGTCGAGGCCAAGAAGGGTCGGCTCTCCACCCTGCCAGGCGAAGTTAACGACCGGAGCTGACTGCGATGCGATGTATTGGCGGATAAACTCCTCGAGGACTTCACTCTGCATCCGGAAGGCCATGCCTTTGCGCTCCGGGTAGATCTGTTCCTTTGCGAGGTAGTAGCAGTAGCGGCAATTCAGGTTGCAGATCGGCCCCACGGGCTTGGCGAGAACATGGAAGGAGGGGAAGCGTCTACCCGTGGTTGCGTCTGGTAGCCAGCGTCTGGCACTGCTCAGCTCGGAAGTGGGCACCGGTCGGCTCCACGGGGACAGATTAGGCCGCAGCGCAGCCGTACTGGGGGGTGGGGCGCGGTGCTGCGCCCGGAGGGATCGCCCCATTTGCGGAAAGCGCTACTTAGGTCGAACGGCATTGACCATCTCCATGCCAGTGTCATAGTCGAGCTGACGAGGCTCGTATTCGTCGTGCTCTCGCTGCCGTGTCATGCCGCTGGACTGCCAGTTCACGTGGCTAGTCGCGTCGGCCCACGGCCGGTCCAACCAGTAATAGCCTCGGAAGGGATCTCGGGTTCGATCCATCCAGTCGAGCAACTGGCGGTGAAGACGTGACCGCGTCTTGCTTTGTGAAGGGTCGCCGATCAGGTTCCTGACCTCCCCAGGGTCAGCATCGAGATCATACAGCTCGTCACTGCTAAGGAGGTTGATGACGAGCTTGTACCGGCCGTCACAGCATGCCCGCGCAGGCTGGAAACCGCCAAAGCCATCGTGGTCGACTTCATATCTGCCGAACTCGGTGAAGATGAACTCATTGAGTGGGAGCTCGGGATTTGCGAAGAACGCTCCCATGCTGTGACCATCACACCATCGCGGCGCGGGGAGGCCGAAGATATCAAGAAGCGTCGGTGCGATATCAATGTGGCTGGCGAGGTGGTCGGACACCACGCTAGCCGGCGCGTGTCCGGGCCATCGGACTATAAGGGGGATATTCGTGATCTCATCATAGAAGGCGGGTCCCTTGAGTGAGAGAGAGTGAGAGCCGAGGAACTCGCCGTGATCTGACGTGTAGATGACTAGGGCCTCGGGAGCATACTGATCGACGGCTGAGAGCACGCGGCCGATCTCGTGATCCACGAAGGAGTTGCAGGCAAGGAAGTCGGTGACGGTTGCACCCGGTGCCGGTCCGCCCCGGCGGGCGTCGATCCCCCAGAGGCGCTGATGTTCGGGCTTTGAAGTGAGATCGTCTCTGCCTCGATAATGGGGGTCCCACGTAAAGCCCTCGTACAGGTCACGGAACCGGGAAGGCGCGAGATGAGGGTGGTGGGGTTCGTCGTAAGAGACGACAAGGAAGAACGAGTCGTCGGCGTGGCGTCTGAGAAACTCGACTGCGCGGTTGGAACATCGGTGTGCGAAGGTGAACTCATCGGAGGCGCCTGCACCGCTCGGGGAGGGGGTGCGGGAGCGTTGTTTGTCCCCTGGCTGCAGCTCGTCGACGTAGTTGCGCATGTCGTACCACGTGGGTGGATCCCAGCCCGGAGCGGCGCGGCCGAGCCCAAAATAGTCAGTTCCGTCGAGGTGCCACTTGCCGATGTAGCCGCAGAGGATGCCGTGATCCGAAAGGCGCTGGGCGGCCGTGACCACGTTGGCGGAGAGAGCCATGTTGTTGGCCCAGACTCCGTTGGTGTGCGGCCAAAGGCCAGTGAACAGCGCCGACCGAGCGGGCGAGCAGACGGGTTGACAGGTGTACGCTCGCGTGAATCTGATTCCGTGGGCTGCAAGGCGATCGAGGTTGGGCGTGATCATCTGCTGAAGGCCATAGCAGCCAACCAGGTCCTTGCGCTGCGAATCTGTAAGGATAAGGACAACGCTCACCGGTCGCATGTATGTTCACCTCCGCCCGCCAGGATCTTTAGGCGGGGGGTAGCCCCGGAGCCTACCATGGCGAGGGCAACTCTTCGGGGGCACTGTTATCAAGCCCAGCCGCGCGAAGCTCGGCGGCAGTCGTCTCAGGGTAGGTATCGTTGACCCACGTTCCGGCACCGATCTCCACGCCCGCGACATATTTGAGCCGGTCGGGGCGACGATGTGGCGGGTAGAACTCCACGTGGAGGTGTGCGTTGCGGGACCACGAACCATCGGTGGGCGCTTGGTGGATGGCCATCACATACGGCGCCGAGAACCCAAAGTGCTGGTCGTACGTCTTGGCTACCCGGAGGAGACTGCGGCTAAGGGCCCACCGTTCGGGATTGGCGAGATCGGGAAGTGCACTGACGTGGCGGAGCGGATAGAGGTGAACCTCGTACGGCCACCGTGCCGCCTCGGGAACGAACGCCACCATGCCGTCTCCTTGGAAGACCATACGAGGGCTCGCAGCTTCCCGGCCAGCGTCGTCGCAGTGAAGGCAGCGGCCGGTGCGTCTCATATGTCTCTCTCCGGCCCGGAGTTCGGCCGCCGCCACTGGCGGCACGAAGGGCATCGCGTAGATCTGCCCGTGAGGGTGGTGCAGCGTGACCCCCATCTCGACCCCTTTGTTCTCGAAGACGTAGACGTAGGCAACCTCCGGCCTCGAGCCCAGAACGCGGTACCGGTCCGCCCACACCTCGACAAGAAGCCTAACCCGCTCCACCGACAGCGCGGCAAAGGTGAGGTCGTGGTCTGACGTGTAGACGAGCACTTCACACCCGGACGTGGGCGGCCGAACGGGGTGCCCGTTCACCCAGTCGGGACCGAGAGCTGGGAACCTATTCTCGAAGGCGACCACCTCGAAGTCGGAGAGAGGAACCTCGCTGCTGCCGCCAGGCCCGCTGGGACAGAGGGGGCACTGGTCGGTCGATGGTAGGAAGGTTCGCTCGTTTCGCTCGCCCGCGAAGGCGACCCACTCCTGACGCAGGGCATCGAAGCGGAGTTCAGGCTTGGTCCCTGCTGGCCCGGCCAAGCGTCGCTGGTTCGGGTGCACTGCTGGCCAACGCTTGGCGCTCGCACCGGGCGCTGTAGGCGACTAGGTAACGCCCGTCGGGGAGCAGGTGCTCGGTGACCGTCACGAAAAGCTTCGGAGGTCGGTCGGTGACGGGGTAAGAGGGCGAAGCGGGAGCGTCAGGCACCTGCGGCCCCCGCAAGGAGACCGGGGCTCTCGATGAGCTCGGCCACAAGGACCTCCACCCCTGCGTCCTGGATGGCCCTCAGTTCGCGCTGGTCGGCAGAGTGGTCGGTAATAAGCGTTGCGATCAGCTCGAGGGGGATGGTCTGGCACATTGTCTCCACCCCCACCTTGGTGTGGTCGGCGAGGACGACGACGCGCTCCGCAGCCGCAGCCAACGCCCGGTCGGCGGCTGCGACAAGCGGGTTCGGCGTACTGAGGCCGCGCGCTGCCGTCATGCCGTTGCCGGAGATGAAGGTCCTCGAGACCCTGAGCGGGCGCACCGCGTCCTCGACATCCGGCCCTATGAGGGCATGGATCGACCGGCGAAGCTGCCCGCCGGTGACGAAGACCTCGACCCCGGTCGCGGCCATCAAGGCCTCGGCTGCCAGCAAGGAGTTGGTGACGACAGTCAGATCCTGGAGGTGACGTAGGACGCGGGCGAGTGCGAGAGTGGTCGTCCCTGGACTCAGGATCACCGACTCGCCCGGGCGGATCAAGGCTGCTGCAACTCGAGCGATCGCTTCCTTCTCTTGTGCAGCTGTGGTGGCCTTCTCGCTGTACGGCGGCTCTCGGGTGAGGCCGGAAGGGAGGAGTGCCCCCCCATGCGTCTTGACCGCCAGCCCCTGCTCTGATAGAAAGCGCAGATCGCGGCGTACGGTGATCTCGGAGGTTCCGAGGTGTTCGGCGAGCGCAGCGATGGAGACCACCCCTCGGGACCGGATTCGCTCCGCAATCAGCAACCTTCGCTCTGCTGGCAACATCGCGTCGACATGGTAGCAATCTGATCTAATCTGATCAAGTGACCGCATTCGATCACCCAGAATCTGACCGAAGAGCTGATCGTTCCCTCACCCGCTGTTCTTGCCGAGGCTGCGTGGCCCGGGCCGGGGGGGAGGGCGGCAGGCGGATCGAGGATCGCTACGAGCTTGCCACGGAGGTGATGGGGCGGTACGTCCGGGCCAGGAAGAGGAAGCGGGGCGATCCTAGAGAGACGCCTTCTGCCTGGCCGCCTGCTACCACCACACGTACGCCATCGCCGTGTTGCGGGGATGGCAGCGGGTGGTGGTCGCCAAGCGGTCGCCCTGGAGTTCCAGAAGGCGCTCCAGGCGGCCTGGCAGGCCTCGGGCTACGTCTGCTCCGAGCGGGTCCAGCTCTTCTCGGGCGAGCCGGTCCCGCTGCTTGAGCAGCACGGCCAGCTGCACCTCGACGACGCCACCCGCGTGCTGCTACTCCAGAACAGCGTGAGGCCGGTGGAGTGGACCGGCCCCGAACGCAAGGGCCTCGGCGGCCGGCGCATGGCCCAGACCAAGCCTGGAACTCTGCTGCGCCGTTAGATCCCCGCCCTGCCAGGCTCCTCAGGAGCCGAGGGCTGCCCCGGCTGTATGGAGATCGACCTTGCCGCCGGCACCGGTCACAACGTCATTCCTGAAGGGGACTCCACGAGCGCGCAGCTCTGCCGCCGTCCTCGCCAGGTCATCGACTTCGATGGCGAAGCCATTTTTGTCGGCCTGCCCTCGGCAAGGTGCGGCCGGGCATGGCTTGCCCGTCCCCTGGACTTCCTCCGGCTGGGCTGAGTACCAAGCGCAGATCCCCCAGGTGAGCAGGCGAAAGTTAGCGCGGATCCACCGATGAGGTACCCGCGGTGGGAGCGGAAGCGATCGACGTAGCGCTGTGAGGGCCCTCGGCGTCCGTCCCACGGCTGTGGGAGGTGGTCGACCCACCCACGGTATGGGTCGCCGCACGTGGCGAGACGCGGCGGACGCGTGCAGGCAACCTCCCGAGGCCGATGCCGGGCGCGCGGAAGCGGCAGAGGAAAGGAGCAGGCCGGGTGTCGAGAGTTGTTGCCGAGCCACCAATTTGATCGAGTATTGACATCTTTTGATCATCATCTGTATCTTTCTGTTCACCTCTAAACGGCGGGTGAGATAGGAGGGTGGGAGATACGGGAACGTCACGTGCCAGCTCGATCGGCTCGATGAAGACCCTGGACGACTCCACGCGGCGGTGCTTCTTGTGAGGAGGAACGCTCCATTCCCGTCGATAGAGCTGAAATGTACATGCCGGCATCGAGGGTGGCTCGGCTCGCTTGCGATGTCGGCGGAGCCCTGGTAGGATCATCGAAGGTCCGACCACTACCTACAAGGCTGAAATCACGGAGGCTGGGATATGGATGGCTGGGATATGGATGGCTGGGACATGAAGAGAGCCTCGCGAAGAGGATTCTTACCTCACGGACCCAAGGTTGTCCTGAGCCTGCTGGTTGGCGCAGTACTGCTGCTGGCAGCCTGCGGCAGCACGGCTCCGGCTGGCACGGCTGGCGCGGCGACGGCCACTCCAGCACCTACGAATGTCTCATTCGCCTATCAGGTCGGCTACAACTACGGCATGTACTACGTAGCCCAACAGCATGGATGGCTCAAGAGCGAAGGTATCAACCTCTCGCCCATGACCATCTTTCAATCGGGTCCAACAGAGCTTGAGTCCCTATTGGCTGGGCAGTTCGACGTAGCCGTGCTCGGCTTCGTGCCGGTGCTGACGCTCGCCGCGGAAGGGCAACCGATCCGCATCATTGACGTCGTTGATAATTCCGGCGCGACGTATTCTCTGGTAGCCCAGCAGGGTATCACCAGCGTGGCGGATCTTAAGGGCAAGACGGTTGCGGTGACCGTGGGCAGCAACTACGAATACTTCTTGGATCAGCTCTTGGTCAAGTACGGCATGACCGAGAGCGACATCAATGTAGTCAATGCTCAGCCCAGTGAGGGCCAAGCAGCCTTCACCGCGGGACGTGTCGATGCCGTGGTCCCCGCCACGATCAATACCGCGTCCGTGGTCTCGCAGACACCTGGCGCTCACGTGCTCTTCAGCGCCAACCAGTTCACGGCGTCCCCGAACCCCTCACCGAATCCGTTTGCCATTTACGACCTGATGGTAACGACAACGTCCTACGCCAACTCCCATGCGGCGCTGCTGACGAAGCTGATCCAGACGTTCCACACCAAGGTAACTTCGTACGTGAGCAGTAACTTCACGAGTGCGTCTAACGACATTCTTGCCTGGCAGACGTCTGTGGTCGAGGCGGTGGTCACCCTGAGTCAGGTTGAAGCTGGCCTCAAGGGATATGATTTCTATGACGTACCTGCCGTACAGAAGCTTTTCTCATCGGGTGTGCTGCAGGAATCTCTCTCCAACGTCGCCCAATACTTGGTAGGCGCAAAGCTTCTGCCCTCCTACCCGGATCTCAACACCCTGATCGATACACAATTCGTCAACAAAGGGTAGTATCTGGACACGGTCCTCCACGCGTGGCATGTCTGGCTAGTCAACTGACCGGGGAGGGGCTTGAAGCCCCTCCCCGGTGGACTACCTCGGAGACGTCTCCACCCAAGATGACCGGGCATTGGCAAGCAAGATCTGGGAATGCAAGGATGCGGCTCGCCGAGGGGCTCGGGACTGTTGACTGAGAGGAACACTGAATTGACAGCCTTGTCCGGTGCGAGGGGCCCGGTGGTTCCGAAGCTGGCCGATAGCGAGGAGATCGCAGTCCGTGCCGCCATTCACGGCCGGCGCCGACGCCGGCGCCTGGTTCAATGGAGCCTCGGCATTGCCAGCGTGATCTTCGTCGTCGGCGTCTATGACGCCATCACGCATCTTCCCGGATCGAACCCGGCCATCGTGCCGCCTCTGCATGACATTGCTGGCAGCGCCGGATCGCTGATCGCGGCCGGGACCCTACCCAGTGCAGCTGCCGCTAGCCTGGAGACCGTAGCTATGGGTTATGCCATCGGCTGCAGCTTAGGCATCCTGATCGGAAGCTTGCGCGGGTGGTTTCGCATCATGGGCTATCTTCTGGATCCGATCATCGACTCCCTCAGGCCTGTGCCCGCGCTCGCATACATTCCGCTGGTCATCCTGTGGGTTGGCATCGGTGAGGATGCGCGGGTCTTGGTCATATCGGTGGCCGCGTTCCTATCGTGTGTGGTCAGCGTGTCCGCTGGCATGCGTGAGGTGCCTGTTGTGTACGTTGAGGCAGCTCGAACCATGGGAGCGAGTCGGGCGCGAGTGTTCTGGACCGTCGCGATACCCGCCTCGGTGCCCTACATCTTCACTGGCCTGCGGGTGGCTGTAGGCGCGGCGTGGGGGACGCTGGTCGCGGCCGAGCTGATCGCCGCGCAGAACGGCCTTGGATTCCTTCTTGAAGCCGGACAGCAGTTCCTGGAGACCTCGCAGGTGATGACGTCACTGGTAACGATCGGAGTGCTTGGCTTCCTGATGGATGCGATACTGCGCGTTCTCCAGGGGCGGGTCGCCCGCTGGGCTCCGGTCGACAGCGGAACGTAGCGGGAGCTGGGGCGATGGCGGAGAATTCGCGGATGCCAGTGAGCTTGAACGTCGGGGTGGGGGAGCCATCGGTGCCTTCGGAGGTAACCCTCGAGGCTCGGAACATCTGCCACTACTTCCTGCCGGTGAAGGCCAGGCGAGCTCTGCTCGTCATCGACGGCGTGAGCTTGACGATCGCGCGCGGTACGTTCACGGCGATTGTGGGTGCGTCTGGCTGCGGGAAGTCGACGCTGCTGCGCATCTTCGCTGGGCTCGTCTCACCCAGCAAGGGAGAGGTGCTCTTGGACGGAGAGGTGACTCGCGGGCCCGATCCTCGGAAGGGGATGGTGTTCCAGGAGGACAGCGTGTTCCCGTGGCTCACCGTCCAGAAGAATGTGGAGTACGGGCTAAGGGCCCGGGGCCGGAAGGGCGATGTGGTCCGCGCCGAGGCGACACGGTGGATACAGGCGGTGGGTCTGGAGGGCTTCGGAGAGGCGTACCCACGCGAGCTGTCCGGAGGAATGCGCAAGCGGGCGGACCTGGCTCGCGTCTATGCGACCAATCCGGAGGTGCTCCTGATGGACGAGCCCTTCGGCGCCCTCGACGCGCTGACTCGCGAAGCTCTCCAAGCCGACCTGCTGAACCTGTGGCAGGAGCTGAGAAAGACGGTGGTGTTTGTCACGCACGACCTGGATGAGGCGGCTTACCTTGCCGACGTGGTCGTGTTCATGAGCCCGCGTCCCGGGCGCGTCACCGCGATTCTGCCGGTGCCCCTAGGTCGACCGCGCAGCCCGAGGATACGGACCAGCCCCGAGTTCTTCGCCCTCACACGACGCTTCCGTGAACAGTTCGGCTATGCTGAGCTTGGCGGAAGCCGCGCGCTGGCCGGGGAGGCCGGTACTCCATGATCCCGGTGCCTGGGGCCGGTTCCCTGCAAGGGCAGAAGCGATTAGGGGTGGGCCTGGTCGGATGCGGCATCGCGGCGGAGCTGCTTCACCTCCCGCGCCTCGCGTCCCTGGGGGGGTTCGAGGTTCGTGCCCTGTGCGACCGCCTGCCGTCACGAGCCGAGGCGCTGGCACGCAGATACGGTGTGGCGCAGACGACCACCGACTGGCGGGACCTGGTCACCCGGGATGGCGTGGACGTGGTTGCGGTGTGCACGCGTGATCATGACGAGATCGCGATCGGAGCCATCGCCGCCGGACGGCACGTCTTTGTCGAGAAGCCCCTGTCGCTGACGCCGGGGGGGGCGAGGCGCATCGTCGACGCTGCGCAGGAGCACAACCGGGTTCTCGTGGTTGGGTACATGAAGGCATTCGATCCCGCGTTCCGGGCGGCTGAGCGGCGCATCCGAGCGCTGCCCGGCCTTCGGCTGATCCGCGCCCATGACTTCAAGGGCGGCGCATTGGTTGCGAGCGCCGCGAACCCGGAGGACGCAGACGCGTCCCCTCTGCGGGCCCTGCTGGGATCAGCCTGGGAGGTGCTGGGAGACACTTACCTGGGTTTGCTGATGCTGGGGAGCCATGATCTCGCCATGCTTCGGTGGCTCCTCGGTCATGCCGAGGAAGTGGAGCTGTCGCAGTGGCTACCGCACGGCGGTCTTCTCGCAGTGATTCGCTATCACAGCGGCTGCCGAGCGGTGCTCGAGTTGGATCGGCATACCGAGTACCGCTGGTTCGATGAGGTTCTGTCAGCCTATGGCGCGCGTGCCAGCGTCGAGCTTCGCCTCGCCAACCCCTATCGGGTGGACGAGGCGAGCACTCTCACGGTGCGGCGAGGCCGGTCAGGCAGCGGCTCCTTCATGGAACACACCGCGACGTACCACGCGGATCCGTTTCGGATCCAGTGGCTCCATGTCTATGATTGCGTGGTTCACGGCCGCCGACCGTTGAGTGACGGTCCCGGGGCAGCCGAGGACGTCCAGCTGGCCGAGGCTATTGTCCGAGCACTGCCCCAGGTGCGCCCATCATGAGAGCCTCCGCTGAGCCCGTGAGGGTGGGCTTGGTCGGGTCCGGTCCTTGGGCGGCCGCGTTCCACGGACCGGCGCTTCTCGCCACCCCGGACGTCTCGCTGACCGCCATCTGGTCCCCCAACGCAGCGCACGCGTGGACGCTCGCGCGGGCTCTGGGCGCCAGCGCGGTGCCGAGCTTCGAGACCCTGCTAGGGAAGGTCGAAGCGGTGGCGTTTGCTGTGATACCGGCGGCTCAGCCTGAGCTCGCCATGAGGGCGATCTCGGCGGGCCGAGCCGTCCTGCTGGAGAAGCCGGTGGCCTTGACGGCCTCGGCGGCGGACGAGCTGGCCGATGCCGCGACTGCGGCGGGGGTGCCCTCCGCCGTTGCCTTGACCTACCGACTCTGCCCGGGTGTGCCCGAATTCGTCAACCTCGCTCGGCAGGGCCGGCCGACCTTGGTTGGTGCCAGCTTCGTCTCCGGCGCGCTCAGAGTGGGCCAGAGCTCCGCAGCGGGGTGGCGCATCGATCGAGGCATCGTTGTCGACGTGGGTAGCCACGTGTTCGACCTGGTGGAAGCGATCGGTGGAGCCGTGACCTCGGTGGTGGCCTCGCAGGGCTCCGGATGGACGTCCGCGCTCTGTGAGCACGCAACAGGGATCGTGAGCCACGTTCACCTGACCGGTCGCGCGCCTGTGCAGCTCGCGACGCTGACGCTGGATGTGCGTGGAGCGGAGGGTGACCGCGAGGTAGCGATTCAACTCTCAGACCGACAAGCCATCGGTGAGGCACTATACCGGCGATTCGCCGCCCTCGTGCGCTACCGCTCAGGGATCGAAGTTGATGACGCCCTCGGACCATGCGCCCTCGCTGACGTGCGGCACGGGGCTCACCTGGTTCACGTCGTGAAGGCGGTGACGCGGTCGGTGGAGCGACGTACTGCCGTGTCCGTTGGCTCAGATGCGAACGGCAGCGGATCGCGCCCTCTGAGCTCAGCGGTCCGCACCGTGCCCTCCGCTCATGGGGGACGGGAGGCCGGCCGATGACCTATGGAGATGACGCAATTGGACTTGGAGGAACGGAGCTGATGCGTGTGGACGAAGTGCGTGCTGTCGATACCCTGCGGGTGCTCGCTATGGATGCCGTCCAGCAGGCGGGCAATGGGCATCCGGGTACGGCGATGGCTCTCGCCCCGGTTGCGTACGTGCTGTGGTCCGAGTTCCTCAAGTTCAACCCCGAGGATCCCACGTGGCCAGACAGAGACCGCTTCGTCCTCTCCAACGGCCACGCGTGCATGCTCCTCTATGGCGCTCTCCACCTGTCCGGCTACGACATCACCCTGGACGATATCAAGCATCTGCGTCAGTGGGGATCGAGGACACCGGGTCATCCTGAGCGCGGCCTCACGCCCGGTGTGGAGGTGACCACCGGACCACTGGGGCAAGGTGTGGCAAATGCGGTCGGCATGGCGATGGCGGAGGCCATCCTCGCGCGGCGCTTCACAGTGGGCGAGACGCGCCTCGTCGATCACCGGACCTGGGTGATGTGCTCGGATGGCGATCTCATGGAGGGGGTGACCTCGGAGGCCGCCTCGCTGGCCGGCCACTTGAAGCTGCGCAAGCTAACAGTGATCTACGACGCCAATGGGATCACCATCGACGGGCCAGCATCCCTCTCGTTCAGCGAGGATGTGCGGTCCCGCTTCGAGGCGTACGGGTGGCGCACCACCGAGGTGGGGGATGCCGATGACCTCCCAGCTGTGCGGAGAGCCCTGCGCTGGGCGATCGAGGATGACGCAGAGGCGCCGTCGCTGATCGTGGTGCACACTCATATCGCGCGTGGCGCACCTCACCTTCAGGACTCGGAGGTGGCCCACGGAGCGCCGCTTGGCGTGGAGGAGGTGGCGGCCACGAAGCGCGTGTACGGGTGGGACCCCGATGCTCACTTCATGGTGCCGGCCGAGGCGTATGCCGCCTGGCGCCGCGGGGCGGCCACTGGCAAGCGCAGGCACCAGGAATGGTCCGTGGCGATGGCGCGGCTTCGCGAGGAGTTGCCGGAGCTCGCCGCTGAGTGGGATGCGGACGCTTCGGCGGAGCTCGCCGGACGGCTGGATGAGCTGGCGGGCGCGGTGCCCTGGGACGGGCGTCAGTGGTCGACCCGCGAAGCATCGGGGTGCGTCCTGGCTCAGCTGGCTACCCCACTACCCTGGTTGGTCGGCGGGTCCGGCGACCTCACGTCTACCACGTTCAGCGACCTGCCTGGAGCAGCCACCTCATCTCCTGGGGCGGTGGCGCGGTTCACGCATTTCGGGGTTCGCGAGCACGGGATGGCCGCCATCTGCAACGGCATCGCGGCGCACGGTGGCCTCCGCCCCTACTGCAGCACCTTCCTGGTGTTCTCGGACTACATGCGACCAAGCATTCGCCTCGCCTCCCTGATGGGACTGCCCGTGATCTATCTCTTCACCCATGATTCGATCGGCCTGGCGGGCGATGGCCCCACGCACCAGCCGATTGAGCATCTGGCCAGCCTGCGCGCGATCCCGAACCTCTGGGTGGTGCGTCCAGCCGACGCACGCGAGGTGGCAGTGGCATGGAAGCTTGCTCTCGAGCGGAAGACCGGGCCCACGGCGCTCGTGCTCTCGAGGCAGGACCTTCCTATGATCGAGGGAACATCGCGCGGAGCTGCTGAGGCGGCGCGCCGAGGCGCATACGTCGTCGCCGGGGCGTCGCGCAATACCCCGCGCATGGTGCTGCTCGCATCCGGGTCGGAGGTGTGGGTGGCATTGGCCGCTAGGGAGCTCCTGGAGGCCGAAGATATCCCCACCCAGGTGGTGTCGTTGCCCTGCTGGGAGCTGTTCGAGGCGCAGGAGGCGTCGTACCGGGAGGAGATCCTCCCCGCCGGGGCGGTCCGCGTGGCGGTCGAAGCGGCTTCACCCTTTGGGTGGTCGCGCTGGGTCGGCGAAGACGGGGATGTCGTTGCGATGCACCGGTTCGGCGCCTGCGGACAGGGCACGGAGGTCCTGGAGCGATTCGGCTTCACCCCTCAGCACGTGGCCGACGTGGCCCGGGGCGCGTTGCTCCGAGCCGGTTCCCGAGGCATCCAGCCGCCGGTGACCGGACCGCGAGCGTGACACAGCAAGCCGGCGGCCACAGCGAGCCAGGAGCGCTCCGCTCCGCCCCCCCGGAGGCGATGTGGCTGCCCGTCCGGCGACCCAACAGCCTGACCGACCGCGTGGTGTCCCGCATTCAGTCCCTCGTGGAGTCGGCCCAGCTCAAGGTGGGCGACCGGTTGCCACCGGAGCGCGAGCTGGCCGCCCGGCTGGGCATCAGTCGAGCCGCCCTGCGCGAGGCGGTCAAGGTCCTGGAGGAGCGAGGCGCCCTGGTGGTGCGGCACGGTCGTGGGATCTTTGTCGGTGACGACATCGCTGACGCGCTCCGCCGCAGCCTTGTGGACCGGGAGATGACTCTGAGTGAGCTGTACGCGATGCGGGAGGTCCTCGAGGCGCCCGCGGCTGCCTGGGCGGCGGCCTCGGCCACCGAGGCCGAAATCGCGACCCTCGAAGATACGCTTCGGGTGCTGGATGCGGGGCCGAAGCAACCCCTCGACATCGACCGGCTTGGCCAGCTCGATGCGGCTTTCCATCTGAGCCTCGTGCGGGCTGCCAAGAACCAGTTCCTGCTCCGCACCGAGGGCGTCCTGCAAGAGATGCTGAGGATGGCCATGGAGACGACCCTGACCATCCCCGGACGGCTGGCCATCTCCACACGAGAGCATCGCGCCATCGTCCTAGCGATCAGACGCCAAAACCCGGACGAGGCCCGCCTTGCCGCGGTGGCGCACGTTGCCGGCGCCCGACGGGCCGCGCTCGCCCGCGTCCGCTCCGCGCAGCAGGAGCTAGGGAAGCATCCCGTGGTCGGGGGGTCGACGGAGCAAGAGGGCGGTGAGCTAGGCTGCATCCAACCTGACACCGCGGAATTCATGCAGGAGGAGTAATGGACAGTGCTGACTTCCTCGCTCATCGTCACGGCGATGATGTGGCCGTAGCCGTCCGGGACATCTCACCTGGACCGGTGGTGGTGGCATACCTCGATTCGGACGATCGCGTCACCTTGACAGCGCTGGAGCCGATTGCGCTGGGGCACAAGGTCGCAGTGCGCGATCTCGACAGTGATTTTGATGTGACTGAATATGGCGCATGCATTGGGCGGACATACAAGCCCGTGCGCAAGGGTGAGGCGGTCCACATCCACAACCTGAGGAGTGTGCGGTGGCCACGAAGCAGCTGACCGGCTATCGGCGCCCCGATGGGCGTGTCGGAGTGAGGAACCATGTGATCATCGTCCCTGTCGACGATCTCTCCAACGCGGCGGCCGAGGGGGTGGCTCGGCTGGTGCCGGGGACCATCTCCCTGAGCCATCCATATGGCCGTCTGCAGTTCGGTCCGGATCTCGAGCTGACCTTCAGGACTCTGATTGGAACGGGAGCCAATCCCAACGTCGCTGCGGCTGTGGTCATCGGCATCGAACCGAGGTGGACGGACCGCATCGCAGATGGCATCGCAGAGGCCGGCAAGCCGGTGGCGCGCATCGCGATCGAGGGCCGCGGCGACTTCCGCACCATCGCTGAGGCGGCCCGACAGGCAGCGATGCTTCTTCAGGACGCGAGCGAGTGTCGTCGGGAGCCAATTGAGCGATCGGAGCTCATCCTGTCGATCAAGTGCGGGGAGTCCGACACCACCAGCGGCCTGGGCTCCAATCCGACGGTGTCCCAGGTGGTGGATCGCCACGTGGCCGCTGGGGGGACCGTCATCTTCGGTGAGACGACCGAGATGACCGGTGGTGAGCACGTCATCCTGGAGCGCTGCATCAACGAGACGGTGCGGCAGAAGTTCCAGCGAGCTTTCGATGAGTATGCGGAGCTCATAGCCAGCAAGGATGCGAATCTTATGGGCTCTCAACCGACCCAGGGCAACATCCGCGGCGGACTGTCCACCATCGAGGAGAAGGCGATGGGCAACATCGCCAAGACCGGCAGCGTGCCCATCGTTGACGTTCTCGACCTGGCGGAGCGCCCGGTGCGCGCGGGGCTGAACTTCATGGGCACCTCCTCAGCCGCTGCCGAGACGATCACGCTCATGGCGGCGGCGGGAGCCGTGGTCCACCTATTCACCACGGGACAGGGCAACATCGTCGGACACCCCATCGAGCCGGTCATCAAGCTCACGGCGAATCCGGTCACGGCCCGAGAGATGAGCGAGCACGTCGACCTTGACGTCTCGGGCCTTCTGCGCCTCGAGTTTGGGCTCACCGAGGCGGGTGACAGGCTGATGGCCATGACCGACCGGGTCGTCAACGGGCGCCTGACCGCCGCCGAGGTGGTCGGCCACCGGGAGTTCGTGCTGACGAGGCTGTACAGGAGTGCCTGAGACAATGGTGAGAGTGGAGCAGTGGCTGAGCGCCGGCGAGCCGGTGCCATCGTTCGTCAACGGGCGTTGGAGCGCCGCGGCCGCCGGTAAGCTTGCCGTGCACGCGCCGGCCACCGGCGAGACCATCGGGGTCGTCGGGTACGGGGGGGTTGAGGAGGCGCTGGCGGCAGCAGATGCGGCCGCCGCGGCGTTTACGGGGTGGGCCGAGGCGCCGGCGAGGTTCAGGGCCGACATTCTCTCCCGTGCGGGTGAGCTGCTGTCCGCGCGCGCGGAGCCGCTGGGGCGCGTGCTGGCCATGGAGACCGGCAAGCGGCTGCCGGAGGCGATTGCGGAGGTGCGCTTCGCCTGCGAGTTCCTGCGCTGGTACGCTGAAGAGGCGCGGCGTCCTCAAGGGGAGATTCTGTCCGTTGAGGACCCGGCGCGCCGGCACCTGACCCTGTCCCGGCCTGTCGGCGTGGCGGTGTGCCTCACGCCGTGGAACTTTCCCGTGTCCATCCCGGCGCGGAAGCTGGCTGCGGCGCTCGCCGCCGGCTGTTCGGTGGTGTGCCGGGCATCCGAGAAGGCCCCGTTGGCCGTCCTGGAGCTCTTCGCCGTGTTGGAGGAGGCCGGGCTTCCGCCCGGGGTAGCGAACGCCATCCACGGCCCGGCGGAGAGCCAGGTGAACGCGCTCCTTCACCATCGGGCTGTGAGGGTGGTCAGCTTTACGGGATCGACTGCGGTGGGCCGCCACATCATGGAGCTCGCTTCGCATCGCGTGGTGCGCTGCGCTCTGGAGCTCGGCGGCAACGCACCATTCCTGGTCTTTTCCGATGCCGATCTCGATGCGGCGGTCCAGGGCCTTCTCATCGCGAAGTTCCGGAACAACGGGCAGTCGTGTGTTGCAGCCAACCGCGTTTACGTGGAGGACAGCGTCCTCGGGGAGTTCATCGAGCTTCTCGCGGCGGCGGTGGCGAAGCTCTGTGTGGGCGATCCGCTCGCCGACCCCACCCCGGATGTGGGTCCGCTCATCGACCGAGAGCGAGTGGAGGCCGTAACGAGCTTGGTGAGTGAGGCAGTTGCTGACGGGGCGCGCTGGATCGGCCCCTCCGCCACGCTACCCCCTGGCGGTCACTACACTCGCCCGGGCTTCCTGCAGGATGTGCCCCCGGGCTGCCAGCTCGCCACGACGGAGGTGTTCGGACCGGTGGCCGCCGTCTTCCCCTTTCACGACGAGGAGGAAGCCCTGGCACTGGCCAATGCCAGCGAGATGGGCCTCGCGGCCTACATCTACACCCGAGACCTCGCCAGAGCGTGGAGGGCCATCGAGAAGGTGGAGGCGGGAATCGTGGGGCTGAATCACCCGGTGCCACCGGTCGCCTTCGCTCCCATGGGAGGCGTCAAACAGAGCGGCATGGGACGTGAGGGCGGGCGGCGCGGCCTGGAGGAGTATCTGGACACGCGCTACGTCGCTATCGGCCTCGATAGGCAGTAAGAGAGATCTGGAGATAAGGGTATGTCGATGCCGATGCGTGAGCTGGGCGCGACCGGTATGCGCCTGTCCGTCGTGGGTTTCGGGTCGTGGGCCGTGGGCGGAGGCGGCTACTCGTTCGGTTGGGGCGCACAGGACGACGCCGCGTCCGTCGCTGCGATCCGTCATGCGGTGGAGTCCGGGGTGAACTGGATCGACACCGCCCCGGCCTACGGCCTCGGTCATGCCGAGGAGGTGGTGGCCAAGGCGCTCGAGAGTTTTCCAGATCGCGATAGGCCCTACTTGTTCACAAAATGCGGCGTGCTGTTCGATCCGAGCAAGCCGTATGAGCGACCCCGACGAGCTCTTCCCCCAGACAGCATGCGCCGGGAGCTGGAGGGCTCGCTGCGCCGCCTTAGGACGGAGAGGATCGATCTCTATCTGGCGCACTGGCCGCCGGACGACGGCACTCCACTCGAGGCGTACTGGTCCATGATGCTGAGTTTTCGGGAGGAGGGGAAGATTGGAGCTGCTGGGCTTGCCAACCACACCATCGAACAGCTGGAGCAGGCCGAAGCGATGGGTCACGTGGATTCGCTCCAACCGCCGTTCTCCGCGATCCGCCGTGAGGCCGCCGCGGAGCTGTCGTGGTGTGCCACGCACGAGGTGGGAGCCATCATCTACAGCCCGATGCAATCAGGGCTGCTGACCGGCTCGTTCTCGGCCGAGCGGGTGGCGGCGCTACCGACGGATGACTGGCGGACGCGCGCTCCGGAGTTCGTGGGTGATCGCCTGCCACGGAACCTGGCGCTCGCGGAGGCGCTCCAGGCCGTCGCGAAGAGGCGGGGGACAACCACCGCCTCGGTGGCGGTGACATGGACGCTCGCGTGGCCCGGGGTGACGGGCGCCATCGTCGGCGGGCGGAACCCCGAGCAGGTGGACGGCTGGCTGCCGGCAGGCTCCATTCGACTCACGGACGCGGACTTGGATAACATCGCCCGAGCGATTGAGACATCGGGAGCGGGATCTGGCCCTGCGCGCCCCCCGCACCAGGCCGGGGAGGGCTCGTGATGCTGGGAGCCGTACCTGGACCTGGACGCTGCGAAGGGCAGCCCCACTGTGCGTGGGTGGGGTAGAGCGATGCGCGCCGCGTACTTCGACGGCAGCGGCATGGTGCGGCTGGAAAGGACGGCCGAACCCGTCCCGCTCGCGGGAGAGGCGGTGGTGCAGGTCGAATACTGCGCCTTCTGTGGATCTGACAAGCGGCTGCTCAAGCAAGGATCGCCATACATCCCGGGCCACGAGATCGTGGGCCGCGTCCTCGCAGTCGATGAAGATACGTCTCCTGCGCGGGCGGGAGACCCTGTCGCCGTTTACTCTATCCTCCATTGCGGAACCTGTGCCTGGTGTCGGCGGGGCGCAACAAATCGCTGTTCCGCCATGGCTGGCCTTGTGGGTTGGCAGGTTGACGGCGGATTCGCTGAGCTGGTGCGCGTACCGGCTCGCAACCTCCTCCCCATCCCGGCGGACATTCCTCTGCAGCAGGCCGTACTGTCGCTCGACACCCTGGGCACGGCCGCCCATGGGGTGCGGCGTGCATTGGCGATGACCGATGCGGAGGATCGCTCGATGCTCGTGCTGGGCTGCGGTCCGCTTGGCCTGGGGGTGGTGGCGATGGCCTGCCACTCGGGGATCTCCGTCTTTGCTCATGACCTCGATTTGGAGCGGGTTGAGGCGGCAGTGGCGCTGGGAGCCGTAGCGTGGGGGCCGCAGGGGGGCGGAGCGGAGGTGGCGTCGGGGGAGGCTGAGGTACGCAGCCGCTTCTCCCTGGTGGTGGAGGCGAGCGGTGCCCCAGCCGCGAAGTCGATCGCCAGCGAGGCCGTGGACCAGGGCGGCGCAGTCCTCATGCTTGGCGAGGGTGAGCAGCCGTGGACCCTGCCGGCCTCGGTGCGCTGGAGACGCACCGAGGCTGTCTGGACACGTTCCTTCTACTTCCCGATCAACGAGGCTGATGCGAATTGGGAGCTGGTCCGAGCCGTCGGAGCACCCCTCGAGGAGCTCCTCCTGACGGTGGAACCGCTGTCCCAGATCTCCGCTGTCGCGGAGCGCTTCCTCGCTGGAAGGGTCACCAAGCCGGTCATCGCCATGGGCCCCAGGTGAATCGCGGCGTGAGCGTTCCGCACGGGCGACCGAGGTTGGCGGTGGGACAGTTCGGCGCGCCCACGGCGGTGGTGAATGCAACGCTTTGGGGTTTCCTGGAGGGCGCGGGTGGCTGCGAGGTGCTGGGGGTCGTGGGCGGGCCTCAGGGCCTGCTGCGCGGTGAGCTGCGGCCCATCGAGCGTCTGCCACGACCCGCCGGGGCTCGGACCGGCGCCCCCCGCTCCCTCGGCATCGGGGCCCGGGTGGCCGCCCAGCCCGGCGCCTGGCTCGGCGCGGGACGACACCGGCTGGAGGATGACGAGCTGGACGCCGCCGTTCAGCTCCTGGCTGATGCGGGTGTCGAGGGTCTGGCCTTGATCGGCGGCAATGGGACCATGCGACTGGCGAGCGAGCTTCATCGCCGGGCGGTCCAGGGGTCGCACCCCATCTCGATCGTGGGCCTCCCCAAGACGGTGGACAATGACCTCGAGGGGACCGATCATGCTCCGGGCTTCCCGAGCGCCGCCCGCTTCCTGGTTCGCACGGTCCGGGACCTCGACCTCGATCACCGGGCCATGACATCCATCGAGCCGGTGCGAATCGTGGAGACGCTGGGGCGTCGCACGGGCTGGCTGGCGCTGGCCACCTTGACTGCGCGCGCTTCGACAGGCGGTGCTCCGCATCTCGTCTACGTCCCCGAACGGCCGTTGAACACGGAGACATTTCTCGCTGATGTCGAGAGCACGGTCAGGCGACACGGCAGAGCTCTGGTGGTGGTGGCGGAGGGAGTGTCCGGGCCGTCCATTCCCGGCCTGTTCGACCGTGACGCCTACAACCGTCCAATCAGCGGGGGGGTGTCTCGCGCTCTCGCCGACCTGGTGCGAGACCACCTCGGGTACCACGCGAGGGCAGAGGTCCTCGGGCTCATCCAGCGATGCTCGTCGGATGCCGTGTCCCCCGTAGACCGCCGAGAAGCCCACGCCGTCGGTGTGGACGGGGCCCGCCTTCTGCGGAAGGGCGAGGGGGACATCATGGTGGGACTGGCGCCTCGGCAGCCGGGTGAATCGGCGGAGGTGACCAGGCTCACCACGACCCCTCTGTCGGAGGTCGCGGGCCACACTCGGGCGGTGCCTCCTGCCTGGGTTCCCGAGCCGGCGGGTGACGCTCCCGACCTCGTCGCCTGGGTGCGTCCTCTGCTCGGCGACCTCACGGAGGGGTGGGAGAGCGAGGAGGGGATCAATGCCCCTGACCATCTCGACACACGGGAGACCAGTGCCTGATGCCCCTGTACATGCTCGCCGCGGATCACCGCGGTTGGCTCCTCCGAGCCCTAGCTACCGCGCTTCCCCGCCGTGCCAACGAGGCCGGGGCCCTGGCCCGAGAGGTCAAACGGCTGTGCTACGAGGCTGTGGTGATGGCGGTTGAAGAGGGCGTTGCCCGCGAAGACGCCGCTCTCCTCATCGACGAAGAGCTGGGGGGCGAGGTGGCCTCGCGCGCGCAGCAGTCGCGCCTCACCGTCGCCATCCCGATCGAGAAGGCCGATCAAGAGGTCTTCGATCCCGAGTATGGAGAGGCGTGGATGGAGCACGTGACGGCGATGAGCCCCGACTTGCCGAAGGTCCTGATTCGCCACAACCCCGGCGCCAACCGCTCCGATTTGGACGAACAGCTGCGCCGCGTTCGACAGATCTCCGACGCCCTCCATAACGCCCGTCGCCCGCTCATGCTCGAGCTCCTCGTCCCCCCAACGCCGGCCCAACTGGACGACCTCGACGGTGACGAGCGCGCCTTCGACGAGCGCTTGCGCCCCGATCTCGCGGTCAGCGCAGTTCACGAGATCCTCGCCGCGGGCATCCGGGTGGAGGTGTGGAAGGTCGAGGGCATGCCCACGGGTGCTCAGGCCGGGCTTCTGGCCCGGGCCTGCGCGGCCGGCGGCCCGTCACGCTGCATCGTCCTCGGCCGCAACGCCGGCTGGGGGGAGGTGGAGAGCTGGCTCCGCAACGCCGCGGCCTCCCCAGGATACGACGGGTTTGCCATCGGGCGCACCCTGTGGTGGGAGACGGCTGTCGACCTGTTTCGAGGATCGCTGCCCTGGGACGAGGCTGTCTCTAGGGTGGCGCAGAACTACCGTCGCGCCATCGACGCCTACGAGGCCGCTCGGGGTGAGCTCCCTGCGTCCTCCGAAACCAAAGGCGCCGGTCGTGGCTCGCAGAGGCGGTTCGACGTGGACTCGGGCACGAGCTCGATCGGGGAGATGTGATGATCGATATCGCTGTCGTCGAAGATGTGTGGGGCGCCGAGTTTGAGGCGCTGCGGCCCCGCTTCGCGATCACGCGCGCGCCGGAGGCTTGGCGTGAGCCCACGGCCCTCGCTGGTCTCGTTCGGGAGGCACGCGGTCTCGTGGTGCGCAATCGCACGACGGTCTCGCGGGCCCTGCTGCAGCGGGCAGGGAGGCTGGAGGTCATCGCTCGCGCCGGTGTGGGCTTGGACAACATCGACGTGGCCGCCGCGGACGACCTCGGTATCGTGGTGGTTGGAGCGATAGGTGCGAATGCGCGGAGCGTCGGGGAGCATACCATCGCCCTCGGGCTCGCCCTCGCGCGAGACATCGTTGGGCACGATCGTCGGGTGCGTGGCGGAGAGTGGGATCGGCGACTCGGCGTAGAGCTGATGGGGCGCACCTGGGGAGTCATCGGTCTAGGTGCCACTGGCCGAGCCGTGGCGGAACTGGCGATCGCCCTAGGGATGCAGGTCGTCGGCTGCGATCCGTATCTGTCCCCCGGCTCGCTGACCGTGCCCGCGCTGCGGCACGTCGCCACCCCAGGGGAAGTGGCCGCCGCGGCCGACATCATCTCGCTGCATGTGCCGCTGACCGAGCAGACCAGAGGGCTGGTCGATGCAGAGTTCCTGGCCCGGCTCCACCCTGACTCATTCCTGATCAACGTCGCTCGCGGAGGAGTGGTGGACGAGGAGGCGCTGGCCGACGCTCTCGATGCCGGCCGGCTCGCCGGAGCGGCCCTGGACGTGCGTGTCGACGAGCCCCCGCGGGTCGGACGACTGGAAGCCAACGAGCGCGTGATCCTGACACCGCATGTCGCGGGCCTGACCGTCGAGGCCCAGCGTTCTGTCGCGAGCATGCTCGCCGGTGATGTCGAGCGAATCCTGAGCGGAGCTCCGGCGGCATGCGCGGTGGGTCGGTGGCGTGTGCCCCGAGACCGTCACCGGGAAAGCCGATGATCGGGTTCGGCGAACCGCGCGTGAGCGTGCCGGTGAGGTGGGAATGGAGGAGATAGCCACCACCGTAGGCGAGGTGCGCGAGGTGGCCGCGAGCGTGTTGCAGGCGGCAGGGATGCCGGCGGAGTTCGCCGCGCGCACCGCGTGGGCCCTGGCGATGGCAGAGGCGTGGAGTCGCGGTTCCCATGGGGTCCTTCGTCTTCCCCACTACCTGCGCCGTTTCGAGCAGGGGGGAACGAACCCGCGGGCGCGGTTGCGACTGGTGTCGAGCGTCGGGGCGGTCACCGTGTTGGATGGTGAGAACGGGCTGGGACACTGGCAGGCCTGGGAAGGCGCCCGGCAGGCGACGGCGACGGCCGGCCGGCTCGGAGTCGGCGTGGTCGCCATCCGTGACTCCGGTCACTGTGGCGTCCTGGGCCTCTACGTCCTCCCGATGCTCGACGCGCGGATGGTGGGACTTGCGTTCTCCAACGGCCCGGCGGCCATCCCCCCATGGGGTGGACACGCGCCCGTCCTGTCGACGGGTCCGATCGCGGGAGGATTCCCCGGCTCACCCTCGCCCGCGATCGTCGATCTCAGCACGAGCGCGATCTCACGCGGGGCGATCGCTCAGGCTGCAGCCGCTGGGCGCCAATTGCCCGACGGGGTTGCCTTCGACCGCGAGGGTCACCCGACCACCGATGCGCGCGCCGCTCTGGACGGCATGCTGGCTCCCATGGGAGGGGCGAAGGGGTTCAGCCTCGGATTCCTCGTGGAGGCGATCACCGGCGCTCTCGTCGGGACACGACTGTCCACGGACATCGCCGATCCCCTGAACCCAAAGGTCGCGGGGTCGTCCCAGAGAGTCGCCCACCTGCTTCTCGCCATCGATCCCATGCGGATCAGCCCTGACGGGAGCTCGTACGAGCGCTGGACGCGCCTCCAGAGCGAGGTGAGGTCGGCTGGAGGCCGTCCCCCTGGGTCGGAGCGGCCGCTCCACCCTCCGGATTCTCATCCTCTGACCCTCGCTCGAAGCGTGGCCGGCGCGGTGGCTGAGGCGGCGGGAAGACTCGGTGTCGCGCTCCCCGCCAGCTGGACAGCCTCATCTGCGTAGTTCAGCGAATGTGTCGGCGATCAGGCAAAACCGTCCAGGGATGATCGGGTCAAAACCGGCCACCTGAGGTAGCTCCGAAGCCCGCCACACTCCGTCGAAAACGATGGAGGTGGATGTGGGGAACTACCTGAAGATGCCTGACAGACAACGGATTCTGGCGCTGCTGGAGCTGGGCTGGAGTTACCGCCGGATCGAGAAGGAGACCGGGATCCGGCGGGGGACGGTCTCCGCATACGACCCGAGGCGGTCGGCAAAACCGGCCAACCCGATCGCCGGCTCCGGGGATGAAGCTGGCGCTGCTGGGTTTCTCGGGGAGGAAAACCGGCCAAACCAGATCCCCGGCTCGGGGCCGGGGCCGGTCAGTGCCTGCGAGCCCTTCCGGGCGGTGATCGAGGCCGGCGTCCAGCGAGGCCTGACCGCCCAGCGGATCTGGCAGGACCTCTGCGAGGAGCATGGCTTCGCCTACGGGTACCTCTCGGTGCAGCGGTTCGTGCGGGGGATCCGGGGCCGGCGTCCGGAGGTCGTCGACGTTATGGAGCATCCGCCGGGGAAGGAGGCCCAGGTGGACTACTTCCAGAGCCCGGCGCTGGCGCTGGAGCCGATCACCGGGAAGTGGCGGCGGCCCTGGATCTTCCGGATGACGCTCAGCTGCAGCCGGCACGGCTACGAGGAGGCGCTGTGGTGCCCGGACCGGCGCCTCTTTCTGCGCGCCCATGAGTACGCCTTCCTCGCCTTCAGCGGGGTCCCCGAGGTGGTGCGCCCCGATTATGTTCCGCGCCTCATAATCGATCCGGAGCACTGCCGGCACCGCCCCGAAGAGCTCGAAGGCGGCGACGTGCGAGGCCACCCAGGACCGCTCGTCACAGATCAGGACGGGGTCCACGAAGACGTAGCGGCTGAACGCCAGCGTCATCAGGAAGCCGTTGACCACCCGGCGGCGCTGGGACAGCGGATCGAACCACGGACCGAGACGCCCGTAGTCGATCTCCGTCACTTCCCCGGGCGGCGTCACCTCCTTGCGCACGGTGACCTGGTCGGGGTCGACACCACCCGGGATCCGCTCCCTCACGTAGCGTCGGAAGGTCCGGATGCTCACCGTCAGGCCTTGCTCGTCGTGCAGGCGCTGCCACACCGTCTGCACCGTGTTCGTGGTCAGCCCAACCACGATCGCCTTGTGGAACCGCCCCAGCTGCTCGCGCTGCTCCGTCAGGGTCGGCCCGAGCCGAGCGGCGAACAGCTCGGGAACCCGAGCCTCCCACTCCTCACGCGTGAGCGGTGGCCCCCGGGCGACAGCCCCGCCGTCCTCGCCCCAGCGATGATGCCCCGCACCCGGTCCCGGCCCATGCCGAGGCTGCGCGCCAGATGGCGCACCGAGCCCCCTGCCTGCCAGTGCTGGAGAACCTCCACCACGTCTGCCACCTCGAACCTCCTGCCGGCCATCCCGCTCCTCCTGGGTGTGGGGCTTGGCCGCAATCGTCGCTGTGGCACCGGGCGGTCACGCCACCCCAGGGGTGGTCCTATTCGTTGACCGCAAGTGGACCTATTGGGTGACCGCAAGTGGTCCTATCAGTTGGCCGACGGTGGACCCATCACGTGGCCGCCGACATCCCGAGTAGGTCTTGACGAGACGGGTCGCGGCTGGGCTCAAGTCGACGGTGGCCAGCAGCTCCCTGGACCTTCGCCTGGCAGTGGCATCTGAGAGGTGATACAGCTGCGCGAACATCCTGAGGTTCTCATCGTCGGTCAGATCCTCGTCGACCGCCGCGAACTGACCCGTGGCGCCAATGCGGGTACGCACCTCGCCTGCCTGCTTGACCACGTCCAGCCCCGCCACCAGCGCCCGTCCGCCATCCGGCTTGATGAGGGTGGTCAGAATCCGAACGGCGGTTGTCTTGCCGGCGCCATTAGGCCCGAGGAGGGCTAGCACTGTGCCTTCCTGAGCACAGAGGTCCAGGAGTCCAGGGCGCGGATCGTTCGCTTGGAGCCGATCGCGAGCGCCGATCTGGAGACACTGGTCAGCTGGTACGGGCCCGTGGTCCAAGGCTACCTAACCAGGCCGCTGGCGAGCGGCGCCGGCTCGGAGACGGGTGCAGACACCGGTGGAGCGTGAACCTTGAGGCTTTCGTCTCATGTGCGGGGAGGGGAGAGGGTTCCCGGGCCGGGCCGGTTTATAATCGCGTCTCTACGAAGAGGGGGATTCGTCGGCAACCTGGCCGAGATGGTTGGGATCAGCCTTCCCAACGCCAGCCAACATCTGTCGGTGATGCGGCACGCCGGACTGGTCGCCACGCGCCGTGACGGTACGACGGTCTTCTATTCTCTGGCCGAGCCGCGGATCGCCCAAGCCTGCGATATCGTCCATCAGATCGCGTTGGAGCGCATGCGGTAGGGGGTCGGCGGCAGTGTGTCGCTGGCCTGGGGTGGGGAGGGCCCCACGCCCCTCTTCGCCGGGTGGGCTTGCTCGAGTCCCAGTTGCGTCCTCGGGTCGCGCCTCACCCAGGCTCGGCAAGGAGTGTCTCCAGCGGACCCCTACCCCGTAGGGCGGCGAGCCCGGCGGCAGCCAGCGCGACCAACGCCAGGAAGAGGGCGCAGGCGCCAAACCCGCTGACCAGCGCGGCGGGGTGCACCAGGCCGGCGGCGGCCAAGCTGAGGATCAGGGCGGCGAAGGCCTGTCCCATCGCCGTGCCCATCCCTCTGGTCATGTTGAGGACGCCGCTTGCCACTCCCGCCTGCTGGCGGGGCGCCGCCCCCATGATCGCGGCGTTGTTGGCGGGGGTGAAGATCCCGAGTCCGGCGCCGAGGACGGCCAGCGGGAGGAGAAGGGCCGTCCCGTCCGGGTGGACCAGGCCGAGGGAGGCCAGGCTCACCGCCGCGAGCAGCATGCCGAGGAGCGTCGGGGCCCGTGCACCGAACCGGTCGGCGGCGCGGCCAGCGAAGGGGGCGACCACTCCGAAGGCGAGCGGCATCACGCTCAGCTCGAGGCCGGTGACCCCAGGGCTCAGGTGCTGGGGCCCGCTCTCCAGGTAGAAGGCGACGGCGTACAGCCCTCCGAACATCACCAGGTAGGAGAGGAGGCCGCTGGAGATGCCGGCGGAGAACGCCACCCGGCGGAACAGGCCGAGGTCGAGCATCGGGGCGCGTGCCCTCCACTCCCGGAGGAGGAAGAGGCCGGCCAGGATCGCGCAGCCGGCGAGCAGGAGCCAGACCTCGACCGACACCCTGCCATGGCCATCGGCGAGGGAGGTGATGGCCAGCAGGAGAGCCGAGATCGCAGGCACGAACAGGCCGAGCCCGACCCAGTCGAAGGAGGTCCGTCTCTGCAGGTGACGGCTGCGCGGGATGAGGAACCACGCCATGAAGCAGGCGATGATCCCGATCGGCACGTTAACGAAGAAGATGAGGCGCCATCCCCCCAGGGCGATCAGCAGGCCTCCGACGGTGGGACCGAGGGCCAGTCCCAGCGCCTGGGCCGTCCCCTGGATGCCGATCGCCCGTCCCAGCCTCTCCGGCGGCATGGCGAGCGCGATGATGGCGACGCTGTTGGCCTGGAGCATGGCCGCCCCCACCGCCTGGAGAGCTCGGAAGCCGTCCAGGGCACCGAGGCTGGGGGCCAGCCCGCAGAGGGCCGAGCCCGCGATGAAGACCATGAAGCCGTACGTGTAGAGGAGCTTGTGACCGACCATGTCGGCCACCCGCCCCACCGCGGTGACCAGCGCCACCAGCACCAGGAGATACGTGAGCCCCACCCATGTCACCGCCCCCAGGCCCACATGGAAGGCGCTGTGCAGGGTGGGGTAGGCGACGGTCACGATGCTGGCGTCGAGCTGACCCATGAAGGCGCCGATGCAGACCGTGCCCACCGCCAGCCAGGGGGCGTCGGGGCGATCGCGAATGTGTGCGGGCCGCGCCGGTTCGACCAGGAAGCGCCGCCACCCCGTGGGGGACGGGGCCAGCTCGTCCCCGGCCCGGGCGGGGAGCGGGTGCTGGGGGAGCGTGACCCCGGCGCGCGCCGCGGAGATGTGTTCCGACCACCCCGCCGCCCCCGGCTCGGGCTCGGCGGATTCACCCTCGGATGAGTGGTGCGGGTGGAGCCCGTCCATTGCCCTCAATGATGGCATCCGCCCTTCTAGCCTCGATCTTTCAGTAGGAGCGGTCGGGGGCGGGTGATGAAGGATTCGGAGGTGGTTGCGGGCATTGCTGGTGGTGCCAGGGCGTGGCCGTGGTGTACAGCGGAGCGGCTGAGTCGATCCTTGGAGCGCGGGCGGTAGCGCAGGCCTGCCGTGAAGGCAGCGGTGGGGTCGCCGAAGAGCTCGGCCGTGGTATCGGTGCGGAGTCGGTGTCAGGCGGCGGGGAGGGCGCGCATTCGCTCGAACGCTGAACCCAGCAGCCCCGCCCAGGGCCAGCAGCGCTGCAGACGCAGATACAGCCGTCGCCCACTCCGTGTGAGGCGGGTAGCGACGTGGAAGAGGCAGTAGC
>PMYJ01000069.1 GCA_003170875.1 Candidatus Dormiibacterota bacterium | reverse complement strand
GGAGCTCCGCCGGTGCCCTCCCCCAGCTCCTCCACCCGTCCGGCGGCGTCACAGCCGAGGATCTGGGGCGCGTTGAGGGGCTGAGACGACACGCCGCGGAGGGTCCAGAGGTCGTGATGGTTGAGCGAGGCCGCGGTCACGCGAACCAGCGCCCAGCCGGGGCGCGGACGGGGGTCCGGCCGATCGCCGATCGCCAGGTTGGAGAGGGGGTCGTCCCCCCCGAAGCGAGCGGCGTAGACGGCGCGCACGACCCGACGGTAGCAGAGGGGACGGCGCGCTTTCCGGTATGCGATGGCAGGGGGTCCGTTTGACGTAGTCCCCTGTGGTCCCATCTGGTGGTATCTTGTGGTCCCTATGGCGAAGAGGGGCACCCCCGACGAGGTCGGCATCCGAGAGCTGAAGGCACAGGCAAGCGCCGTAGTCCGGCGAGTGGCGGCCGGTGAGGTCATCACCATCACCGACCGGGGCCGGCCGGTCGCCCGGATCGTGCCCCTCCGAGACGACGAGGGGTGGTGGGACCAGATGGTCGAGGAGGGGCGGATCATCCCGGCGCGGCGCGACCTCATCCAGGTGCTCTACGAGAGCCCGCCGGCACGTCTTGCGCCGGGCGAGCGCTCGCCCTTCGATGCGCTGATGGAGCTCCGTGCCGGGGAAGTCTGACCTCGTCTATCTCGACAGCTCGGCGTTTGTCCGGCTGTTCGTCCCCGACCCCGGGGCCCTGGCGCTCCAGCGCTTCCTGGCCCCACGCCCCCGCCGGGTGTCGGCGCTGCTGCTGCGCACCGAGGCGCTGCGGGCAGCGACGCGCGCCGGGCTCTCCCTGCCCCGCATGGCGCTGGTCCGGGCCCTGCTCGACGGGATCAGCCTCATCCCCGCCGATGCCACGCTCGGTGACGAGGCGGGGATACTCCGTCCCCCCGAGCTGCGTTCTCTCGACTCCCTCCACCTCGCGACCGCCCGCTCCCTCGGGCCTCGCCTCACGGCGTTCGTGACCTACGACGAGCGGCTGGCGGACGCGGCCCGCTGGTATGGCCTGCCGGTGACCAGCCCCTCCTGATCGCGGGTTCAGAGACGTACACTATCTAGCACGATACGTGTAGGATCACGCCCATGGCACGAGGGACGATCCGGCTCAATGTGACCCTCGACCCAGAGTACGCTGAGCGGCTGGGGCGCCTGGCCGCACGGGTTCACGTCCAGGAGGGGACGCTGGCCCGATCTCTCCTCTCGATGGCAATTGACGAGGCGGACCCGGATGCTCGCGCAGTCACCGACGTGCTGGACGCAATTCCTGGCGTTTGGGATCGCGCACAGCTGGGCCTCCATCAGGCGACCGCCGGTGATGCGGTGTCGGTGGATGACCTGTAGCCGGTGGCGCATGTTCAGGTCGCCCGGGCCGCCCGAGAGGATCTTGATCGCCTGATCAGGGGGCTGATACTGCCGGCTGACACCCGTCAGCGCGTGGCCCGCGCCCTCCGTCCGCTCACCACCTATCCCCGTCTGGGCCCGGAGCTCCAGGGGCCGCTGGGCGGGCTTCCGGTTTCTTCTCGGCCCGCGGCGGTGGCTGATCATGGTCTACGTCGTCACTGACGGCGGCGAACGCGTCGTGGTGGTGACCTTCCAGGACGCACGAACGGCCGACTCCCCCACAGCCTGACGCCCCTCTGGCACCATGGCGACACCATGCGCGTCGCCGACCTCCTCGAAGCGCACCGGCCCAACTTCAGCTTCGAGTTCTTCCCGCCCAAGGACGACGAGGGGGTGGCCGCGCTCTTCGCCACCATCGCGGCGCTCCGCGAGCTGGAGCCGAGCTTCGTCTCGGTCACCTACGGAGCGGGCGGCAGCACCCGGACGCGGACGATCGAGCTGGTCGAGCGCATCCACCGGGAGCTGGAGATCACCCCGGTCGCCCACCTGACCTGCGCCGGCAGCAGCCGGGCCGAGCTGCACGACGTCCTGCGGCGGTTGGTGGACGGCGGGATCGAGAACGTGCTCGCGCTGCGCGGCGATCCCCCGCGGGGACAGGGCACCTTCGTCCCCGAGCCCGGAGGGCTGGCCCACGGGTCGGACCTGGTCGCGCTCATCGCAGAGACGTACGACCTCTGCATCGGTGCGGCCTGCTATCCGGAGACCCACCTGGAGGCGGTCTCACTCGCCGACGAGCTGCGCTGGACCCGGGAGAAGGTGGAACGGGGAGCCGCGTACCTGGTCACCCAGCTCTTCTTCGACAACCGGGCGTACTTCGACTACGTGACCGCCGCCCGCGCCGCGGGAATCACCGTCCCAATCATCCCCGGGATCATTCCGATCACGAGCGTGGGCCAGATCCACGGCTTCATCGCCAAGCTGCAGGTCAAGATCCCGGAGAAGCTCCTGGCCGCCTTCGAGAGCCGGCACGACGACCCGCAGGCGGTGCTGGAGCTAGGGGTCGCCTGGTCGACGCTGCAGTGCAGCGAGCTGCTCCGCGCCGGTGCGCCGGGCATCCACTTCTACACGATGAACCGCTCACCGGCGACGCGCGCCATCCTCTCGGCGCTGCTTGCGGCGCGGCCGTGGGAGCGCGAGGCCCGATAGTCTCTCATCGACTCCGGGGGTCGGAATCCGAACGCGGAAGCTCAATGTGCAAACGTGGAGAGCAGAGCGCTGCTCACCGCGGACGGCAACCCCGGGGTGCCGCCCACCGCCGGTGCGGCGGTATCCTCCAGGTCGACGTAGCCGAATGTGGGGTGGGCGAAGTCGAGCGCGCTGCCCAGCACGTGGAGCGCCGAGAGCTGACCGGGGATGGCGGTGACCGCCCCCGGTGTGTTGATGTCACCCAGCACCGCCTCCCACCCCGCGCTCGTCCAGAGTGAGAAGGTCCCGGTGGAATCCCACTCGTAGGCCACCACCTGCACCCCGAAGAACGTCGGGAAGCGTGCCGCGGCGGAGCCCAGGATGCTGATCAGCTGCGGCGTCGGATCGGTCCGCAGCGACGTGGGACGGAGGTCGACGAGGAGCGGGACGCTGCCGAGGCTCGCCGCCTGGGACGGGGTCAGCCGGAGGCTCGCGCCCTGCGCAGCGAGCGCGTACTCGGCGCCGCCACGGATCACGCGCGCCATCGGCGTCCACTCGGTGACGGCGATCCTGACGCTGGTCGGGAGGGCCGTGGTCACCTTCACCGACTCCACCCACGGCAGCGATCGGACGCGTGCGGCGACGGCGTCCCCGTTCAGGATGAAGATGCTCTGCGACACGTCCGCGGCCTTCACGATCTGGGCGGTGTCGAGCAGCCGGGTGCCGGTGACCTTGACCGAGGTGACCTTGAAGATCGGGGCCCAGAGCGCCCCGGCCACCACCGCCAGCTCGACGAGCAGCACCAGGACGGCGAGCAGCGGGTGGCGGTCCGCCCGCTCGTGGGCCGGCTTGGGGAGCTGGGGCGAGCCCTTGCGGCGCCGGACCGTGCCGCGCAGCTCCACCTCGTCGGGCACCTCGAATCGGCGAGCCGTCGACTGCTGGTCCGCGATCGCGGTGGCCACGGCGCGGACGCGGACACGATGCCGCGTCTCCAGCTCCGGGCCGCCGGCGTCGCGCTGCGGTGCCTCGATCACCCCGGGAGCCTCCCGGAGCGAGCGACGGCGGCGTCGACCAGCCCCTGGCAGACCTCGGGGAAGGCGATGCCGGCGGCGCGGGCGGCGTCGGGGAAGAGGGAGAGCTCGGTGAGGCCGGGGACGGCGTTCACCTCGAGCACCCAGGGCACGCCGCCGCCATCGACGATGACGTCCACCCGCGAGAGGTCGCGGCAGCCCAGGGCGACGTGGGCCCGGAGCGCCACGTACGAGCAGGCGCGACGCCCCTCCTCGGGGAGGCGGGCGGGGATGACATGGTGGCTCTGACCCGCGGTGTACTTCGCTGCATAGTCGTAGAGGGGACGTTCGGAGACGATCTCGAGGGTCGGAAGGGCCCGGGGGGGATTATCCCCCAGGATGCCCACCGTGACCTCGATCCCGGCGACGAATCTTTCGCAGAGCACCTCGCCGTGGGCCGCCGCGTTCTCCCATGCACGGACCAATCCGTCCGCTTCGCGGACGATCGACAGCCCGATCGTCGATCCCCCGTGGCGGGGCTTGACCACCAGCGGATAGCCAAGCTCGGCGGCGACGCCTGCCATCGCCGGCCCGATCTCATCGGCGGAGGCCGGCGCGGCGCTGACGGTCCGCCATGCGGGGGTGGCGATCCCCTCGGCGGCGAAGAGGCGCTTGGCGGCAACCTTGTCGAAGCAGAGCGCGGTGGCGAGCAGGCCGCTGCCCGTGTACGGGAGCCCGAGCAGCTCGCACACCCCCTGCACGGTGCCGTCCTCGCCGAAGCGGCCGTGGACGGCGATGAAGACGCAGTCGAAGCCGCCCGCCTCGAGCGCTGGCCAGAGCTCGGCATCGACCTCCAGGGTCGTGCACCGATGTCCCCGCGACCGCAGCGCGGCAGCGACCTGCGCCGCCGAGTTGCGCGAGACCTCGACCTCGGCGCTCGGCCCGCCGCAGACCACCGCAATGCGCATGCTCATCAGTCCTTCCTCCGAACCGGCTCGCCGAGCACGGCGATCTCCGGCACCAGGTGAACGCCGAATCGCTCCGCGACGGTTCGCTGGATGAGGTCGCAGAGCTCCAGCACGTCGGCGGCGGTGGCGCCCCCGGCATTGATCACGAAGTTGGCGTGCTTCAGGGAGACCTCCGCGCCACCCACTCGTGCCCCCTTCAGCCCGGCCGCGTCGATCAGGCGGCCGGCGTGATCCCCGGGTGGATTGGTGAACATGCTGCCCAGGCTCCGCTCGTTGTACGGCTGAGTCGCCCTGCGCTCGGTCTGGATGGCATCGGTGAGGGCCCGCACCGCGAGCGGCAGGTCGGCATGGACCCGGAGGCGAGCGGTGACCACGACGTGGCCGGCGAGGTCGTGCTTGAAGCGCGAATCGCGGTACGCGAAGCCGAGGTCGGACGCCGCGTAGGTGTGCTGCGATCCGTCGGGCGCGAGCGCGTCGCAATTGATCAGCACGTCCTTGACCTCGGTGCCGAAGGCACCCGCATTGCCCCGCACCGAGGCGCCGCAGGTGCCGGGGACGCCGATGGCGAACTCCAGGCCACCCAGCCCGCGCGCCGCGCAGTCGAGCGCCGCCCGGGGCATCATCGCCCCGCCGGCCAGCTCGACGATGTCATCGGAGAGCTCACGTAGCCGGTCGCGGGGCAGCTCGACCACCAGGCCGCGGATGCCGCCGTCCAGGACCAGGCTGTTGCTCCCGGCGCCGATCACGGTGAGCGGCACCCCGGTCTCGTGGCAGTGGCGCATGACCTCGGCGAGGTGCGCGGTGTCGCGCACCTTGAGGTACCAGTCGGCCGGGCCCCCGATCCCGTACTGGCTGTGGCGGTCGAGAGGCTCGCCGCGCCGGACCCCCGGCAGGGTGGCGAGCCACTCCTCATCCACGCTCCGCCCCCAAACCGGGCTCCGCTCCCGCCGCCCGCTCCGCCAGCGCGGCGTGGATGCGGCGGGCGATCTTGTCGAAGCCGCCCAGCGAGAGGACGAGGACGACGTCCCCCGGGCGCGCCAGCTCGAGCACCAGCGCCACCCCCTCGTCGCTCCCCCCGACCAGGTGCACTTCCGGCCCCGCGATCCGGGCGGCGACGTCGGCGGACGAGACGGTCGCCGTCTGGCCACGCTCGCGGGCCGCCTCGATGGGGCCGAGGACCACGACGTCGGCCTCCTCGAAGCTCCGCCGGTAGTCCTCGAGCAGGGTGAGGGTGCGCGAGTAGGTGTGGGGGGTGTGGACGGCGATGATCCGTGCCCGGCCGTAGCGGGCCCGGGCGGCGTTGATGGCGGCCCAGACCTCGGTGGGGTGATGGGCGTAGTCGTCGACCACCGCGATCCCGCCGGGCGCCCCCAGGATCTCGAAGCGTCGGGCGGGCCCCCGGAAGCCGGCACAGGCCGCGACGCATTCCTCGATCGGAGCACCGGCGAACGTGGCGAGAGCCAGCGCCGCAGTGGCGTTGAGCGCATTGTGCCTGCCGGGAAAGGTGAGGGCCACCTCCGGGATCGTCAGCTCACTGCAGTCGACGCGGAAGCGCTGCACCGAGCCGTCGTCGTCCTGCCGGGTCACCCGCCAGCCCGCGTCCTCGCCCTCCCCGTAGACGGCGACCGGGCAGGAGGCGTGGACGCGCAGCGCCAGCGCGTCGGGGTCGTCGCCGCAGAGCACCAGCAACCCGTCGGCCGGCATCGTCTCCGCCAGCTGGACGAATGGCATCCGGTAGGCCTCGGGGGACGGGTACACGTCGGGGTGGTCCCACTCCAGCCGGGTCACGCAGGCCGCCTTCGGTCGCATGTGGAGAAACTTGGGGCGCGGGTCCCAGGGGGCGGTGGTGTACTCGTCGCCCTCGAAGACAAAGGGACCGGTGCCGAGCCGGGCGCTCCCGCCGACGTCGAGGGAGGTCGAGCCGAGCCGGAAGCCCGGGTCCATCCCGCAGCGCGCGAGCATGTGGATGAGCAGCGCTGAGGTGGTCGTCTTGCCATGGGTGCCGCAGACTGCGAGGCGGAGCCTCGACCCGGTGAGGGAGACGTAGAACTCGACCTCGCTGCTCAGCGCCAGGCCACGCCGCTTGGCCTCCAGCCACTCCTCGTTGAGGGGCCGGACCTGATTGCCCACGACCACCAGGTCGGGGACGCCCCAGCGGTCGAGGTTGCGCGGGTCGTGCCCGTTCTCCCACTGGATGCCCGCCGCGGTGACGATGTCGGAGACCGGCGGGTAGGCGTGCTCGTCGCTGCCGGTGACCAGGTCGCCCATCTGCTTGGCGAGGATGGCGGCGCCGCTCACCGCGTAGCCGCAGATCCCCAGGAAGTGGACGTGGCGGGGACGCGGCTCAGACGGCACGGGGTGTCCCCCGGGCCCGGCCGGTCCCCGCCAGGCGCCGGACGATCGCCGCCACGTTGGCGGTCGCCTCCGGTCTCCCCATGGACCGGCTCCTCTCGGCCATCTCCCGCCAGCGCCCGGGATCGCCGAGGACCTCNNGGCGGCACCGGCCTCGACGTAGGGGGCGGCATTGTGCCGCTGATGGTCGCCGGCGTGCGGGTAGGGGACCAGGATCATGGGGCGGCCGAGAGCGCTCACCTCGGCGAGCGACGAGCCCCCGGCGCGCATCAGCACCAGGTCGGCGGCGGCCACCCGGGCAGCGGCGTCGCCGTAGAAGGCGGCCACCTCCCAGCGGCGCTGCAATTCGGGATCGAGCGCGGCGCGGNNCGGCGAGCACCTCGGCCTCGTCGAGCTGGCCGCACTGGTGGGTGATCTCCAGCTCGGGATGGTCACGGAGCAGGCGGGGAGCGCAGTCGCAGAGCGCCCGATTGATCCGCCGTGCCCCCTGCGAGCCGCCCCACGCCAAGAGACGCCGGGGGCGGTCGCGCAGCGGCGGTGCCCCATCGCGGAACTCCCGTCGGATCGGGTTGCCGGTCACCTCCACCCCCCGTCCGCGCAGGAGCCGGGCGGTCCCCGGGAATGAGACGGCGACGGCGTCGGCCCGGCGGGCGAGGAAGCGGGTGGCCCGGCCGGGGAGCGCATTCTGCTCGAGAAGGAGGACGGGCACCCGCTCGCGCCGGGCGGCCAGCACCACCGGCACCGAGACGTACCCCGCGGCCCCCACCACCACGTCCGGCCGGAATCGGCGGATGAGGCGGCGCGCCTCCCTCACCGAGCGGCTCAGGCGCAGCCCAAAGCCGGCGACCGTCGCCGGGTGGGCGAAATCGAGGCCGCGGATCTCCAGGGTCTCCAGGGGGATCCCGGTGCGCTCGACGAGCGCCTCGGCGACCCCGCCCCGCCTGCCGACCAGGAGCACGGCGCCCTCCGGATCAGCGGCGCGCAACTCGTCTGCGACCGCCAGCGCCGGGATCAGGTGCCCTCCCGTCCCGCCCCCGGCGATCAACGTTCGCACGACTGAGAGCCCCCTGACGTACCACCCCAGAGAAGCTGCGCTTCTCCGAGGACCCCGAGCGCCGGCCCTGCGCCGACACGTTGCAGAGTATCCCCACCGCGGCCAGGTTCATCACCAGGGCGGTGCCCCCGTAGCTGATGAAGGGGAGCGGGATACCGGTGGTCGGGATGAGAACGGTCACCGCGGCGACGTTGACGAAGGCCTGGATGCAGATCCAGGCGGTGATCCCGCCGGAGAGCAGCGTCCCGAAGCGGTCGGGAGCGCGCAGCGACGCCCGGATCCCCCGCCAGGCGAGGAAGGTGAAGGCGAGCACCACCGCGGCCGTCCCGATCAGGCCCAGCTCCTCGCCGATGATCGCGAAGATGAAGTCGGTGTGGGCCTCGGGGAGCCAGGCGTACTTCAGGATGGAGTTGCCCAGGCCGACCCCGGTCAGACCGCCGCGCCCCAGCCCGAAGAGGGCCTGGGTGCCCTGCCAGCAGGTGCCGAGCGAGGTGTCGCTCACCGACTGGCCGAAGCAGGTGATCCGGCTGAGCCGGTAGGGCTCGGCGAGGACGGTGAGCCAGCCGACACCCCCTCCGAGGACCAGCAGAGTGATCAGGTGCCGGTAGCGGGCGCCGGCCAGGAAGAGCAGGACGCCGCCGACCGCGGCGATGACCACGGTGCTGCCCAGGTCCTTCTCGCCGAGGATCAGCGCCACCGGGATGCTGAGCAGGATGACGTAGTCGCGGATCCCCCGCCAGCTCCGGACAAGGGTGCCCCGATCGCTCAGCCACCGCCCCAGGACGACGATCGACGCGAGCGCCGCCACGGCCGACGGCTGGAGCTCGATGATCCCGAGGTTGAACCAGCGCCGGGCTCCATTGATCTGGGTGCCGATGTGGGGTACCAGCACGGCGAGCAGCATCAACACCGTGATCAGCCCGATGGCGCGGGAGAGGCGAAGGAGGTGGTGATAGTCGAGCCGGGCGAGCACCAGCATCCCGGCCAGGCCCACCACCATGTAGGCGACCTGGCGCTCGAAGTAGTAGCTGGGATTGCCGGTCTGCTGGTAGGCGAGCACCTCGGAGGCGCTGTAGACCATCACCAGGCCAAAGGCGCAGATGGCGGCGATGGCGACGTACAGCCATCCATCGACGGCTGCGAGCCCCCGCGTCGCCGGCGTGAGCTCGACTCTGGCCCTGCGAATGGGCAGGTCGAGACTGCGCGTCGGGGACGTCTGAACGGCCATGCGGCTCCTGCGGTGCGATGACGTGGGGGGGACGGCTGCGGGAATCAGGCCAGGCGGACATTGTTACGCACGTGGCGGCTTTGTGGCGAAGCATTGCGACGTCAGTGCTGCGCGCGCTCGACGACCAGCCCCAGGTCACGCGACGACGTGCACCGTCAGCAGGGTGAGGGTCAATGCGACCGCGCCGCCGGCGGCGAAGAGCAGCACCAGGCGTTCCTCGGGGATCCCCATCTTCTCGAAGTGATGATGGAGCGGGCTGGCCCGGAACACCCGGTGGTGGAAGCGGGTGATGGCGGTGACGTTGACGATGACGCTGGCCGTCTCGATTGCGAAGACGATGCCGAGCAGGGGCAGCAGCCAGAGCAGATGGGCCTCGACGCTGATCGCGGTCAGGGCCGCTCCGAGACCAAGGGCTCCGGTGTCGCCCATGAAGATCCGGGCCGGGTGCCAGTTGTAGATGAGGAAGGCGGCGATGGTCCCGAGGAGGGCGGCGGCGAGGGCGGCGGCGCTGCCGGCACCCAGCCAGAGGGCGGTGACCATGGCGCCGACCAGGGCGAGGGCGACACAGCTCGCCGCCAGGCCGTCCACCCCGTCGGTCAGGTTGACCGCGTTGGTGGTGGCCACCACCGCGATGGCGGAGAGCGGGACGATCGCCCAGCCGAGCTTGACCATCCCGGCCAGGGGGAGGGCCTGAGCGGTGGCGCCGGCGGCGTGGAGGCCGAACCCGACCGCGACCCCGACCACTACCTGAAGGACCAGCTTCTGGCGGACACGCAGGCCCAGGGAGCCGAGGCCCCGGACGTTGGCGAGGTCGTCGAGGAACCCCACCGCCGCCCCTCCGACGAGCGCGAAGGCGATCACGAAGCCTGCCTGAGTGCGATCAGTGGCCAGCCACACCGCCACGGCGATGAGACAGAAAAGGATGCCGCCCATGGTCGGGGTCCCCGCCTTTTCCCGGTGGGTCGAGGGGTTGTACGCCTGCACCATCTGTCCCGCTCCGAGACGGGTCAGGATGGTGATCAGCACCGGGTAGAGGGCGACGCCCACCACGAAGCAGACGGCGGCGACGATGATCGCGTGGCTCATGCCAGCAGGCGCTCCACGACCCGATCGAGCCCGATCCCGCGGCTCCCCTTGACCAGGACCACGGTGCCGGGGCCCAGCAGCGGGAGGGCGAGCTCGGCCGCACCATCGGCGTCCGCGGCCTGGGCGACCGCCGCCGCGGGCATCCCGGCGGCGAGCGCGGCGCCGGCGACCACCTCGGCGTGCTCTCCGACGGCGATCAGCCGGGTGGCAGCCTCGGCGACGTGGCGCCCGGCCTCGCGGTGGGCAGCGAGGGTGTGGTCGCCCAGCTCCAGCATGTCGCCAATGATGGCGAGCCGCTCGGGGGCCCCGCTGACCCGCAGCACCTCGAGGGCGGCCGCGAGCGAGGTGGGGCTGCTGTTGTAGCTGTCGTCGACGAGAATGGAGCCCTGGAGGCCGCTCATCAGCTCGCCACGGTGCTCGGCTGGGGCGAACTCGCCGATCCTCTCGGCGGCCTCGGCGATGCCGACCCCGAAGCAGGAGGCGACGGCCGCCGCGGCGGCGGCATCCAGCAGGAGGTGGCGCCCCGGGGCCCGCAGGCGGATCGGGGCGCGCCCGTCGGGGCCGCTGATGACCGCCCGGATGCCCAGCACCCCGTCGGCGGCAACGTCCTCCACCCGCCAGGCGGCCTCGGGGCTCTCCTCGCCGAACCAGCGGACGGGGGCACGGCTGAGCGCCGCGACCCCGAACACCCGGGGGTCGTCGGCGTTGAGGATGGCGGCGCCGTCAGGGGGGAGCGCCGCGAGCAGCTCCGCCTTCGCCTGGGCGATCGCCTCCTCGGAGCCGAGCCGCCCGATGTGGGCCTGGCCGACGTTGAGCAGCACCCCGTAGGTGGGATGGGTGAAGCCGGCGAGGTCGGCGATCTCGCCGGGAGCGGTCATCGCCATCTCGACCACCAGGCGCTCGACCGGCGGCTCCAGCCGGAGCACGTAGAGCGGGATCTGGGTCCAGGTGTTGAGGTTCCCCGGGGTCCTGGCGGTCGGCCGCCCGGCGAGGGCCAGCGCGCACATCTCCTTGGCGGTGGTCTTGCCCACCGAACCGGTCACCCCCACCACGGTGGCCCCGAGCTGGGAGATCCGGCGGGAGCACGCGGCGCGCAGCGCGACGCCGGTGTCGGGGACCCGGATGAGGAGGGGCGGCGCCTCCGGCCCCGGCTGGAAGGCCTCCCCCACCACCGCCAGGGCGCCGCCCCGGCGGGCGGCATCGGCCACGAAGGCGTGGCCGTCCATCGCCTCACCCGGCAGGGCCACGAAGCCCGCACCGGGGGTCACCCTTCGCGAGTCGCTGACCAGGTCGGTGATCTCGAGGCGGGCGCCCGGCGCGGCCTCGAGCCTGCCGCCGAGGAGGTCGGCGAGCGAATCGGCGCGGAGCACCGCCGGATGGTGCCACAGCCGGGGGGAGCGCGGAGAAGGCGGGAGGCTCAGGGGGTGAGGTGGGTAGCAGCCGAACCGTCCCGCGACCGCCCTTGACCAGGGTGAGCTGTCGTCCGCGGAGGAGCGGCAGCCCACGGTCGCGCGGCGAGCGACCCTTCGCCGGTGAGGCGAGCGCTGCTCCTGCGGGCACTCTTGTGGGTACCATATGAAACCAATGTGGTGCCGACTTGGGTGAGATCGGCGCGGAGCACGGGTGAGGGGCCGTGAGTGAGCGCTTTGTCCCAAGCCCGCCGCGCGTTCTCCAGAGGCCGCCATTACGCGAGGAAGGTTCGAGAAGGGAGTCATCCTCGCTGGCAGGCTAATCTCGTCCGTCCGCTGATCCGCCGGATGGCGCAACGCCGTATGCTGTCGTTTGATGCCCTGCTTCGGCTCGAGTGGGTGAGCCGGCGACTCTTGGGGCAGTCGCTCTCACTCGCGGCGTGGGACCGGATGACGTTCAACGACAAGCTCGCCTATCGGCGCTTGCGGGTTCGTGACCCGGCGTACCAGATCTTCTGCGACAAGCTACGAATGCGCGACTACGTTGCCGAGCGCCTCGGCGCAGAAAACCTCCCTCAATTGCTGGCCGTAGGCGAGCGCGCATCGGAGTTCAGGGCACGGAAAGGGCCGTATGTGCTGAAGGCGAACCATGGCTCCGGAATGGTCACGTTCGTGACTGAGGCCCAGGTTCTGTCGGAGGACCAGTTGCGTGAGGCTGAGTCCTGGCTGGCGACGGATTACGCCTGGGGTCAGCTCGAGTGGGGCTACCAGGGCGCTCGACGACTTCTGCTTGCAGAGGAGCTTCTTCGCGGCCAGGATGGATCCACTCCCCCTCCCGACTTCAAGTTGTTCACCTTCGACGGGCAGGTGGTAATGATCGAAGTGCACACGGGGCGCTTCACCGACCACCGCGTGATGATGAGGCGACCCGACTGGACCCTCATCGAAGCCAGATGGGTATACCGACTCCCCGACCGTACTGACTGGCCCCGCCCCCCGAACCTCGATCGGATGCTGGACTTCGCCTCTCATCTAGGACGGGGAATCGACTTCCTGCGCGTCGACCTGTACGAACTGGGTGATCGTGTGGTGGTCGGTGAGCTCACCACATGCCCGGCAGCCGGTGACGACAAGTTCGACCCTCAGACTCTGGACGCCAGTCTGGGGAGGATGTGGCGACGTCGACCACGTCAGCTTCGGTCCCCGGGTGTGGGCGCCGTCACGGGGTCAGGTGGTAGTAGTCGATTATCTGCTCGGCCATCTGCCGCCACACCGGGGCGGCCAGCAGGGAGCCGAAGTCGTCCGCGGCCGGGACCTGCGGCTCGTTGATCACCACCATCATGGTGAACTGCGGGTCGGAGGCGGGGAGGTAGCCGACGAAGGAGACGACGCTCCCGGTCATCTGGCCGTCGATGGGCTCCTGGGCGGTCCCCGTCTTGCCCGCCACCTCGCCGGTCCAGCCGGGGATGCGGGCGTCGAAGCCCTCACCGTCGGAGTCGTCGACGACGTGGGTCATCATGGTGGTGAGCGTCGACGCCGTCGCCGCCGAGATCACCTGGCGGGTGGTCGGCACCACCGGGGTGGTGGTCCCGGTGGTGGGGTCGATGACGGAGTCGACAGCGTGGGGCTGCACCCACACCCCGCCGTTGGCCACGGCGTTCACAGCGGCGAGCATCTCGACGGGGGTCACCGCCACGCTCTGGCCGAAGGCCATCTCGCTGTAGTCGAGCATGGAGAGCTTGCTCTGCGATGCCATCTGCTGGTTGGCCTCGCCGGCCAGGTCCACGCCGGTCGGCGCGCCGATCCCGAACGCCAGCATGTTGGTGTAGAAGGCGTTGGGCCCCTCCAGGTTCATGACCTTCATGGCCCCGTTGTTGAGCGACATGTCGAGGACCTGCTGCATGGTGACCTGGCCGTGGCTCCGGTCATCCCAGTCGTGGATGAGGATGCCGTCGACAACGGTCTGCCGCTCGTCGAATGTGTACCCGGGGGTGATGGCGCTATTCTGCAGGCCACCGGCGAAGGTGACCGTCTTCATCACCGACCCGGGCTGGTAGAGCCCGTCGACGGAGGTGTCGCTGAAGTCCGCGATGGGTGTCGACGCGTAGTCGGTGGCGTCGTAGCTGGGGTAGTCGGCCCAGGCCTGGATCGCCCCGGTGTGGGTGTTCATCACCAGGATCTCCCCGGACTGGGCGCTGTCTTTGGTGACCGCCTCCGCGATCGCCTGTTCGGCCCAGTACTGGACCTGGGAGTTGAGGCCCAGCTGGAGGTTGTCCCCGTCCTGGGCGGGCACGTTGTGAGCCTGGTTGAGGTAGATGGCGTAACCCTGACTGTCCTTGATCTCCGAAGCCTCACCGTTCTTGCCGGTGAGGAGGGAGTTGTAGTAACCCTCCACCCCGTACTGTCCCTGTCCGCTCGCGTTGACGAAGCCGAGCAGGTTGGCCGCGGATGTCTCTCCTGGAACCGCCGACGGCTCGTAGACCGGCTCGTCCTCCTCGGTGAGGATGAGACCGTTGACGTTGAGCAGGGACAGCTGATCCTTGACGGTCTCGCTCACATGGTCGGCGAGGAACGCGTACTGGTTGGGCTCGGAGAGCACCTGGACGACCTGGCTCTCGCTGATTCGGAGCACCGCGGCGATCTGGGCCGCGGCCTGGTCGCGGCTGTCCGCGGGGGTCAGGGCGGGATCGACGTAGACGGAGTACGTGGCGACGGTGCCGACCAGGACCTGGCCGTCGCTGTCCAGGATCTCGCCACGGTGGGCGGTGAGGACAAAGTTCATGTTGTCCTCCTTGGCGGCGGCAGCGGCGAGCGCGGTGTGCTCACCGATCTGAACCTGGAAGAGGTGCCCGAGCAGGAGGACGGCGAGGGAAGCGAAGCAGAGCATCAGCCAGATGGCGCGTCCCCGCACCTGGGGCCCCTCCCCCACGAACCACCCGCGCGACGCCGGCGGCGGGCCTCCGGGCCCGTCGAGGGAGGCCCGGTGGTTGCCCGCCGAGGCGGTACCCGGCGCCGCCGGGGGGTTGGCGACGGNNCCGCCGGTGGGGGGGCTCCGGGCCCGCCGAGGGACGCCCGATGGTTGCCCGGGGAGGCGGTGCCCGGCGTCGCAGGGGGGGTGGCGACCGCGGTCCTGCCGGAGGCGGTCGCCGGCCCCGCGGCGCGGGAGGGGGTGGCGCCCGGCTGGCCCGCACGCGGGATCCGGCCGGGTCCCGAGCCGGGGTTGGAGCCGCGACCCGCGCGGCGATCACTCGCCGTCAGCGCCTCGGGCAGCCAGTCGCGTCCGGCCCAGTCGCGGTTGAGGGGAGCTTCATCGATGCCGTGGCCGCCGCGGCCGCGGCGCCTCACGCCGGGCCGCCGAAGACACCGAGNNAGGGCGGAGCCGAATTCGCCGAGCACCGAGCTGCCGGACTGGGTGGACGGCGCGGCCAGCTCGGTGGCGGGCGGAGTCGCCACCTGAGCGGCCGGCGCGACGGCGTAGGCCCAGGTCCCGCCGGTGACCATCCCCAGCCGCTGCGCCGACTCGATGATCCTCGCCGAGGCGGAGAGCTCGGCGAGCTGGCTGCCGAGCTGCTGATCCTCCAGGGTCAGCTGCTGCTGCGTGTGGATCAGGGAGGTCTGGTCATAGTTGGCCTGGGTGGCCTGGGCGGTCTGGCTGACGTAGGCGAGTCCGATCCCCGCGCAGACCGCGATGATCGGGAGCAGGGGGAGCGGCGTGCGCGGTCCGCCCCGCCGCCTCCTGTCCCGCCGCGACGAGGTCGCGTTGAGGGGGAGGGCGTCGGCGGAAGGATCGGCGTCGCCGCGGTCGCGGAGAGGGTGAAGGTGCATGGAGAGTTGCCTGGACGTGGGGTGGGACGGTTGCTGCGACGGGTCGCCGCGGGAAGCGGCGGGAGGGGGGACGCGCCGTGGAGGGAGGGGACGGAGGAGGCCAGCAGAGGCCGGCCTCCCCCGCAGGGAGGGGGGGGTTATGA
>PMYJ01000257.1 GCA_003170875.1 Candidatus Dormiibacterota bacterium | reverse complement strand
GGTGGCAAGCGACAGGTGGGCGCGCCCCGCACCACCGGGACACACCGCGCCGCGCGGGCTGGTTGAGGTCGGGCGTGCGGCCGAGCCCGCGGATCCACGGCACCCTCGCAGCTGGGGTCGTGTGTCGCCCAGAGGCTCACCGGCCGCCGCCCCGCCTGGCCACCGCGAGCAGGCCTCGCTCTGCAAGCCGGCGAGGATGCGGGAAGTTGACGAGCAGGGGGGCTCGGAGCATGCTACGTGCGGCTGCGAGCGCTTGTAGCCACTTCAAGAAGGATCTCGTCCGTGTCGCAGGTACTGGGGGAAAGGCGGTGGTGGCCCCGGCTAAGCGCGAGCGGCTACTGGCGGTAGTCAAGGCCGTCGGATACGCGTCCAACGGGATGGCCCGCGGGCTCGCCAGCAGGCCGCACGGGGTCATCGGGCTGATCTTTCCCGACCTCGACGATCCTAGTACCGAGTCTGGTCACGAGACCCTCCTGTATTCGGATGAGGTCATCCGGGGCGCGGAGCGGTCCGCCCGAGCCGCCGGACACGCCATTCTCATCGCGGCCACTCACGGCGCGGGCGGCCGGGACCTCGCCCAGGCCGTTGGCCCTTGGGTGAAGTGCCGCGTGCGAGGGCGACGTGACAGAACGGTTGACCATCTACGAGGTGGTGCGCTGCGCCGGGACGTCGCGTTGGACGAGTTCGAGATCCGAGCGGGCAGCGCCGAGCTGGAGGCGGAATTGCCGATGCCCGGGGTGGCTCGCCTGCGTCTCGAGCGCGAGGGCGCCGAATCGGTCGCGCCGGAAGGGAGAGGACAGCCATGAGGACGAGCCGAGGCCTGTGACGAGAAGAGAGAGATCGTTCCGCTCGGAGAAGATGAGGCGCTGGNNCTCATCGCGCTGACGTTGGCGCCGTTGCAGGCGAGTGCCGCCGGCGGGGCGGCAAGCTCCGTCGAGAACTACGGCGGTCTCACCAGCGCGCAGCAGGCGAACCTGTTCAGCATCGCCCGGGCCACTTGGCACTTCTACAGCGCCGACGTTGATCCGAATACGCATCTGCCGATGGACAACGTCACCTTTGCCGGTGGTTCGTCCACACCCACCGCTCACGGCGACTACACCTCGGCCGCCGACATCGGGGTCTACCTCTGGGCCGTCGTCGCCGCCAACGACCTCGGTCTGATCCGACGTTCCCAGGCGGACGCACTGCTGGAGTCGACGCTGACCGAGGTGCAGACGCTGAAGCGCTACGATGGATTCCTCTACCAGTGGTATGACACCACCAACGGTGACACCATCAGGAATCCCGGCGACATCGACTGTTCAGTGGAGACCACGCCGACCTTCGACAACTGCTACTTCGTCTCCAACGTTGACAACGGCTGGTACGCGTCGGGCTTGATTGTTGTCCGGGAGGCCATGCCCGAGCTGAAGCACCTGGTGGACAGCCTCCTCAGCCCGATGAACTTCGGCCTCTTCTACGACAATGGTCCGGAGACGCACTGCAACACCAATCCGAACGTTCCTGGCAATCAGCCGACCGGTCAGATGTTCGGCGGCTACTACGTCGGGCTGCCGCCGAGTCAGGGTGACAACTGGGAACACTACTACCACAACGGAGCTCTCTACAGCGATCCCCGCATCTCCGCCTACATCGGTATGGGGCTGCGCCAGATGCCCGGGAATGTGTGGTGGCGCAGTTGGCGGGAACTTCCACCGCCGGCTCCGTACCCCGATTGCCAGGCCACGGACCCCGACTTCTCCTGGCAGGGGCAGTGGCCGATGGGCGGCCACTGGCAGACCTACGCGGATCCGCAGTCGGGCCAGCAGTTCCTGGTGTGGGAGGGGCACTACACCTATCCCGGAAGCGATCTGACCTTCATCCCGACCTATTCGGGTGGCATGTTCGAGGCCCTCATGGCCAACGAGGTGGTGCCCGAGACCTCCTGGGGGCCAAACCGCTTCGGTCTCGCCGACCTGCGCAGCGCCGAGGTCCAGATCCAGTATGCGACCCAGAAGCTTGGCTACTCGGTCTGGGGGATGTCTCCATCCAGCACCGCCGACGACAGCGGTGACTACGGCAGCTTCGGCGTCGAGGGCCTGACGTTCCCCTACTACGGCACCGGGGCCAACGCTGAACACCCGAACGAGGGACTGTCACAATGCCACGGGTGCGCCACCGAGGACGTCGTCACGCCGTACGCATCCTTCCTTGCCCTGGATGTGGTGCCGCGGCAGGCGTACGCCAACATCCAGAACCTGCGCAGCCTCTACCCCGGACTCTACGGTTCCGACGGCTTCTTCGATGCCGTCAGCCCAACGACCGGCGCCGTCGGCCACCGCTACCTGGTGCTCGATCAGTCTATGATCATGGCATCTCTGGACAACGCGCTCCAAAACCGTGCCATGCAGCGGCACTTCGCGGATGATCCCGTGTCCTGGGCCGCAAGGACGTACCTCTCGATGGAGACGATGTCGATTCGGTAGGCACTCAACTGAAGCTCTCAGGTATCGGAGATCGAGCATGTTCCTAAGATGCAGATCGGGGCGAGTCGCGGCAGCGGGAGCTGTCACGGTGGTAGCGATGATTGGCCTGGCTGGCTGCTCGTCCGGTACGAGTAGTACGAGTAGTAGTGGCGGGGGNNGGGTAACCCCACCCTGGTGGAGGATTTCAACCCCCTCCAGGCGGCCGAACTCGGTGGAACGCGTCTGATCTACGAGCCCCTTGAGATTCCCAGCACAATCAGCGGCGTGTACACGCCGTTCCTCGCTACCGGGTACACATTTGCGGATCCGACGACCTTGGTCTACACGATCCGGCAGGGCGTGAAGTGGAGCGACGGCAAGCCTTTCTCTCCGGCAGACGTCGTCTTTACGTTCAACCTGCTCAAGAAGTACCCGGCCCTCGACAGCACCGGCATCTGGAGCGCAATCACCGGCGTTTCCGCGTCGGGCAAGGACGTCACGATCACACTCAAGTCCCCGGACGTCCCCTTCGCGGACACCATCGCCCAAGTCCCGATCGTGCCGGAGCACCTGTGGGCCTCCATCTCCGATCCGGTGGCGTACACAAATGACCATCCGGTCGGGACTGGGCCCTTCACCCTCGGTCAGTTTGCGCCCACTCAGTAC
>PMYJ01000073.1 GCA_003170875.1 Candidatus Dormiibacterota bacterium | reverse complement strand
GGCGCCGGTGGCGGCGGTGGCGGCGGCGGTGGCGGGAGCGCGGTCGGGAAGGGGTTGGCCGGCAGGTTGGCGGCCCGACCCGCGCGACTGCCCCCGAGCACGCGCGTGAAGATGAACTGGAGTGTGAATGGCACCGCGATGGCGAAGATGCCGGTCAGGAAGGTCGTGGCGTTGGGCAGGCTGGCCTCGTTCGACAGCCCCAGGTAGCAGAAGAGGGCGGTGACGAACGAGATGGCGATGATCACCGCCATGCCGCCGATCAGGACCACATCCTGGTTGACGTCGGAGACCAGGGCGTGCTCCCGGTAGCGTTTCTGGAAGAGGCGGTAGATCTTGAGCCCGATCCAGCTGTTGAGCATCATCCCGCTCACGAAGGCGAGGATGGCGATCGACCACCGGAAGGCGGCCAGGTGCTTGACGATGAAGACGGCGATGTTGACGACGATCAGCGCCACCGGCGTGACCGCGCCAAGCACAGGGATCGCCCAGCGCCGGACGCGGCCGGGATGTCGGATCGGTGGCCGGGGCAGGGCCGGCCGCGAGGGAAAGGCCATCGCAACGTAGCGTAGGACTTCGTCGTGCCTCTCGACCGCTCATAACGCTGGCACAATCAGGCCGTGTCCGACGCCGAGGCTCTGGAGTGGGCCCTGAAGGCGGCGAGGGCGGCCGCGGACCAGGGCACGCCCACCGACCGTCACGTTGCCGGCCGTCTGGCGCGAGCCGGGACGGCCGCCATCGAAGCCCTCCAGGCCTGCGAGGCACAGGCGACCTGGTTCCGGCCGGCCGCTGGCGACCCGGACCCCCAACTGGTGGCCCGTCATGACGTCCGCGCCGCCGCCCAAGCGGTGCTCGCCCAACTCGAGTTGATCGGCATCGCGTGGCCCGCGTGGGACGCCGCCACCCGGGGCGAGATGCTGGGCGAGCTGGAGGAGGGCAGCCGCGAGCTCGTCGACCAGGCTGAACGCTTCAGGCCCCCAGCGATCTGAGCCGGAGCGGCCTCCCGCCGGATCGTCTCAGCGTTGTCTCACGTGATCGAAAGGTCTGAGCTCTAAGCTGCGAGTGGGTGATGAGGCATTCCCGACCGATCGCGATCGCGCTGGCGTCCAGCGTGGGGCTGCTCGCGGGCTGCGCGTCCGTGCTGATCCCCTCGAACTCCCCGGCCAACGCGTCGGCGGTGGTCAGCCCCCCCGGCGCGATCGAGCTCGACTACAGCTACCACTCCCAGCAGGACGGCGATTGGTGCGACCCGGCGGACATCGAGATGTGGCTCCAGGCGGACGGGATCGCCCTCCCGTCGGGAGACGACCACGCCGTCCAGCAGACGTTCTGGAGCTACGAGACCTCGCACAACGACGGCTACACCATCGCCCAGTGGAACGCCTCCCCCTACGCGGTGGCGGTCACCCTGGCCCAGTACGGACACCTGAGCGGTATCGGGGACGCCCCCCAGCCGACCCTGGCCGCGGCCGGCAGCGTCATCTCCCACAGCGTCGCCATGCTGCACCAGCCGGTGATCGTGATGATCTACGGCGCCACCCACTACGTGCTGATCACCGGCGTGCAGCTCGGTTCCGGCGGCGCGGATGCGCCGCCGCTCGCGGTCACCTTTGCCAACCCGCTGGCCTTCGGCGTCAGCGCCACCCCTCCCGCGGACTCGGACGGCGCCGAAACCATGTCCTGGTCCGACTTCGCGACCTCGTACACGACCGACACCAACCACGGCGGCGTCTGGGCCGGTGAGTGGGTGCTGATCGCCTCCGGGATCCCGCTCGTCCGCTGATCAGGCGCTGCCGATGTGGTCCGCGGGAATGGTCCCCAGCTTGCCGGCGCGGTAGTCATCGAAAGCCTGGGCAAGCTCGTCCTGACGATTCATCACGAACGGCCCATAGGCGGCGACCGGCTCTCGGATCGGCTGACCGCCGAGAACCAGGACATCCAGCGCCGGGGCGCGGCTCTCCTGGCGGAGCGCGGCGGCGAGGGTGACGTAGTCACCGCTCCCCAGCACGGCCAGCTGCCCGGCGCGGACCTCCGCCTGCCCCTCCCCCACCGAGCCGCGGCCCGAGAGGACGTAGACCAGCGCGTTGAAGCCGGCCGCCCAGGGCAGCTCCAGGACCGCCCCGGGGGTGAGCGTCGCGTGCACCATCGCCATGGCGGTGTGGGTCACGCCGGGCCCGCTCTCACCGGCCACGTCGCCGGCGATGACCCGGACAAGGCTGGTGCCGTCGGCGGAGGTGAGCAGGGTCACGCGCTGGGCGCCGATGTCCTGGTAGCGCGCCGGCACCCACTTCTTGGCCGCGGGGAGATTGACCCAGAGCTGGATGCCGTGGAACAGGCCACCGCTCGCGATCATCTCCTCGGGCGGGCGCTCGATGTGGAGGATGCCCGCGCCAGCGGTCATCCACTGGGTGGCCCCGTTGGTGATCAGACCTCCCCCGCCCGTCGAGTCCTGGTGCTGGAACGCCCCGTCGATCATGTAGGTCACGGTCTCGAATCCCCGATGGGGATGCCAGGGAGTGCCCTTGGGCTCGCCCGGGGCGTATTCGACCTCTCCCATCTGATCCATGTGAACGAAGGGGTCGAGGGCGGCGAGATCGACCCCGGCGAATGCGCGCCGCACCGGGAATCCCTCGCCCTCCAGGCCGTGGGGCGCGGAGGTGACGGAGACGACCGAGCGCGACGCCTCCCGGCTGCGGTCCGGCCGCGGGATGCGGGGCAGGACGAGGAGGTCGGGGACGGTGACGGCGGGCATGAGGGCTCTCCCGGTGTGGGCGTCGGGTGTTACAGCAACCGTATACCCGAATGGTTGATGCGTCAACCATTGTCAGAACGGGGGACCCCCGGTGTGGCTCGCAAGGAGGCCAGGCATGGTGTGTCTTCTGCAAATCTCCCGTCGTGACGAAATATTCGTGACGAATGNNGCCGCCAGGGCCGCGGAGGCCCCTCGGCACCGGATGTGATACTCAGCGCGTGATCGCTGACGAGCCCCCGGAGCGCCCCACACCCGCCGGCGTACGGGAGGGAGTGGTGCTCGGCGACAACCTGGACGTCCTCCGGGCGCTTCCGGACGGCTGCGTGGACCTCATCTACATCGACCCCCCCTTTGGCACCGGCCAGACTCGCCGCCTCGACTCCATCCGCACCGGCGCGGGCACCCGCACCCGGGTCGGCTTCGGTGGCCGGACGTACCGGTGGGAGACCGTCTCCGCCCACGAATATCAGGACGGGATGGGCCTCGACGAGTACCTCGCCTTCCTCGCCGTGCGGCTCGCCGAGATGCAGCGGGTCCTGGCACCCCGCGGCTCGCTCTACGTGCACCTCGACCACCACGCCGTCCACCACGTGCGGACGCTCCTCGACGAGATCTTCGGGCCCGAGCGCTTTCTCAACGAGATCATCTGGGCCTACGACTACGGCGGCCGCGCCCGGGACCGCTGGCCCCGCAAGCACGACAACATCCTCTGGTACGCGCGGTCGGCGACCTGGGTGTACAACCGCGACGCCGTGGACCGCATCCCCTACATGGCCCCGGGTTTGGTCGGCCCGGAGAAGGCGGCACGCGGCAAGCTCCCCACCGACGTCTGGTGGATGACGATCGTCCCCACCAGCGGGCGGGAGCGCACCGGCTACCCCACCCAGAAGCCGCTCCGGCTGCTGGAGCGGATCATCCGGGCTTCGAGCAATCCCGGTGACCTGGTGGCCGATTTCTTCGGCGGATCGGGGACGGCGGCGGTGGCGGCGGTGCGCCTGGGTCGGCGCCACCTCATCGTGGACAGCAATCCCGAGGCGATCCGCATCACGCTGGCCCGGCTCGCCGCGCTGGACGTCTGACGGCCGGTGCCCTCCACCGGCGAGGCTGTCATCATGGGATCAGCAGCCTCGCACGAAGGGCTGAGCGATCTCACATGGGGGCGTATGGTTTCGACGGGGTCATGGGTCGTGTGATGGCGGGCCGAGCCCCGGGCTCGTAAAACCGGGAAAGATATACGTGCGAACAACGCACCTCTCGCACTCGCCGCGTAAGCGGTAGAGACGAAAAAGCTCAGGCTACGGCCTGACGTCGATCA
>PMYJ01000216.1 GCA_003170875.1 Candidatus Dormiibacterota bacterium | reverse complement strand
GTATCAACACGTTAGTTTAAACAAAGCGAATAATGTCACCATAATTTCGGCGGCATGTTCGGATTCAGAATCTCTTGCGGCCTTTTCGTCGGGCAAGAATTGCGCCGAAGGACATATCCTATCCGGCACCGTGTCTGAACCAGCCATCAACGAATATGTCTCTGTCGTACCGACTGTTACGATCGATGCTGTTGCAGAACGACTCCGTCTTCAACCAGACGTGTTAAAAATCGACGTTGAAGGTGCAGAACTTTCTGTCCTGAAGGGAGCATTAGACACGCTCCGAAAATCAAGGCCGATAATCCTTATAGAGATACACTCGGAGGAATTGCTAGCGGCTTGTATCGCTTTTCTTGGTCCGCTAGGATACGAATTTGAACCAGTGGTCCCGAATATGGAACTTCCGGCAGATTTTCTAGCCAAATATGTTAAACCCTAGGAATGATATCCCCAAAATTGCGCTACAGGGGAATCGCTAACGACCACGCCGGGCAGACTTGCCTGGAGGGCGCTGACCGCTTGTGAGATTCTAAGGAGAATCCTAAATGACGATGAGTGAGAAACCACACAACCAGGAACCGACTGGCCTGAAAACCGTGAATGTCCTCGATTATCTGGTCGTGATCACGAAGCATAGGAAGTTCATATTTCAATTTGTCGCGATTTGCGTGCTCGTGGCTGCGATCTTGTTGTTCCTGGTCATGTCGAAGTGGTTCAAAGCAACGACGGTGATCATGCCACCGAAACAACAGAATTCACTTGGCATGTTAAGTTCTGTGCTTCGTTCCGGCGCCACTTCTTCCCTGAGAAGCCTGGGTCTCGGGGGGCAGGTGTCTGATGAACTATTGCAGTATCAGGCGATTCTCAAAAGTCGGCGTTGCATGGACGCGGTGATTGATCGGTTTGACCTCATGCATGTCTATAGCGCTTCAACGAAGTACGATGCTGTCAAGGAACTCGACGACAACATGACGATCGCCCTCGGCAAAGAGGAAGTGTCTCTTGAGATTACGATGTATGATACCGATCGGCAGCGCGCTGCGGATATGGCGAACTACTTCGTCGAAATGCTCGACAAGATCCATATCGAAATGTCCACCGCAGAAGCAAAAAGCAACCGTGAGTTTCTTGAGCACCGGTATATGCAAAATATCGTGGACCTCCGCAATGCGGAGGATAGTCTCAAGGTGTTTCAGAAACGGACAGGGATTTATTCTATCCCCGAACAACTCAAGGCGGGCATCGAGGCGGCAGCCGACGTTCAATCGCAAATCGCATTGCGAGAGGTCCAGCTCGGCATTCTTTCGAAGACGACAACCCCGAACAATGAACTCCGGGAGCGGATGATGTTGGAAGTGAGCGCCTTGCGGCAACAGATGTCTACTCTTCAGGTGGGAGATGACAGGGCAAAAGGTCAGTTTCAGATATTCCCGCCGTTCGACAGAGCTCCCGAGCTCGGCGTGCAGTATTTCCGATTCTTCCGACAGGTTGAACTTCAGGGGAAAATCATGGAGCTGATGCTCCCACTGTATGAACAGGCAAAGATCGAAGAACAGCGGGATACTCCTTCGATGCTGATTCTTGACCGTGCCACTCCGCCAGAAAAGGCATCCAAACCACGGAGGCTTCTTGTCACTGCTATCGTGTTCCTCGTGAGCATCATCATCGGAACAGTGCTCACGTTTTTCGTCGATTATCTGGAGCGGGCAAAGCAGGGAGCCCTGGAGGAGGATCGCGAGAAGATCCGCGAAATCCGGACGTCCTTGAATCCCCGCAATTGGTTTAAGTAGGAATCGGATCGGCGACACGCCATGACCTCGGCGACTCGAACATATCAACCGGAGTCCTCACTCTTCGATCTGCCTCTCAAAGAGTGGATGGTGTATCTCTACCTCCTGGTGAGTCCGTTTTACATGTTCGCGCTTGTCACCACTCGCGACTGGCCGGCGCTCTGGATAGTGGGGATCATGTTGCTTCTTTTTATCGTTCAGTTCTTACACAGCGGATTCCGGTTCTGGCTCGACAGCTCAAGTTATTCTCTTCTGTTCTTTTTGGCTGCGTATGTTATAGGGACAATGATTATTCTTTTCGCCGACCTACCGATGACTTTGCTTGGCCGCACGCCTCCGGAACGGGCCGTCACGACTCTCGTCCGGGTCATCTACATTGTCATCGTCTATGGATTGTTCATCAACTTTCTTGCTGACGCCGACAGCAAAATGCTCAAACGTATTTTCGTGGCGCAGATCGCGATCGGCACCGTTATCGCTCTTTTTGGTATTGCACAGTACGTCACGGCGACATTTTTCTCATGGGGAGGATTCGTTGGTATTGAGGGGACGAATGAGACGTTCAAGATGGGTTCCAGTTTTTTGCGTCTCGGCAGCTCGCGGGTGTATCGTGCTGCCGCAATTTTTTCGGAACCTTCAGCGTTTGGGTTCTTCCTCGTTCCGCTGTTCATCAAGGTCGTGCTCTCGTACATGCAGAATGCTATCATCGTAAGCAAAAAAATCCACTTGACGCTGCTCGGGATCTTCGTTCTGGCGATCCTCTTTAATCTTTCGTTGACGGCGATCTTTTCCATTGCGATACTCATGATGATCCTGTTCGGCACAACCTTCGCCGGTTCGCGGACGCTCCTCTGGATCACAGTATTCACTCTCCTCTGCTCCGGCCTTATCCTTCTCACTCCCGTGGGGAGTCTGCTTATTGGCCGAGTCGATCGTGTTTTTCGGCTAGGCGATGTCTCCACGCTTGATCGCCTGTTCAGAGTCTACGTTGGATTGCTTGTTGTGCTATCATCTCCGCTGATCGGTGTCGGACCCGGGTTCTATTCATTTCTCTACCCGATCCACGGCGGCGTCGACAAGTTTGTGATGGCAACTCCATTGAATGTATGGCTCACGTTCCTGACGGATATCGGCATTTTCGGCATCATCCCGTTTTTGTTCTTCCTGAAGAACATCTTGGGCCGCGCGAAGAAGCGAATCGACAGAAATCCTCTCGTCCGCGTCTACCTTTGGAGTACCGTGAGCTTCTTGTTGCTGCTCTCGACAGATGATTTCTGGTATCTTGAAATGTTCTGGTTTGATGTCGCAATGCTTGTGGTGCTCTCCAACGGCCTCTTCTCATCATCGCCGCGACCGCAGGAGAAGCTGGCTTTTGCCTGACAACAGTTGAACTCCAGGAGAAGCGTTGTTGTCACCGGATCCTGACGTTCTCTTTTGCGTCTGCGAATGTCTGTTACCGTTCGCCTGCTGTTTCTGAGTATTGCCGGACCTGTCCGGATTCTCAGGACAAAGGCAAGAACGAATTCGTCCCTCAAAGGGCTACTCGCTTTGATCTCAAAGAAAATCACGAAGAACTTCTTTTCTCTGTTTCTCTCGAACGTCATCGGTCAGGCGTTTATTCTGCTTGCGTTCGTGCGCATTGCCTCCTTGTTCGGGCCGGAAGGTTTTGGCAAGTTCGCTTTCGCACAGGTCGTTGGGCTCTATTTCCTTTACCTGGCAGACTTTGGTCTTCAGACTCTTGGGACCCGGACTGTTGCGCAAGCGCGTGGTGACATCTCCGCTCACGTGCGGAATATCACCTTTCTCAGGGTTCTGTTGGCATTCGGAAGCTTCATCCTGCTCCTGATCTTCGCTCTGGTGCTTCGAAAGTCACCCGATGTCCAACTGCTTATCATAGTCTTCGGCATCGCATTGTTCCCCTCAGCTGTCCTTCTCGAGTGGGTGTTTCAAGGTATTGAGGAAATGGAGTACGTGGGGTTGGGAAGAGTACTCAAGGGGATAGTGTTCGCCGGACTGGTGTTCGTGTTCCTCAGGGGGACAGAACATCTGGTCTCTGCGGCCGCATTCTACGTTGCAGGCATCCTTGCGGCCAGTAGTATTCTTCTTGTTGTGTATGTGCGGAAGTTTGGAGGATTCTGGGGAAGCCTGAGTCGCCCGGGATTGAAGACGATTCTCGTGGCTGCCGTTCCGTTGGCTGCCGGATCATTGATTACCCAGATTAACTACAACTTCGGAACCATCGCCCTGGGTCTTTTCATGACGGATGAGATGGTGGGGCTTTTCTCCGCGTCGTACAAAATCGTATTGTTCATCTGGGCATTTGCCGTCGTTGCTGCGTCGAACGCTGTTCTTCCACTCTTGGCGCGATCTTACAAGGAGTCCATGACCGAATTCGGCAATTCTTTAAAGAGGCTTTTTCGTCTGTTCGTTCTCATCGCGATTCCGATGGGGATCGGCGGAACCATCCTTGGCTCCCGGATTGTCGGTCTTCTCTTTGCGCCGGAGTACCAGAAAGCGGTGATCGTGTTTCAGCTTTCCATCTGGTCAGTGGTGTTCGTCATTTATCGCGTGGTATTTGAGAACGCGCTCGTGGCCTCAAGCAGTCAACGCAGTTATATGGTGGGATATGTGCTGGCGGGTGCTTTGACAGTCGTGGGTAATCTGATCCTGGTTCCCGTGTTGGGGCTTGTGGCACCATCGATCGTGGGCATGGTGTCTGAATTCGCGTTGTTGTCCTACTTTATCTCTTCGTGTAAGTTCATTCGTCTGATGCACATTGTGAGGATGACGGTGAAGCCCCTGCTCGCGGGTCTCCTCATGGGGGGAGTTCTTCTGCTGTTTCCAGTGAATCTCTTTCTTTCGTTGGCCATGGGAACGGCAGTGTATTTCATGTTACTTCTGGCATTCCGCTGCCTGACGATTGAAGAGGTCAAGGGATACGTCGTTGCGCTGATTCAATAAAAGTGATTTCAAGAATCGCCGGACCCAAGAAAAAGGGGACAGATCGCTGAGAGAGCATATTTGACGATCATCGGGGTATATTCGTTGCCGCTTTCTTTAGGAAAGAAAGCGGCTGAAAGAAACAAAAGTGCGACATTTAACGCACCGAGGGCCGCCCTTCCCGCATGCCGTAACTACCGGACGTGCGTCGAAGGTTCTATACTAAAAGCGTCCGGTAGTTAATCGCACGTGGTATCGCCGCCTCCCCACAAGCAGAAATGTCGCACGCTAGGTTATGTTGTCAGCAAGATATCAGACTCAGCTGTATCAAAACCGACTGGCATCTTGGATTAGGTAATGGTCAGATGCGAACCGGCCTCTTTTGACAGCGCCACCGAAATCGTCGGCGGTGTGCGTTGGACGGACTGAACGTGCGTTTACTTTCCGTGCGATTGAACTTCTGCTTGAGATTAGTCCTGCTTTCCGCATGGAAAGTATGGCAAGTGCGGTGGGTTGCTCTCCACGAGGGTTACGATTTCGGACAGATTCCTTTGGTTACTTTCTTTCTCGGAAAGAAAGTAACACAAATGATGCACACCGCGTTTGGATTGGCCTGATCTACGTGCTTAGAGAATGTGATTGTGTGAGGGATGACCTAAACTTCTAGACGCAAAGATATCTGAAATGAACAAGGGGGGGGAGCCATTACTCAAACTGCTCATGCTCCTCAACATCTCCGGTTGAAGAAACAACGTCGACTGGGCAGGAAGGAAGGGAGCGGAGGAAGAGCTGGCCGTATCGCTTTGTAACAATTCTCGAATCGAGGACAGTGATGATTCCTTTGTCGGTTGTCGAGCGAATCAGACGCCCGACGCCTTGACGAAGCTTGATGACTGCTTCCGGCAGTGTGAAATCAAAGAACGCGTTCCCTCCTTGCTGCGTAATGAACTCGGTCTTCGCTTCAATCAACGGGTGATCGGGGACGGCAAACGGCAATCGTGTGATGATAACATGCTCAAGGGCCTCTCCCGGTACATCTACGCCCATCCAGAAGCTATCTAGCCCAAACAGCACTGAATGAATGTCGCGCTTGAACTCCTGCAGCAGTTCATAGCGTGATGGCCCGATTCCCTGTACGAGCAACTGTAGTCCTTCGTCGCGCAAAGGCTGACGCAGGACGTTGGCCATCCGTTTCATGAGGGCCGCGCTTGTGAAAAGGACAAGTGCTTTGCCACGCGACCGGCCAATGCTGGACAGGATCCATTGGGGCAATTCGCGCTCGAAGTCGGGAGCATCAGGGGCTGGCATGTCTGCGCCGATCGTAATTCGCATTTGGCGCCGGAAGTTGAATGGCGTGTCAAGAATAAGTGTGTCGGCCGGAGTAGCGCCGAGCCGGCGCTGAATGTAGTCGAGCGTGCCGCCGACTGCCAGTGTGGCGCTTGTGAGGATGACGGACGTGTTTTCGCGGAAGAGCAGCGGACCGACGCTCGTCGAGATGTCGGTCGGTGCCGAGCACAGGACGACATTATTCGTTCCACGTTCAGGCAATTCGACCCAGTACGTGAGCGAGGGATCTGCCTGTTGAAGGAACTGCTTGATGAGAAATTGAGATTCCCAGATGAGCCGTTGGGCGATCGTAAGTTCCTCTTTGTTCAATTTGGAATCGGAATCGTTCGACAGTTCCTTGATAAGATCCAGGAGCAGCTGCAACGTGGTTTCTGCGAGGTTGGCAACCAGGTGCGGTCCCCGGATCCGAATCGTGGGGGAGGTGGGGCTCAGTCTACGTGCAGCCTCCGTAACCATATCGAAGAATTCATTAACGGCCTCCTCTGCATCGATGCACGGTTGACGGACACTTTTCTTTCGGACCTTGGAGAGTAGTCCCTTTTTTGTTCTCGGATTGAAAAGGCGGTGAATCCCGTAGAGGACCTGAAAGCGCGAAAGATTCTTGCCGATTCCCGTTCCGGCTACGGCTTCCAGCGTGTGGGCTTCATCGAAGATCACGAAATCATTGTCGAAGAAGAAGCCTTCACGCTGAGGTTGCGTCACGAGAAGAGTGAAGAAAAGTGCGTGGTTCATGACGATGAGGTCGGCAGTCCGTGCCCGGGCCTTTGCACGCTGGAAAAAGCATTCGGAGCCGCAGATCTGCTGGCTGCAAGCTCCTTGTTCTGAGCAAACCTGTTGTCGCACGCTGGCGCTGAGCGGGAAGGGAAGGGTCTCGAGATCGCCGTCTTTTGTGGACTCGGCCCATTCAGCAAGAAGTTCAAGCTCCCTGCTTTCGTCTGTGTCGAAAAGCTGCTTGTGATGGCTGAGGGCGTTGGACAGTCGTGTTGTGCAGAGGTAGTTCTTGCGTCCCTTCAGCAATGCCGCGGTGAATTTGACCGGAAGCAGCGTGCGTGCAAGCTCCGTGTCTTTGAGGAGCAGTTGTTCCTGCAAATTCTTCGTGTGAGTGGATATGATGGCCTTTCGGCCATTGACCACAGCGTGAAGTATTGCGGGGACGAGATACGCGAGGCTCTTTCCAACGCCTGTCGGCGCTTCGACGATGAGGTGAGAGTTCGACTGCAGGGCAGATTGAACTGCGTTCGCCATCTCCAGTTGCTGCGGTCGGTGCTCGTAGTTCGGAATCGACGCAAGCGTTCCGTTCTCAGAGAAAATCGATTCAATCTGTTTGAATTCTTCCTTCACGACATGATAATACTGAAAAAAGACCTCATATCACTCAGACACGCGTGATGCAAATCGATGGGATAAACGTGCCTTGACTTGAGGAGGAATTGGTTGTATATTAAGACTCACACGATCGCGGGGTGGAGCAATTGGAAGCTCGTCGGGCTCATAACCCGAAGGTCGCTGGTTCGAATCCAGCCGCCGCAACCACTCCTCCCCCCTGCGTCGGTGCCGATGTCGTCGCTGGCGAGCATCCGGCCCCCGGCGCTCCCTCCGGCGGTATAGCTCAGGTGGTAGAGCACCCGGCTCATACCCGGTATGTCCCTGGTTCGAATCCAGGTACCGCCACGTGGGCCCGGCAGCTGCCCCCGGGCGAGCGGGTGGCCGCCGTCGGCCGGGTCCGCCGCGCCGTCGCCTCCGCCGCCGATGGGCGCGACGTCATCCGCCCCGGTGAGACGGTGGTGGTGGCCTGCAGCGGGGGGCCCGATTCGACCGCCCTGGTCGATGCCTTGGCCCGGCTGGCGCCGCCCCGCGGCTGGCGCCTCCACGTCGTCCACGTCGACCACGGGTTGCGGCCCGGGTCTGCCGCCGAGGCGGGACCGGTCGCGGCCCTGGCCGGCCGGCTCGGCCTCGGCTTCGAGGCGGTGAGGGTCGAGGTCGAGAACGGCCCCTCGATCCAGGACCAGGCCCGCCGGGCCCGCCACGCTGGGCTCTCCGAAGTCGCCGACCGCCTGAGCGCCACCGCCATCGCCTTCGGTCACACCGCCGACGACCAGGCCGAGACGGTCCTGATGCGGCTTCTCACCAGCGCCACCCCCTGGAGCCTGAGGGCGATGGCGGAGCGTGAGGGCAGGTCGGCCCGCCCGCTGCTCCGCGTCTGGCGCCAGGCGACCCTGGACTACTGCTCGGCCCTCGGTCTGGAGCCGCTCGACGATCCCAGCAACCGCGATCCCCGCTTCCTGCGCAGCCGGGTGCGCCACGAGCTCCTGCCCGCGCTGGAGGGCGTCTTCCCGGGAGCGCGGCGCCGGCTGGCCACCCTGGCGCTGCGGCAGCGCGATCTCCTGGGGGGAGGTGGCGTGGCCGGCCCGGGTGCCACCGGGAACAAGCCTGTCACTCCACGATCGCGGCTCCCGCGCAGTTCGGAGCCCCTGCTATAGACTGGCTCGGATGCGCAACTCTCGGCGCCCGTTTTCCTGGATGCTCGGTGTACTCCTGGTCGTGGTCGTCCTCCTGGTCTTCTACGGCCGGTCGGGCCCGTCGTCGACCACCATGACGAGCGGCCAGCTGCAGGCGGCGGTGGCAGCCTGGGGGTCCAACCACACCGCCCCCACGGCCATCTCCAACAGCAAGCAGACCCAGATCAGCAGCGACGGGAGTACGGTCACCTGGTATGACAATGCGGGGAGCCTGTACACCACCACCGTCGGCGACAGTGACCAGGCCTACCTCGACTTCAAATCGGTCAACTACACCAACTACACAAACGCCGGGAGCGACTTGACCACCATCCTGATCAGCCTCCTGCCGACGCTCGTGCTGGTCGGGATCATGGTCTTCTTCGTCTGGTGGATGCTCCGCCAGAGCCAGTCGGGGAACAACCAGGCGATGTCCTTCGGGCGCAGCCGGGCCCGGCTCGTCGCCGGCGACAAGCCGTCGATCACCTTTATGGACGTCGCCGGGATCGACGAGGCCAAGCAGGAGCTCGGCGAGATCGTCGAGTTCCTCAAGTACCCGGACAAGTTCACCGCCGTCGGGGCTCGCATCCCCAAGGGCGTGCTCCTGGTCGGACCTCCCGGGACCGGCAAGACCCTCCTCTCCAAGGCGGTAGCCGGGGAGGCGGGCGTGCCCTTCTTCAGCATCTCCGGCTCGGAGTTCGTCGAGATGTTCGTCGGGGTGGGCGCCAGCCGGGTGCGCGACCTCTTTGACCAGGCCAAGAAGAACTCGCCCTGCATCGTCTTCGTGGACGAGATCGACGCCGTGGGGCGACAGCGCGGCGCCGGTCTGGGCGGCGGTCACGACGAGCGCGAGCAGACCCTCAACCAACTGCTGGTTGAGATGGACGGGTTCGAGACCGCGACCCACGTCATCGTCATCGCCGCCACCAACCGACCCGACGTCCTCGACCCCGCCCTGCTCCGCCCCGGGCGCTTCGACCGCCACGTGATGCTCGACCGCCCCGACATCCGCGGCCGACGCGCCATCCTGGAGGTCCACTCCCGGAACAAGCCGCTGGACCCGGCCGTCGACCTCGAGGTCCTGGCCAAGCAGACCCCGGGGTTCTCGGGGGCCGACCTCTCCAACCTGATCAACGAGGCCGCCATCCTGGCGGCGCGCCAGAACCGGAAGCTGGTCAGCATGCCGCACCTGGAGGAGGCGATCGCCCGGGTGATCGCCGGTCCCGAGCGCAAGAGCCGGATGATCAGCGAGAAGGAGAAGGCTACCATCGCCTACCACGAGATGGGCCACGCGCTGGTCGGGATGACCCTGGAGCACACCGACCCGGTGCACAAGATCTCCATCGTCAGCCGCGGCATGGCCCTGGGCTGGACCCTCTCGCTGCCCACCGAGGACAGGTACCTGGTCAGCAAGGCCGAGCTCCTTGACCAGCTCGCCCAGATGCTCGGGGGACGCTGCGCCGAGGACCTCATCCTCGGCGAGGCCAACATCACGACCGGGGCGAGCGACGACATCCGCAAGGCCACCGACCTCGCCCGCAAGATGGTCACCGAGTGGGGGATGAGCGACAAGCTGGGTCCCCGCACCTTCGGTGAGCGCCAGGAGATGGTCTTCCTGGGCCGCGACCTCGGCGAGCAGCGCAACTACTCCGAGGACATTGCCTCCGAGATCGACCAGGAGGTGCACCACCTGGTCGAGACCGCCTTCCTCCGGGCCAAGGAGGTGCTCCGCCGCCGGGAGCACATCCTTCGCGTACTGGCCGCCCGCCTGACCGAGGTCGAGACCATGGAGGGGGCCGAGATGAAGCGGATCATCGACGAGTTCGAGGGCACGCAGGAGCCGGCCGGGCCTGAGTTGGGCGAGGTCGCCGCCGGGGTCTGACCCCGACCGGGCACTCTGGACGGGGTGTCCGCCGGCCCGCTCCGCGGGCGGGCTGCGACTGATCCGCGACCGGGCCGTTCACCGCCGGGATAGCGGGGCTGGGACACTCCCTTCGATGCCGGACGTCACCTGTCCCAAGTGCTGGCTGTGGCAGCCGCTCGGGCGAGCGACGAGCTGTCGCGCGTGTGGCGCGCCGCTGATCACGCCGATGGGGGCTCGGGTCGACCAGACCTGGAGTCCCGCGGCTGCAGCCCAGATGTCGTCGCCCGGTGCCGACCCGTCGGTCGGCGCCGCTTACCCGCCCGCGGTCGGCTGGGCACCGGTGGGGTACGCGGGGCGCCCCGCGGCCGAGGAATCGAGCGGCACGGATTGGGTGCTCTGGGTGCGTCTCGCCATCGCCGTCCCATCCGTTCTCGTAGCGGCGACCGTGATGCTCGCGGGCATCTTCTTCCCGCATATCACGTACCAGCAGAACACCACGGCGGGGCTGGTCACCCACACCTTCGACCTGGCCCCGGATATCGCCGCCATCGCCGTGGTGGTGCTGCTCGCGACGACCGCGCTCGTCGTCTGGCTGGCCAAGTTCTTCGGCTTCCGGGTGATCCTGCTCGCCCTCACCCTGGTGAGCGTCGTCTCCGCCCTCGGCCAGCTCGGCAATGCGGTCTCCGCTGAGCGGGTCGCCTACCTTGTCGCGCTCGGCTGGGACATCCTCTACGGTGGGCTCCTCGGCCTCTCGCTGGTCACCCCCCGGCCCAGATCCAGCTGAGGCGGGCGGGACCCGCCCCGGACCCGCGGTACACTCAGCACCGGCCCATCCCCTCCGAAGGGTCGCGTGCCCGGGGACGCCAACCGGCGCCTCGAGGCGAAGGGCGCGGCTCGGAGCCGGACGGTCGCACCCAGCCCGCTTGGATCCAGAGGTGACCGAGACGGTGACAGCCCCGAGTGGCGAGATCGCGGCCCCGAACGACGTCCATCTGGGCTGGCCGGCCACCATCGCGGTCGTCGGCGCCGGGCGAGCCGGCGGGGCTCTGGCGGCTGCCCTGACCGCGGCCGGCCGGTCCGTCGTCGCGGTCGCCGGCCGCGACCCGGGGCGTGCCGGCCTCCTGGCGGCACGGGTCGGCGCCCGGCCCGCACCCACCGCGCTGGCGGCGATCCGTGCCGCCGACCTCACCTTCCTCACCGTCCCCGATGCCGCCGTCGCTGGGGTTGCCGCCTCGGTGGCCGCCAGCGGTGCCGACCTGGGTGGTCGCGGGGTGGTGCATTGCAGCGCGAGCCTCGGGGCCGAGGCAATTGCGGCGCTGCGCCTCACTGGGGCGAGCGTCGGCTGCCTGCACCCCTTGCAGGCGCTCGCCGGCGCCGAATCGGCCCCGCTCTTCCGGGGGGCCTTGATGGCGATCGACGCCGATCCCGCCCTCCGGGCGCCGCTCCGCCTCCTCGCCGATGATCTCGGTGGCCGGCCGGTCGAGCTGATCCCCGGTACGCGCGCCCTGTACCACGCCGCCGCAGTGCTCGCGGGCAACGCCCCCCTCGCCGTGCTCTCCGCCGCCGCCGAGCTGCTGGTGATGGCCGGGTTGCTGCCGGACATCGCCGAGCAGGGTCTACTCGCCCTCATGGAGGGTGCCCTGGCCAACGCCCGACGCGTCGGCCCTCGCGCCGCGCTCACCGGCCCGGTGGTGAGGGGCGACATCGCCACCGTCGCCCGCCACCTCGCCGCCCTCGAAGAGCGCCCCGAGACCGCCGCTCTCTACCGCGCCCTGACTCGCGAGATCCTGCGCCTGGCAGGACCGGAGGGACGAGAGGAGATCTCCGAAATGCTGAATGGACACCGCCAAGGGGGCACGGGGCTGCGTGCTGAGCAAAGGCTTGGCGGAGGCGCGGATTGCAGCCGCGCCGAGCCAAGGACGCGGCACGCCAGTCAGGGCGTGCCGACGTCCGGGCCGCAGCGAAGCACCAGCCCCATGCCGCCGCCTGGTGCGGAAGCCTCCGCTCAGCCCGCGCCCGTGCCGCAGCGAACCACCAGCCCCGATCCGTCGCACCCAACGGAGGACCCGACATGCCAGTGACCATCCGCAGCNNGACATGCCGTTCAACTCGTACCACGCCTCCGACGAGCAGGCCATCGCCAACGCGGCCAGCTTCCTGCAGGCGGGGATGCACGCGGTCAAGGTCGAGGGCGGCGGCCGGGTCGTCCAGCTGGTGGCGAAGCTGACCGAGCGGGGCATCCCGGTGATGGGCCACCTCGGCCTGACCCCCCAGTTCATCAACCTCTTCGGCGGCTTCCGGGTGCAGGGGAGGGAGGCGGAGGTGGCCGCCCGGATCGAGAGCGATGCCCGGGAGCTGGAGGCGGCGGGCGCCTTCGCCGTCGTGCTCGAAGGGATGCCCGGGGCGCTGGCGGCCTCGGTGACCGCCTCCCTGAGCATCCCCACCATCGGGATCGGGGCCGGCCCCGGCTGCGACGGCCAGGTTCTGGTCTTCCACGACATCCTGGGGCTGAACCGCGACCCCCTGCCCAAGTTCGTCAAGGTCTTCGCCCCGCTCGGCGACGAGGCGGTGGCCGCCACCCGTGCCTATGCGGCCGAGGTGGCCGCCGGCACCTTCCCGGACGATGCCCACACATACAGCTGACCGGCGCTCACGCCCCACCCGGGTCGATGGCCCGGAGGAGCTGCGCCGCCGGTGCGATCGGATCCGGGCCGCCGGGCTGAGCCTCGGGCTGGTGCCGACCATGGGCGCGCTGCATGCCGGCCACCGTCGATTGATCCAGAGGTCGAGAGCGGAGTGCGACCGGACGGTGGTGAGCATCTTCGTCAACCCGACCCAGTTCGGCCCGGGCGAGGACTTCGACCGGTACCCGCGGCCCCTGGCCGCCGACCTCGCCGTCTGCGCCGAGCTGGGGGTGGACCTGGCCTACGTTCCGACCGACGCCACCATGTACCCGGAGGGGTTCGCCACTCGGGTCAATCTGGGGGGGGCGCTCGCTGAGACCCTCGAGGGGGCTCATCGCCCCGGGCATTTCGATGGCGTGGCCACAGTGGTGACCAAGCTCCTGATCACGGCTCGGCCGGACCGTGCCTACTTCGGGCACAAGGATGCCCAGCAGTGCGCCGTGGTCCGCCGCCTCGCCGCCGACCTGGACACCGGGACCGAGATCGTCGTCTGCCCCACCGTCCGTGACGTGGACGGCCTCGCCCTCTCCAGCCGCAATGCCCGCCTCGATCCCGCGGAGCGGCGCCAGGCCCTCGCCATCCCGGCCGCCCTGGCCGCTGCCGACGACGCCTTTCGGCTCGGGGAGAGAGACGCGGAGGCGATCCGCGATCTGGTCCTCCGGCGCCTCGCCGAGAGCCCCGGCCTGGCCGTGGACTACGTGGCCGTGGTCGACGCCGAGACCTTCCTACCGGCCACGAACATGCACGTTCGGTGCGAAATTCTGATCGCTGCTAGAATGGGTCAGACCCGGCTGATCGATGTGCTCACGCCGGGGACCGATGAGAGGCTGGCCGTCGGTCTGGGGGGTTGACCCCTATTCGGCCTGGATTCGGAGAGGAGCGAGGCGTGCTGCGCACCGTCGTCAAGTCCAAGATCCACCGCGCCACCGTCACCGGAGCGGACCTGGACTACGAGGGCTCCTGCAGCATCGACCCGGAACTCATGCGGCTGGCCGACATCCTCCCCGGTGAGCAGGTTCACGTCCTCAACGTGACCAACGGGGCTCGGGCGGTCACGTACGCCATCGAGGGCGGTCCCGGAGAGCTGGGCTTGAACGGCGCGATCGCCCACCTGGGCACCCCCGGCGACCTCGCCATCGTGATCACCTACGCCCAGTACGACGACGCCGAGCTGGGCCGGCATGCCCCCCGCATCGTCCGGGTCGACGCCCGCAACCGGGCCATCATCGAGGCGATGACGCCCTGAGCGCGACCGCCAGACTTCGAGGAACGGCCCCCGACATCGTGGTCGTGGGCGGAGGCGTTGCCGGGCTGGCCGCCGCGCTCACCGCCGCCTCGCGCGCCCGCGTGCTGGTGGTGAGCAAGGGCAGCACCGACGACGGCTGCACCGCCGCCGCCCAGGGCGGGATCGCCGCGGCGGTCGGCCCCGACGACTCCCCGGAGCTGCACTTCGAGGACACCATGGCCGCCGGTCGCGGCCTCTGCGACGAGCGGGCGGTCCGCCTGATGGTCGAGGAGGCTCCGGACCGGGTGGCCCAGCTGGCCGACTGGGGCGTCGCATTCGACCGCAACGGGGACCGCGTCGACCTCCACCGGGAGGCGGCGCACAGCCGGGCGCGGGTCCTTCACGCCGGCGGCGATGCCACCGGGGCGGCCATCGAGTCCGCCCTGCTGCAGCGCCTCCACGAGAGCGCCGCCACCGTCCTCGAGGGCCAGGTGGTCACCGGCCTGGTGCTTGACGGTGCCGGCTGCGTCGGAGTCGAGCTCTGCGATCCCGCCTCCGGCGAGAGGGCGCGGGTGACTGCCGGGGCCGTGATCCTCGCGACCGGTGGGGCATCCGCCCTCTGGCGCCACACCACCAACCCGGCCGGGGCCACCGGCGACGGCATCGCCCTCGCCTACGAGGCGGGCGCCGACGTCGCCGACGTCGAGTTCATCCAGTTCCACCCCACGGTCCTCGCGCTCGCGGGCGCCCCCGCTTTTCTCATCAGCGAGGCGGTCCGTGGCGAGGGCGGACTGGTCGTGGACGCGGACGGGCGGCGCTTCCTGCTCGACGCCGACCCCCGCGGCGAGCTGGCTCCCCGGGACATCGTCGCCAGGTCGATCTGGGAGGAGATGGCGCGGAGCGGCAGCGCATCGGTGTTCCTCGACTGCCGCGGCGTCGGCGAGCGCCTCGCCGAGCGCTTCCCGACCATCGTCGCCACCTGCCGGAGCCACGGCATCGACCCGGTCGAGCAGCCGATCCCGATCGCCCCGGCCGCCCACTACACCATCGGTGGCGTGGTCACCGACCTGGACGGGGCGACCACCGTCCCGGGCCTCTACGCCTGCGGCGAGGTCGCCCGGACGGGTGTCCATGGCGCCAACCGGCTGGCCAGCAACTCACTGCTCGAGGGCGTGGTGTTCGGGCGCCGGGCCGCCGAGGCGGCCGTCGCCGGGCTCTCAGGACGGCCCGCGGGGGGCGTCGCCGAGCTGCCCGCCGTGTCGGTGGAGACCCGGCTCGCCGATCTCGCCGCCGAGCAGGAGCTGCGCGAGCTGATGTGGTCGGCCTGCGGCATCAGCCGCACCGGCCCCGCGCTCACCGCCGCCGGGGAGGCGATCGCTCAGATGGGGGAGGAGGGGGGAGAGGGCAGGACCTGGCTTGCGCAACAGCGCGGCCGGCTCGCCCGCACCGCGGCCCGGCTGATCGTCGGGGCCGCGCTTTACCGAGAGGAGAGCCGGGGCGCTCACCACCGTGGTGACTTCCCCTCGAGCATCGACCGCTGGCGTGTGTCCCACGTCATGCGGGATAAGAGAGGAGTAGAGGTTGTCCACGACCCTGCAGCCCATCACTGAGACGCTCGCACCCGAGCATCTCGACACCCTCATACGTGCGGCCCTCGACGAGGACCTCGGAGCCGGTGACGTCACCACCGATGCTCTGATCCCCCCGGCCATGACCTGTCGCGGCAAGATCGTCTGCAAGCAGGACGGTGTGATCTGCGGTTTGTCCCTGGCGCGCCGCGCCTTCGAGCTCCTCGACGAGCGGGTCCAGTTCGACCCCAAGGCCAAGGACGGCGACAAGGTCCAGGAGGACCAGATCGTCATCCGCCTCTACGGCCCTGCCCGGGCCATCCTCAAGGCGGAGCGGGTCGCCCTCAACTTCCTCCAGCACCTCTCCGGGATCGCCACCATGACCGCCCGCTACGTCAAGGCGGTCGAGGGCACCAAGGCGACCATCCTCGACACCCGCAAGACCACCCCGGGGCTGCGCTCGCTGGAGAAGTACGCCACCCGCATCGGCGGCGCCGACAACCACCGCTTCGGCCTCTACGACGCCATCCTCATCAAGGACACCCACCTCGCCCTGGTGGGCGGGGTCACCCCGGCCCTCCGCGCCGTGCGCAAGGCGTACCCCGAGGACGACGTGATCGTCGAGGTCAGCTGCTTCCAGGAGCTCCAGCAGGCGCTCACCGACAAGGCGCCCCGCATCCTCCTCGACAACTTCTCGCCGGGCCAGGTGCGCGAGGCGATGGGCCTGATCCGGGGCCGCGCCATCGTCGAGGTGAGCGGCGGCGTCCTGCCGGGCAACGCTCGGGCGTATGCGCTCGCCGGGGTGGACTTCATCTCGGTGGGGGCGTTGACCCACAGCGCGATCGCCCTTGACCTCTCGTTGAAGGTGACGCGCTACTGACAGAGGTGGCGATCCGGTCGGTACGGGGAGTGAGTGCTCGGCTGTCCGCAGGGGTGCGGAGCCGCGGGGGTGGTGCTTCGCTTCGGCCCGGCCGTCCGAGCGCCCTGACTGGCGCTCGGCGTCCTCTGCTCGGCGGCATTGCGACTGCCGCCTGCGCAGAGCCTTCGCTGCGCACGCACCCCCGCGTCCCCTGAGGGCGACCGGGCCGCGGTGACGTTCGCTCGGCGGCATTGCAGCTGCCGCCTGCGCAGAGCCTTCGCTGCGCACGCACCTCCGCGTCTCCTCCGGTGGCGACGGCAGCCTGGCCTGCCCGACGCTTCCGGCTCAGGGGGAAACCCTGATGGGGGCCACGGGCTGTCCCTGAGGTTCGGACCCGGAGAGCGGGCTCAGGATGACGCCGAGAGATCTCAGAAGGGCCACCCGATCACCCGAGGAGGCCAAAGGGATGACTCCTCTGGGAGGCGGTCCGGTCAGCATCGTGGACGTGACTGATCAGAGTGACGGAGCACCGAACTCGGGGGTCGCATGCCCCGCGGGGCTATTCGGGTGAGCCGTTCCCCGAATCCCATCGCGGTGTGGAGACTGGTCATCGCGCTCGTCCTCGTGCTTGTGACGGCGGAGTCGCTTCTACTCCTATTCCTCGCCGGCATCGATTGGACGCTCAGAGACTTCGAGATTGGAGGCACGCTGTCCTCGCAGCAGCTTGCGAACAACACCGCCTGGGCCATCGCGGAGTTCACCTTGACCGGGTTCAACGTGATGGGCGGAGTCCTCTTCGCCTTCAGACGGCGCGGCTGGGGGCTGGTCGTTCTCTGTGGCGTTCAAGCCATGGACATCGGATTCCTCATCTTCGTGATGGTAGGTTGCGCCGAGGCCGATGAGTGGTCGTGGGTCTCCGACGCCATTGGATATGCCCTTGTCCCCGCGACAGCGCTTGCTCTCCTCGCCGCCGTGGCTCGAGGGTCACGCGACGTCCCTCCTCGGTTGGTCAACGGGACGGGGGCCCCCCCTTCCAAGCCCTAGAAGGGTCCCCCTCCCTTCACCGACCCGCCTTCTTAGGTGTTCGCGCCTCGCATGACCGGTGCGGCTACCCCTCCAGGACGGCGATCAGCTCCTCTTGGATGAGGCCGAGGGCGAGCAGCACCCGGAACTCCGGGGAGCTCCGCAGGGCGTCGTCCGCCTGCTGCTCCCAGCCGTCCTCCTCCACGCCCATGATTCCGCCGGCGGTGATCCGGAGCAGGTTGAGGCCGCGCGCCCAGGCGAGAGCCTGCTCCTCGGTGAGCACGGTCACGTCCTCCCCCGAGCCGATGCAGTCCCGGATGACGTCGAGGTCGGCCTCCCGGCTCCGCTCGATGTCGGGGCGCACCCAGCGGTCGTACTCGGCCTGGAACTCGGGATCGTCGTAGGCGACGGGGACGGTCCGGCGGACCTGGCCGAGGCTCGGGGCCAGCTGCTCGACGATCATCAGCAGCGCCGCCCTCTCATCGGCGTCGAGACGGATCTGGATCCGTCCGCGCCGCTTGCGGACCTCGGCCACCAGCGCCCTACCCGCGGCCCATGGTCGCCTGGAGACCAAAGCCGTGGAGGCGGGACACCGAGACCTCGGCCTGCTCCCGGGGCTGGGTGGCGACCACCGCCTTGCCCTCGTGGTGCACTTGCAGCATCAGCTTGGTCGCCGTCTCGAAGTCGTAACCGAAGAGCCGCCGGAAGACCAGGACCACGTACGACATGAGGGTGATCGGGTCATTCCAGACCAGCACGTCCCAGCCCGGGTCGCGAACAGGGTGCTCGCTGCCCGCCGGGGTCTCGATGGGCGTCTCTGCAGGGGCGGGAGGCTGCGATGTCGCCGGTGCCATCGGCTTCCAAGGTTAGTCCACTCGGAGGCGAACGCGGAACCAGTTGGGAAGCCGGTCCGGGGAAGGCAGGCCGAGGGTCGGAGCCCTAGCTGGCCGATCCCACGTCGGAGAGCTTGAAGATGTCCTTCCACACCGCGAAGGCGGTCTCAGTCTGACGGGCGGCGGTCGCCCCCTCGAGGACTGCCTGGAGCGGCAGCTCGCAGTTGTGGCAGATGATCCAGATCGGTCCCGGCTCGCTGATGCGGCGCTCGAGCCGGTGCTTGTGCCCACACTCTTCGCAGGTGATCGTGACCCTCATGGCGTCACCGAGGTTCGCATGGCGGTGCGACGCGACCCCCGAGGGTCCTGTATTGCCCCGGTCACGGGGTGCAACGATCTCCTGACAGCAGCCCTCGGCCAGCTGATCACCCACCCACTGGCATCACGTCACTCCCCGCCATCGCCGCGGCGGATAGTGCGTTTTCACCGGTCGGACGGTTGTGGCGTCACCCGCCCGGCGCCGTGCAGGTGGGTCGCGGCGCCGTCACGATGGCTCTGTACGCACCTACCGGGTGGGCCCCAGCGCCCTCCCGGTCCTGTACGCGGTACCCTGATAGACTGCCCGTGTCGCACGGTAACGGTGCAAACGCGCCCGTTGTTCGCCTCCAAGCGACACCATTCCGGGCCCCAGGGCCCACATCCCTCGGCAGCACGCTCCCCCGAGGTGCACGGCGAGAGAGACAGAAGGAGACAGTTGGCCCCCAGCGTTGAAACCCCGGAGCGCGAGCCGCTCACCATGGAGGACCTTCTCCGCGAGGAGGAGAGCAGCGTCAAGTCCCTTGCTTACGGCGACATCGTCGAGGGCGTGGTGGTGCGGGTCGATCCCGATGAGGTGCTGGTCGACATCGGGGCCAAGTCGGAGGGGGTGATCTCCAACCGGGAGCTCTCTGGCCGCAACGAGGCTGCGGTGATCCTGGTAACGGGTGAGCGAGTCAAGGTGTACGTTCTCCAGCCCGAGGACGAGGAGGGGCGGGTCATCCTCTCGCTCCGCAAGGCCCGCGCCGAGTCGATCTGGCAGGCGGTCGCCGAGAAGGAGTCGGAGGGCGAGATCCTCGACGCCGAGGTCCGCGAGCAGAACAAGGGCGGCCTGATCGTCAACATCATGGGGCTGCGCGGCTTCCTGCCCTCCAGTCAGGTGGCGCGCCAGTTCTCCGGCAACCTGATGGAGCTGGTGGGGACCAAGATCCCCGTCAAGATCCTCGAGGTCAACCGCAAGCGCAACCGGCTCATCGTCTCCCAGCGCGCCGCGCAGGACGAGGACAGGGCGCGCCAGCGCGAGGAGCTGTTCGAGAAGCTCAAGGTCGGCGACATGATCACCGGCAAGGTGAGCGGCCTGACCAGCTACGGTGCCTTCGTCAACCTCGGCGGTGCCGACGGTCTGATCCACATCAGCGAGCTCTCCTGGGACCGCATCAACAACGTGTCGGACATGCTGAGCGTCGGGGACGAGGTCCGGGTCAAGGTGATCAAGCTAGACCCCGAGCTCTCCCGCATCAGCCTCTCGCTGCGCCAGCTGAGCGATGACCCGTGGGACACGATCGAGGACCGCTTCCCGCCCGGCAAGGTGGTCGACGGTGAGGTCACCAAGACCAAGAAGTACGGTGCCTTCCTCCAGATCGCCGACGGGGTCGAGGGGCTGCTGCACATCAGCGAGCTCTCCTGGGACCACGTCGAGCGCACCGAGGACATCCTGAAGATCGGCGAGGAGGTCAAGGTCATGGTGCTGAGCGCCGACCGCGCCCGGCGCCGGATCAGCCTCTCGCTCCGCCAGCTCCACGGCGGCGGGCCGGAGGGACCGGCCGAGTACGTGCCGCCGAGTTACGACCTCGGAGACGACTCGGAGTCACCCGAGGATGAGACCGAGGCCGAGGCGGAGCCCGCGGCTGTGGCCCCGCAGGTCGCGGAGGCCGTGTTCGTGGCGGAGTCACCGGCCGAGCTCGACGAGAGCGTCGAGGCCGCAGCGCTGCCGGAGGTCGAGGGCGAGGTGGTCCTGGCGGAGGCTTCCGGGGAGACCGAGGCCGAGCCGGAGCCGGCGAAGTCTGCCGGAGAGACCGTGGCCGAAGCCGATACGGTCTTGGCCGAGGCTGAGGCGGTCCTGGTGGAGGCTCTCGCTGAGGCAGAGGAGGCTCTCGAGGGGGCTCACGACGAGCCCGCCCCCGAGGCGGAGGCGTCCGCGCCCGAGCCGGCCGTGTCTGAGGTGGCGGCGGAGACCGCCGGCGAGGCGTAGCCCCCGCCGGCCAGCCGGCGTCCGCGGCGACCCGCCCGACCTGGGGTTAGCCCAGGGCCCCGGCGGATCGCCCGTACCCGGGCGGGCGTCCCCTGTTCAGAAGTCCGCCCTTCCCGCAACACCCGCGGAGCCCGGGATGACGACCTCGGCACGCCGCTCCCTCAAATGCGCGTAGAGAGAGTGGCCGACCCCCTCGATGGGCATAATGGGGAGCGTTGGAGCATGTCCCGAGCTGGCCCCTTCCTCCCAGGTGGGGGGGCCGGGCGGGGCGCGGAGGCTGTCTTGTATCCCTTTGAGCGGTTCACCGAGAGAGCGAAGAAGGTCCTCACCCTCGCCCAGGAGGAGGCCGAGCGCTCGCACCATTCGTACATCGGCACCGAGCATCTCCTGCTTGGCCTGCTGCGCGAAGGTGAGGGTCTGGCCGCCAAGGTCCTGAACAACCTGGGCGTCGAGATCAACAAGGTGCGCAGCACCATCGAGTCCGTGCTCGGCCGCAACGAGCGGATCATCATCCAGCAGATCATTCCCACCTCCCGGGTCAAGAAGGTCATCGAGATCTCCTTCGAGGAGGCCCGGCGGATGGGCAACAACTACGTGGGCACCGAGCACCTCCTGCT
>PMYJ01000094.1 GCA_003170875.1 Candidatus Dormiibacterota bacterium | reverse complement strand
GAGAATTCTCCCCCCTCTCTGCGCGACCTGGCGCGTCGGCTCCAGAGTTCGGCCCGCCTGGCTCGGCGGCGCTTCGAGCTGCTCCCCGTCTCCGGCGAGGGCGCCCTCTCGGTCGAGGTCCAAGGGCGGGGCGCAATCGGCAAGGGCTCGATGGCGCCCGCCAACCTCATGGACCTGATCTCGTCGATCTCCGTCGTCGGCATGCTGCAGCCGGTTCTCGTGGAGGAACGCGGCGCGCAGCGCCTTCTGGTGGCGGGCGAGCGCCGACTGCGGGCGGTGCGCTGGGGCTCTGTCAACGACCCCGACAATCCACACTTCGCGCACGTCCCGTCGGTGATCGCCCCTGGCCCTCTCAGCGAGGACGAGCGGCGCGTCTGGCAACTCGCCGAGAACCTGGGCCGCGTCGACCTTCAGCCGGGCGAGCTGGGCGCCGGGCTCCTCCTGGAGCGCTGCGCCGTGCTCCAGCAGAAGCTCCTCGCCGCCGGCGTCGACGTCCCCCTCGAGGTGGCCCAGGACGATGACCCGGTGCGCAGGTTCCGGTGCCTCGAGGGGCTCCGCGGGCCCCGACCCGAGCTCGCAGCGCCGTGGTCAGAGGTGCTCGCCCGCCTGGGCATCCAGCTCTCCCCGCGGAAGGCGCGCGAGGTGGTCGCGGCCTTCGCTGCACTGCCTTCCGAGGTGTCGGCGGAGATGGATGCCGAGGGGGTCTCCATCTGGGCCCGCTCCGCCTACGCCCGGCTCAACGCCGGCCGTCAAGCCGCGGCCGAGGAGCTCTGGGCCGCGGTTCGCGCGGAGGGCGGCATCGAGCTGCTGGGAAGCGCCGCCCTCACGGCGGTGGCTCAGCCTGGCCTCTCCGTCCACGCGGCACTCCAGCTCGCCGAGGAGCAGCACGAGGCCGCCAACGAGGCCCGCCGGCTGCGTCTCAGCCACGGTGAGGTCGACTCGGACGACGAGGGTGGGGACGAGCTCGTCGAGGCGGGGCCCCCTTTCTCTGGGACAGCTGCAGCTGCTCCGCCGCAGGAGCTCGCCGGCGAGCTCGCCACCGCGGCGATCGCCTCGCTGCGGGCCCTCCTCGACGGGATGCGCTCCGGTCACTCCATGGACCGCTACGCCGCCGGATCCCTCCGNNCGCTGCCCCCAACGTCCTCGTTCCAGCCCGCGGCTGCGACTGCCGGGTCTGCCCCTTCTTCACCGGCAACCCGACCGCCGTCGAGCCCATCTGCTCCGGATGCAACAGCGACTGCACGTACTGCGGCTGCTCGCGCACGGAGGGGGCGGCGACCCCCGGCGGCTGCCGGACGTGCCCGATCCGCTGCGGCAGCAGAACGGACATAGAGGCCTGGATGCGAGACGTTGGCGGCACCCTCCGCTTCGACGACATCTCCATCAGGACGCCCCTCCCTCTCCTTCCTCGGTTCATCCCCCTCCTCGAGGGGAGCGACGTCGCCGAGCTGGACCGGGTCGCCCGCTGTCCGGCGTACGGCTTCCGGCTGCGCCAGGTCTTCTCAGCCCGGACCCACCAGCTCAGCCCCAGCCTGACCGAGCTCGGCGCCCACGCCGCCCTGGGGCTCCGCGACGACCAGCTCGCGGTCCTCGTCGGCTACGGTGAGGATCCCCTGGTCGAGGCCTTCTGGACACTGCGCAAGGCGGACCGGCTCATCGAGGCGATCGCCGCCCAGGGCTGGGATCTGGTGCTCGCCCCCAACTTCTCGATGTACGGCAACCAGCCGCGGGCCGAACACCTCATCAACTTCCGTCGCTCCCTCATGGTCGCTGCGGAGCTGGCCGCGGCCGGGGTCGCCGCCGTCCCCAACCTCTACTGGTTCCGACGCGAGGACCTCGAGCGCTGGGTCGCCTGGTGCGAGAAGGCCCACCCCCCCGCGATCGCCCTCAACCTTCAGACGCTGAGGACGGACTCCGAGTGGCGGCTCATGGGGCTCCCCGGGCTCTCGTACCTCGCTGCACAGCTTCCGCCGGGTATCGCCGTCATCGTGAACGGCTCCTCCCGCGCGTCTCGCATCGCCACGCTGCGACAGCTCTTCGGTGCGTCGCTCGTCCTGGTGAGCCAGAACGCGATCCAGGGGGCCCTCCACGGCAAGGTGATCACCGAGCACGGCTGGGAGGTCCGGCACGCCGAGAAAGCGGACCTCTTCGCCGCCAACGTGCGCTTCTACACGCGCCTGGTGGAGGGCTGAAGCCGATGCGTCGCCGCTGCTTCTACCTCATGGGTCACGGCCCCACCGGCGCCGCGGTGCGGGTGGTCGGGGCGCTCGGTATCGAGGGNNGTGCAGGGCTGGCGCGAAGATCTCGAGCGAGCTCGAGGCGCCGGCGCCCTCGACGAGGACCTGGTCGAGCACTGGGTGGAGACCGCCAACGGCATCACCCGCGACATCACCGAGGTGGAATCGCCCGAGGCGCCATCGCTGGCGCTGGCGGTCGAAGCGCTCGTCGACCTGGCGCTCGTCAGCTGAGGAAGGACATTGGGTTCTGGATCGAAGAAGGCACACGAGAGCTTCTCGGTGGCGCCCACCCTCGCCGGTGCTGGCGGCCCACCCGCCCATGGAGTCGCTGCCGCACAGGCAGAGGCGCCGGCGACGACGCCGGCTGACGTCCAGGCCAAGGAGGCTTTCTGGGCGAAGCTCACGATGGTCGAGCACTGCGCCCTGGCCGGCTCAGACCCGGTGGACGGATACGCCGCTCTCCAGAAGGCTGCTGCCGAGGCCGAAGCTCTCTGCTTCGCGGTCACCCACCAGCTCGACCCCTCCGAGAAGGAGCCCCTCCACCAGGCGCTGGTGAAGGGTTGTGCCGCGCCACTGCAGAAGGCTCCCGCCCCATGGCTCCAGGCGGCGGCACTGAGCCAGGGCTTCCAGCACCCGACCCTGGTAGGGCTGACCCCGAACAGCGAGCACCCACTCGCCTTCTGGCTCAATCCCACCTATCTCTCCGGCTCCCCGGCCAAGGCTGCGATCCAGGCCAAGGCCATCGAGCGCTGGAAGGACATCGCGAGCGGCTCCACCGCCTACGGCATCACGCTCGCCGAGCTCCAGGCTGCTGAAGAGGCACTCGCGAAGCCTGCAGTGCCCGCGCCGGCGGCCGCAACGGCAAGCCCACCCCCTCCGAGCAGCTCCCCGCCCAAGAAGGCCGCCGAGGCTCCGTCTCAGCGGACCTTCCTCGCCAAACAGAAGGCGGTAGAGGCGGCGCTCGCCCACTACAGCGCCTCCATCTCGGCGATCCCCGCGCGACGCAGCGACGCTGAGGTCGAGGCGCTCGCCCTCGCCCCCGTCGCCGCCCCGTCGGTCGGCGGGATGCACGCCAAGAGCTTCCACCAGGCCCCGGACGGCTCCCA
>PMYJ01000066.1 GCA_003170875.1 Candidatus Dormiibacterota bacterium | reverse complement strand
TGGTGTTAGATCCGCGACGATCTCTCGTAGCCGTCCATCCCACTCCACCCCGTGACGAGCCCACAAGAGATCCTTCGAGACACCGTAATCCTCTCGGACGGAGAGAAAGCAGGCGACGCTCACGTGGAGGGTCTCCGGAGGGCAGCAGAGCAGGCCGGGTCCAAGCAGATGAAGACGCTCCTGCGCCTGCGCGAACTCCAGCCTGCATTCCGGAGTGAGCTCCGCGTGGACGTTGTAGGCACTGCAGGGCTTGGCCCGGAGAGGATCCGCCTTGGGGACGCAGACGTGACGGCTCATCCGACAGGCTCAGGTGCCCCGTTACAACGGCGGGGCCAGGTGATCAGGGCCGCGCGGCGGGCGTCATCCGCAAGGAAACCGGATCGGGATGATTGGCCATGCTGCCAGCATCCTCGGACAGCCCCTAAGGGTCAAGCTATTGCTGGCCATCGCCGCGCGTGTCCTGCCCAACGGCAGGGCTACATGATCCCCACCATCATCATCGCCCGGAGCAGCGCCGAGAGCACGTCGGGGTCGGTGCGCACGTCGATCAGCGCGGGGCCGCCGGCGCTCGCCGCGCGCTCGAGAGCGGGACGCAGCTCGGAGAGTTGCTCGATGCGCTCCCCGTGGCAGCCGAGCGCCTCGGCGAGCCGGTCGTAACGCGTGTCGGCGAGGGCGCTTGCGACCTCGCGGTGGTACATCTCGCGCTGGTGGTGCCTGACGTCGCCCCAGCCGCAGTTGTTGGCGACGACAACGATGACCGGCAGGTGGTGGCGTGCCGCGGTGTCCATCTCCATGGCGCTGAGCCCGAAGGCGCCGTCACCGGTGACCAGCACCACGGGCTCCTCCGGCCGGGCCAGCTTGGCGGCCAGGGCGAAGGGCAGACCGACACCGAGCGTTCCGAGTGCCGTGGTCGTGGAGAGCAGCCGTCCCGGCCCCTCCGCGTCCGCGTACGCGAGCGCCCACGTGAGGGTGTCACCGCCGTCCGCCACCAGGGTGGACGCTCCGTTCCACGCCTCGCGTGCGAACTTGGCGACCTCGCGCACCAGGGCACCGGGGTGCACCAGCGTTCCCTTGTAGTCGTCGATCTGCTGGTCCCACATCTGGCGCGAGATCTCCACGAGCTCGCGGCTCTGCTCTAGCCATGCACGCCCGGAGCGGCTGCGTAGGCCGCTCTGCCTCATCTGAGCCACCACCTCGCGGACGTCGCCCTGGACGGCGATGTCCGCGCGCCGGTTGCCGCCCACCTGGTCGCCGGCGATGTCGACCTGGATGAGCAGCTGCTCGTCGTTGAAGAGCGGCGGGCCGCCGTACACGAGGTTGCCGTTGAAGGCGCTGCCCAGCACCAGAACGCAGTCGGCCGAGGCGACCGCGGTACCCGCGTGGACGAGGGAGCCGAGGCACCAGGGGTGCGAGTCGGCCACCAGGCCGCGAGCGGCGCTCGTCGTCGTCACTGGGATCTCGGCGGCGGCGCAGAATGCGGCGATCTCCTCGCCTGCGCCCGACCAGAAGCTACCGCTTCCGGCCAGCACGACGGGGCGGGAGGCGGCCTTGAGGGCCTCGAGCGCCCGCTCCAGCTCGCCCGGCGAGGCAGCCGACCGGGTCGGCGACGCCGGAAAGCCCCAGTGTCCCGCCGCCGGCTCCATCCGGGTCATGAACACGTCGTGAGGCACCTCGAGGTAGACCGCCCCGGGGCGCCCGCTCGCCGCCTGATGGAAGGCCTCGTCGGTGAGGCGCTGGAGGCTCTGGGTGTTGAAGGCAACCGCTCGCCACTTCGCGAGCGGGGCGAGCATCCCCTCCTGGTCGATGTCCTGCACCGCTCCCCGGCCGCGCCGCTTGAGCGCGGTGCGTCCGGCGATCAGGATCAGGGGCACGTTCCCGACCGAGGCGTCCGCGAACCCCGTGAGCGCGTTGGTGAAGCCGGGCCCGGCGGTCACCGCGGCGACCCCGGCGCGACCGGTGGCGAGCGCGAAGCCCTCGGCCGCCATCGTGACGGCGCACTCGTGGCGCAGCCCGATGACCCGAACGCCGGCGTCGACACAGCCGTCCAGCAGCTCGACGATATGGCCGCCCCCCAGGGTGAAGAGCGCCTCGACGGCGTGGGCACGGAGGCGCTCAGCCACTAGACGACCACCGTGAGGCGGGGGGGTGAGGCTCTCAGCGGCGGCCGCCATCATGTCGATTCCTCACTTTGGCGTCCCGCCTTGGGCGGTCACCAGGGTCCCCGGCCCCAAGTCTCGACAGGACCTTCGGTGCCGGGCGGACAGACGATCCAGGCGCCGAGCCCCGGAGCCCGCCCCGGGCCGATGCCGATATGGTGAGGTCCGATGGATCGGCAGCCATTTTCCCCCGCCCCCGCCATCCGGCTTCGCGTCAGGGTGGAGGGCGTGGTGCAGGGCGTCGGGTTCCGCCCCTTTGTCCACGGTCTGGCATCGGCGCGTGGTCTCTCGGGTCTCGTCGGCAACGACACGGCCGGCGTCTTCATCGAGGTCGAGGGGGATCAGGAGGAGTTGGATCGCTTCCTGGCGGCGCTGGAGGGCGATGCTCCCCCGCTGTCGGTCATCGACCGCATCGAGACCGAGATGATCAGCCCGATCGGGAGCGTTGGCTTCGCGATCGTCGAGAGCGACCCGGGCGGGGAGCGTCAGACCCTGATCTCTCCGGACACCGCGACCTGCGACGACTGCCTCGCCGAGCTGTTTGACCCGGGAGACCGGCGCTTTCGCCATCCCTTCATCAACTGCACAAACTGCGGGCCGCGGTTCACGATCATCCGCGACGTTCCCTACGACCGGCCGCTCACCACCATGTCGGGGTTCGTGATGTGCGCGGATTGCCGGCGCGAGTACCAGGACCCCGGGGATCGACGTTTCCACGCCCAACCGGTCTGCTGTCCCGCCTGCGGCCCGTCGCTGCGCCTGATCGATCGCGGCGGCGCGCCGGTCGCGGGCGACCCGGTCGCCGTCGCCGTCCGGCTGCTCGCCAGGGGCGGCGTGCTCGCCGTCAAGGGGGTGGGGGGCTATCACCTGGCCGCCCTCGCCGGGTCGGAGCCCGCGGTCACCGCCCTGCGCTCGCGCAAGCATCGCGAGGACAAGCCGTTCGCGGTGATGGTCGCAGACCTGGACGGCGCCCGAGCTCTGGGCGCGATCGGCGCCGCGGAGGCGCGCGCACTGACTTCCCCCCGGCGTCCCATCGTGTTGCTCCAGCGGGCTGCAGATGCTCCGGTGGCCGCCGCGGCGGCTCCCGGAAACCGTTCGCTCGGAGTGATGCTCCCCTACAGCCCACTCCATCATCTGCTGGCGCGCGACCTCGGGGCCCCCTTTGTCCTCACCAGTGGCAACGTCTCGGATGAACCCATCGTCTATCGCGACGAGGAGGCGTTGCCCCGCCTGCGCGGCATCGCCGACGCGTTCCTCACCCACGACCGCCCCATCCACATGCGGACCGACGACTCCGTCGTCCGGGTGATGGGGGGGAGGGAAACCCCGCTGAGGCGCTCGCGCGGCTTCGTCCCCCAGCCGGTGACCGTCGCTCGTGCCTTCCCCCGGCCCGTGCTCGGGTGTGGTGCGGAGCTGAAGAGCACCTTCTGCGCCGGCAAGGGCCGCCGGGCCTTCGTCTCGCACCACATCGGCGATCTCGAGAACTACGAGACTCTTCAGTCGTACATCGAGGGGATCGAGCACTTCATGCGTCTCTTCGACATCCACCCCGAGGTGGTCGCCCACGACCTGCATCCGGAGTACCTCTCGACCAAGTTCGCCGTCGACCTCGACGGCGTGGACAGGGTCGGGGTCCAGCACCATCACGCCCACGTCGCGTCGTGCCTCGCCGACAACGGAGAGGCGGGACCGGCGATCGGTGTCGCCTTCGACGGTCTCGGTTTCGGCACCGACGGCTCGATGTGGGGCGGGGAGATCCTGGTCGCCGACCTCACGTCCTTCCGGCGCGCCGGCCATCTCGCTCCGGTCGCGATGCCCGGTGGCGCAATGGCGATCAGGGAGCCGTGGCGCATGGCGGCGGCGCATCTCGCCGCGGCGTTCGGTGGCGATCCGCCCGCTGGCCTGGCGGTGATGCGCGACCACGCCGATCGCTGGGACACGGTGAGCGCGCTGGCGCGCACCGGGACCGCCAGCCCGATCACGACCAGCGCGGGCCGCCTCTTCGACGCCGTCGCGTCGCTCATCGGGGTCCGCGATCGGATCAATTACGAAGGCCAGGCAGCCGTGGAGCTGGAGCAGCTGGCCGACCCCGCGGAGATCTCCGCCTACCCGGCGGCGATCGAGGAGGGGGAGCCGTTCCAGATCGCGACGGCCGGGCTGGTACGTGCGGTGGTCGAAGACATCCAGGCGGGAGTGGCGCGTCCAGTGATCGCCGCCCGCTTCCACAACGGACTCGCCGACGCCGCGGTGGCCGCCTGCCGGCGGGTGCGCGCGGCGACCGGGCTCGAGGTGGTGGCGCTCTCCGGTGGCGTCTTCCAGAACGTCCTGCTCACCGAGCGGGTCCGCGCCGGGCTGCTCGGCGGCGGTTTCCGGGTGCTCACCCACTCCCGGGTGCCGTCCAATGACGGTGGCATCAGCCTCGGGCAGGCAGTGGTTGCCGGGGGGCGGGACGCCGCCGGCCTCGTCTGACCGCCCCGGTCAGCTCGCCGGCCAGGTCTGTCCGTTGCCGAGGAAGGGGAGGCTCTCACCGATCGTGAAGATGACCGGTGCCACCTTGCTCTGCACCATCTGGATGTGGACGTTGCGGAGCACGCCGAGGACCGTGCTCAGCTGACCGACGTTGGCGGCCGGCGTCGGGGACGATCCCGATCCCACCTGGCCCTCCAACGTCTGGAGTTGCGATTGGCTGAGCGCGATCGAGGTGGCGGGGCTGCTGGCGACGAGCTGCTGGATCTCCTGGAGCTCCGCCACGGAGACCGGAGCGCTCCCGTCGATGGGCGCCGTCGCACGATTCAACGTGACCAGCCCGTTCAGCAGGATGAAGAGCATCACAAAGGCCAGCACGACGCTCAGCACTGCGCCGCCGAGACGGTCGAGGAGGCCCAATCCGGGGATGAGGCGGTAGATGTGGGGGGCGACCAGGTGCGCCACCAGGAAGCCGACCACGGTAAAGACCACGACCACGACCAGACCCATCAGCGGCCGCCAGCCGGGGCTCGGGGCGAAGCCGGCAGCCACGCTCGGATGGCCGAAGCCGACCGCAACGCCGGCGATGATGAAGGCCCAGGTGATCAGCGGCCGGAAGAGCCCCCTGAGGAGGCCGTGCAGAAGGGCCAGCACGAGGATGACCACGCACGCGATGTCGATGTAGCTCACGGCGCGACATCGTAGCCTCCGGCGGCGGGATTGGGTGGGTCCCGTCCTCAGCAGATGCGCGGCAGCGGGTCGCCCACCAGCATGTCGATGATGCGCATCCCGCCGAAGCCGGTCGTCACCAGGACCAGCCCGGGTGGATCGTCGGCGATGCGTCCGATCACCGCGGCAGCCCCGCCCTGGGGATGGGAGCGCAAGGCCGCCACTGCGGCCTCGGCCTCGTCCCCGGCGACCACGGCGACAAAGCGTCCCTCGCAGGCCACGTAGAGGGGGTCGATGCCGAGGATCTCCGATGCTCCGCGCACCTCCGGCCGCACCGGGATCGACTGTTCGTCGAGCACCACCGCGACCCCCGAGGCGAGGGCCAGCTCGTTGCAGATGGTCGCGACCCCGCCTCGGGTCGCGTCGCGGACGAAGCGCGTTCTCGGTGCCGCGTCCAGCAGCAGACCCACCAGCTCGGTGAGCGGCGCGGTGTCGGAGCGCAGGTCGGATTCGATGCCCAGCTCCCCGCGCGCCAGCATGATGGTGATCCCGTGGTCTCCGACCGGACCGGAGACGATGACGGCGTCGCCGGGGCGTGCCGCCGCCGCCGACAGCCGCATGGGCCGCTCCAGCACGCCGATGCCGGCCGTGTTCACAAAGCAGCCGTCCGCCTTACCCCGCTGGACGACCTTGGTGTCGCCGGTGACAATCTGCACGCCGGCGCTCTCGGCGGCCTTGGCCATCGAGGCGACGATGCGGCGAAGGTCGGCGATCGGGAATCCCTCCTCCAGGACGAATCCTGCCGAGAGGTACAGCGGCCTCGCTCCCGACACGGCCAGGTCGTTGACGGTGCCGTTCACGGCGAGGTCACCGATGTCGCCTCCAGGGAAGAAGAGCGGGGAGACCACGTAGGTGTCGGTGGTGAAGGCGAGCCGCTCCGCTCCGACGGAGAAGACGGCCTGGTCCTCCAGCGGTTCGAGGAGCGGGTTGCGGAAGGCCTCCAGGAAGAGCGCCTCGATCAGGGTGTGGGTGGCTCTGCCTCCCGCACCGTGGGAGAGCGTGATCCGCTCATCGGTGATCCTCGGCCGGCGGCGGCGGATCCGTTCGATCCGCTCCAGGACCTCCTGCTCGGTCCGCTGCGTCACGCGGAGCCTGCCTGGCGGACCCTCAGCCTGGTGAAGCGCCCGAAGTTGTAGTACGCGGCGCAGGCTCCCTCCGAGGAGACCATGCAGGTCCCGATCGGTGTCTCCGGGGTGCACGCGGTGCCGAACACCTTGCACTCCCACGGCTTGATGGTCCCCCGCAGGACCTCTCCGCACTGGCACGCCGGGGGGTCGGCGACCCGGGTGGCGGGAACGTCGAAGATCCTCTCCGCGTCGAAGCGCGCGTACTTCTCGCGGATGCGCATCGCTGAATCCGGGATCCAGCCGAGTCCGCGCCACTCGAAGGTGGGACGCGGTTCCATGACCTCGTCGATCACCTGCAGCGCCTTCTGGTTCCCTTCCCACGGCACGACGCGGGTGTACTGGTTCTCGACCTCGGAGCGGCCGTCGCGGAGTTGGAGAAGCAGCATCTGGATGGCCTGGAGGATGTCCAGAGGCTCGAAACCGGCGACCACGAAAGGACGCCCGTGCTCCTTGGCGATGAAGCGGTACGGCTCGCAGCCGATCACGGTGGAGACGTGGCCGGGGCCGATGAAACCATCGATGTGGATATCCGGTGAGGCGAGGATGGCCTCCAGTGCCGGGATGATGGCGACGTGGTTGCAGAAGACCGAGAAGTTCTCGAGCCCTTCGGCGGCGGCCCGGAGCACGGTCATCGCGGTCGAGGGCGTGGTGGTCTCAAAGCCGATCGCCATGAACACCACCCGCCGATCCGGGTTGTTGCGGGCGATCCTCAGCGAGTCGAGCGGCGAGTAGACCATCTGGATGTCGGCGCCGCGAGCCTTGGCGTCGAGGAAGGAGCCGCGGGCACCGGGAACGCGGAGCAGGTCACCGAACGACGTCATGGTGACGCCGTCCTGCTCCGCGATCCAGATCGCGTCGTCGACCCGGCCCATGGGGATCACGCACACCGGGCACCCCGGCCCGTGGACGAGCTGCACCTCCTCCGGTAGGTAGTCCTCGATGCCGTGCTTGTAGATGGTGTGGGTGTGCCCCCCGCAGATCTCCATCAGGCCGTAGCGGCGCCCCGGCTCGACGAGCGTCGCGATGTTCGCCGCCAGCGCCTGCGCCTTCTCGCGGTCGCGGTACTCGTCGACGAAGCGCATCCCTTCCGGGCCCATCAGTCGATCCGCGACTCGGAGAGCGCCTGCAACTCGTCGCGGTACGCCTGGCCCATCTCCTCCAGGTAGGAGAGGGTGAGCCGCGCCTCCTCCTCGTCGATCTTGGCAAGCGCGAAGCCCACGTGGATGAGCACCCAGTCGCCGGGCTGGACGCCGTCCTCCTCGATCAGCATCACGTTGACCTGCCGCCGTGCCCCGCCGACGTTGACAGTGGCCATCCCGGGCCGCTCCACGTCGAGGGTGAGCACCTCACCCGGAATGCCCAGGCACACGGCTAGATCCGCGCGACCACTGCGATCGCCTCCCCGGCGTGCACCAGCACGGTGTCACCCGGAGCGGCGTCGACGAGGGCGACGCTGATCCGCTCCCGGGAAGCCCCGGTGTCCACCAGGGCTGTGCCGAGCTCGCCCAGCTCGATCACCCGGCTCGGCACCGCCTGGTCGGAGCAGGTGATGCAGACGCCGTCCTGGCAGGACGCTGCCGAGTGAGCCGTCCCAGCGCCGCCCGTCTGGTTCTCTCCGTCCATGTCTTTCCAATGCTAAGGTCTGTACCCCGTAAGCGGCAGGGCCGCAGGACCCGCGAAGGCGAGGACCAGCGGCACCTGCAGGCACGAGGTTCGTCGTGGCTCCGTCGATGGTCCCGCGCCCGCGAATCCGCCGTGTCGGCGATCGCCTGCCGGGCCACTGATGGACGACGGAGGCCGCGGTCCGCCCCCGCGGAGTGATCTGCAAGACCGGAAGGCCGTACCATCGCCTTCCGGGCGGGATGGCTGGCATGACGCGCGCGGGTCCGAGGGTCGTTGACGTGGGGCCGAGCGACTCCTTGACGTGAGGACGTATGACCCTGGAGGGGCAGTGCTGCAAGGTGCAGCATCACTGTGCCCCGGGAGCGTGCCTCACTGAGCGCCCGGCATGGAGGCGACGACATGAGCAGGAGCGCGGACAAGCCTTCGTCGAATCGGTCGGAGCCGCCGGCGGTCGACGACCCCCCGGCCCTGGGCGGACGGTTGGCGTGGCTTACCCCCAAGCGGCTGGCCTTCTTCCTGATCGGCTGGATGATTCTCTTCTCTCTGGGGAGCGTCTTCATCTCCAACCCCTTCCAGACCGAGCCTAGCGCGAGCGCCACCCCCAACTTCTGGCATGTCATGTACCTGCACGGGCTGCTCATCGCCATGGTGGGTTTGCTGGCGCTGCTCGCCTGCCAGGTGCTCTCCCTGCGCTCAGTCCACACCCGGGTGTGGATCACGGTCGGGGTCGTGGTGGCCACGCTGTTCGACGGCATCGGCGGGATCTTCGACACGCGGGTGCCAGGTGCCGAGGCGGCCATGTGGACCCAGATCGTCGGCTTCTTCGCCCTCGACGAGATCCTCCTCGTGCTGATCTTCGGCATGCTGCTGGAGGCGCGCCGGAGGGCGGAGGTGGCTCGTGCCCTGGCCTTCTGGGTCGCTCTCGCCGCGACGGTGTCGATGTTCGCCGCCGCCGTCATGGGCCACCTCGCCGGCTGGCTGCTCGAGTTCGGGGCCTGGCCGGGACCGCTCGCCGGTTACCTGAAGTTCCAGGGCCTCGACGCCGCCACCTTCACCGCCAACCTGGTCGGTGCCCATTCCCATGACATGGTGGTCGCTGTGATGGCGCTCCTGGTCGCCGTCGCCGCCCGCCAGTTCGGCACCGAGGGCTTCGGCCGTGCCAGCCGGGTCGCGACCCGGGTCGGTCTCTCCCTGGTCGGCGCCGGCATCGTCGGCACCACCGTCATGTATCTGGCCATGGGCTTCACCACCTGGGGTCCGCCCACCCTCTTCCAGTCGGGTGCGACGAATGGCATCGCCGGCGACGACATCGTCACCGGCATGACCGTGATGCTGGGCGGCGTCGTGACCCTGGTGACCCTGGCCGCGGGTCGCGGTCTCCTCCGCCCGCTGCGCGTGGCCGCCGCCTGGGCCTGGGTGGCGAGCTTCGCGACCGTGGTGGTCGGCGGCTACTTCATCGAGATGCACGAGGGGTTCTTCGGCCAGGGTGACCCGTCCGCTGCGGGTGCCGTGAACGATGGGATCTTCACCTGGATGCACCAGGATCTCGGGTTCTTCCTGCTGCCGGCTCTGGTCCTGGTCATGCTGGTGGTTCAGCGCTACCTGGCGCCGCGGCTCCGGGCGCGGCTCGCCGCCACCACCATCGCGGGCGTCACCGTCAGCTTCGGGGGCGGCCTGGTGTGGGTGTTCGCCGACCCCAGCCTGCACGGGCCCGGCTACATCCTCACCCTGATCGGCCTGGTCGTGATCGGCGCCGCCCTGGTGGCGACCACCTGGTTTGGGCTCCTCGAACGTCATGCCGTCCGGGTGGTTCTCGTCCTTCCCGCCTGGTGGGCGCTGCCCCGCCTGCGCTTCGCCCTGGTTCCGGCCGAGGCCTACAGGGAGGGCCCGGGCGCGGCGCGGCTCGCCTCGTGGGCGGACCTGCCGGACGAGGAGACCAAGGACACGTAACCGCCCGCCCCGCCGGGCGGATTCGATCTCGACTCCGGGTACCGCTCTCTCTCGGCCACGTCACCGCAGACGTTGCCGTTGACGCCCGTTCGGTGCGGCTGGCTCAGTCGGCTACGACTCCCCCAGGTGAAGGGCCTCGGCGGGGTGCCCGCCGCTCCCGGGGAGTGCCGACGTCTGCCCGGCACTGATGAACGGAAGGTGCGCGCGCACCGCGAAGCCCTCGCTGCGGAGACGGCGCTGCAGGTCCACGCGGACGCCGAGAAGCATCTCGAACTCGAATTGGTCCGGTGCCCATCCTGCGCTCCGCGCCAAGGCGCCGATGCGGAGAAGGAGCGTCCCGTCATGGGTGGCGAACACGGGCCTCAGTCCCGCCTCCCGCGCCTCGGGCGCCAGCATCCTGGTCGCCAGGGCGAGATAGGCGGCGGTGACGGCGCGTCCGCCCTGATGGTCGTGCTCCGGACCGAGCGGAAACGCTCCCTTGACGAGGCGCACCACGGTCGGCAGCCCCAGTAGCGGGACGAGGTCCTCGGCTGTCCGCCGCAGCCTCGCCTGCAGGGTGATGCCGGCCGGCAGTCCGAGCGCGAGGAGCTCGCGGTGAAGGCGGAGGGTCGGTTCGACGAGCGTCAGGTCCTCCATGTCCAGCATCATCAGGTTCAGGCGACCCACTGGCTGCCCGGCCACCGAGCGCGCGATCCGCTCGGCGTGGCGGCGGCAGGCGTCGGCGTCGGACAGGAGCCCGAGGGCGGTCGGGTCGATGGAGAGATGCGCAGGGAGACCCGATGAGCCCAGCAGGCGGCAGGCCTCGATGGTGGTTGCGACGGTGCGCTCGATGAGCTCCGGATCGCTGACGTACTCACCCAGGAAGAAGAGTTCGGCGTCGATCCCCTGGCTGTCGCTCAGCCACCGCGCCGCCGCCACGGCGGCCTCGGCCCCGGCCGGCACCCTGCCGGCGACCTCCTCCTCGAACCCCGCCTCCTGGATGCGCTCGTAGATCCCGTAGACGTCCTGGTCGGAAAGCTCAAGGTCGAAGCAGGGCAGGAGCTCGTCCTCGACCGCCTGCATATGGCGTCGCAGGAGGCGGACCAGGGTCGTGATGTGCCGCCGGCTGCTCGCGTTGTCGTGCACGCCGCCGCGGAAGCGGGCGTGGTCGTGCAGGACCCGGGCCACCTGACGCTCCAGCTCCTCGCAGTTGTCGGTCAGCCGGCTCACGAGCCGTGGGTCGATTCCTGCCAAGCGCGCAGCCTCGGGATAGAGGGCCGCGCGTTCTGCTCGCAGATGGGGAAGCACCACGTCCTGGAGATAGTCGGACACCCGAGCGAATGCCGCCAGCTTGGCTGCCGGGTTGCCCCGCTCGCGCAGCAGGTCCTCGAGCTTCGAGGCCAGCGCGACACCGCTGCGGAGCCGGTCGTGGAGGTGACGGAGGTTGTCGGTGGGGGGCATGTGGTGGACCCATCTGGTGGGGCGGCCCCACCATCGCAGCGTTGGGCCCGACATGCCAGGGTCAAAGCGCACCCGGCTCGGTGGGACCAGGTCAGGCCGTCGGCACACCGGGCACGACGCGCCCCGCGTCGAGGGTGACGACCTCATCGACCAGTCCCGCGATCCCGGGCTCGTGACTCACCACCAGGACCGAACGTGAGTCCGCTGAGCCGAGCAGTTCGGCGAGCACATGAGCCGACGACCACGGGTCGAGGTGTGCCGTGGGCTCGTCCAAGAACAGCAGCTCGGCGCCGGAGAGGAGCGCTCGCGCCATGCCGAGACGCTGGCGCTCACCGGCGCTCAAATCCCGTCCCCCGGCCCCGAGTACCGTCCCCATACCACCGGGCAGGGAGCGGTACCAGGCCCCCAGGCCGGCCTGATCGAGGACGGCGACCAACTCGTCCTCGGTTGCCTCCGGACGGGCCAGCCGCAGGTTGTCGGCCAGGGTGGCCGCGAAGAGGTGGGTCTCCTCGGCCAGCCAGGCCACGTGACGGGCCATCCCGGTGCGGGTCATCAGGCGCACGTCGACGCCCCCGATGCTGGCGCTCCCGGCGGAGGCCTCCAGGAAGTGGAGGAGGACGTGGATTGCGCTCGACTTTCCCGCCCCGCTGCGGCCGATCAGCGCGACGCGCCGTCCCGGCGCCACGGTGAGCGAGACGTCGTGAAGGAGCGGGGCGGCCGGTGCGGGGGAGGCCGGGATGTCGTGGGCCGGGCGCGAGGCAGCCCGTCTGGCGCCCGGAGCCAGCACCTCGACGTGATCGAGCACGGCGCCCACCCTTCCCGCGGGTGGGCTGGCGTCGTCGAGCGGCTCGCGGACCGGCGGCTCGAGGTCAGCGAGCTCGGCGAGGCGACCGGCCGCCGCGTTTCCGGTGGCTCGTCCGGCGAGGGCTGCCGGGAGCAGGGCACCCTGGTCGAGGGCGGCGATGGAGACGAGGACCAGGACCGTGAGCATGATCCCCGAGAGGTGGCCGGCCCGATCGGCGGCCAGGCCCACGAGGACGACGCCGATGAGCCCCGCGCCGGCGGCCCAGGTGGCGAGCGCGCGTGCGATGCCCCTCCCGAGAGCCTGCCGGAGCGCCGCGGTGTGGGCGCGGTGCCGGGCAGCTTCCAGCCGCGCCGAGATCAGGTCCTGCCGGCCGAAGGCGACGAGCTCAGGCGCCGAGCGCACCGTCTCCACCACCTGGTCGGCCAGCTCCGCGCGGATAGCGGCGGCCCTGCCGGCGGCGGACCGCCCGAGCTGAGCGCCGAGGGCCGACACCGCGACCACGACCGCGGCGCCGGCGAGCAGGATGACTCCGGCCGCAGGGTCCAGCAGCCCGGCGACCGCGGTGCCGAGGAGGACACTCGCGCCCAGGTCGATCGCGATCGTGGTGCTCTTGGCGAGCGCCTCCGTCACGTCCTCCGTGTCGGCGACGAAGCCACTGAGCAGAGAGCCCGTCGCCCGGGAGGCGGCCGCGTACGGGCCGGCGCGCGCCGCGCGCAGGCCGTCGGGGACCAGCGGCTCGACCGTGTCGTACAGCCAGAGACGGAGCCGGGAGAGCGTCTCCAGGGAGATGCCGTGAACAGCCAGCCGCTCCATGTAGCGGGTGACCCCGCGTCCGAGCGCAAACGCCTGCACCGCGCCGATGGCGACCGCCAGGTCGAATGCCGGCGGTCGTTGAGAGGCCCGGGTGAGCAACCAGCCCGAGGTGGCGAGGAGACCGATCGCGCACGCCGCCGAGAGCGCTCCCGTCCCGGCGGCCGCTCCCAGGTCGCGACGCGCCGGCGGTCCGGCCGACCGGCTGAGGCGCAGGGCGCTCGACCTCCGGTCCTTCGCCCGCCTCACCTGCGCGGCTCCGGGAGGATGGCGGCCGCGGCGGCGCCGATGCCCGCGTCGTCCGCCGCCACGAAGCGTCCCCCTTTCAGCGTGACCACGCGGTCGGCCAGCCTCAGCACCGCCGGCCGGTGGGTGACGATCAGGGCGCTGCGTCCGGAGAGAGCACGGCCGAGCGCCTCGACGACCGTCGCCTCGGTGTCGTCGTCCAGGTGGGAGGTCGGCTCGTCGAGCAGCTGGAGGGAGGCGTCGCGCAGCACCGCCCGGGCCAGCGCGATCCGCTGGCGTTCACCGGCGGAGACCTGGCGCCCGCCCTCCCCGAGCCGCGTGTCGAGGCCGTCGGGCAGGCTGGCCACCAGATCGCCCGCACCCATCTCGTCGAGCACCTCCCGCAGCCGGTAGTCCCCGGCGGCGGGGTCGGCCAACCGGAGGTTGTCGGCCAGGGAGCCGGCGATGAGGGTCGGGCGCTCGGAGAGGTAGCTGAGCCGGCGCCGCCACGCCTCTTCATCCAGAGCGCGCAGGTCCACTCCCCCGACCGTCACCGCTCCGCTCGAGGGCCGAACGAACCCGAGCAGGAGGGCGAGGGTCGTCGACTTCCCGGCGCCGTTGGGCCCGACCAGGACCACCTTCTCTCCCGGTAGGATGGTGAGGGACGCACCGTCGAGCACCGCCTCCGCCCGCCCGGGCAGATCCACCCGCACCCCGCCCAGCGCCACCTGCACCCGCGAAGGATCGCCGGGCTCTCGCGAAGGATCGCCGGGCGCCCGTGTCCCCGCAGTCGCATCGCCTCCCTCTCTGCTCGCCATGCCCCCCGCTCTGCCCCGACCGACTCCGTCTCGACCCCCGTCGCCCTCCTCGATGACATCCATCGCCCGACGCGCCGCTGCTAGGCCCTCGGTACTCTCGTGGAACTCGGCGCTGGCCCGCCGCAGGGGCAGGAAGACCTCGGGGGCCACGATCAGCACCGCCAGGGCCGGAGCGAGGTGGATCGATCCGGAGAGCAGCCGCAACCCGAGCGGTACCGCCACCAGGGCGACTGACACCGAGGCGAGGGTGTCGAGCACCAGCGCTGAGAGGAAGGCGACCCGGAGGGTCGAGAGGCTGGCCAGGCGGAGCCCCTCGGCGGCTTCCGCGATCCGCTCCCGCTGGCGGGTGCTGCGTCCAAACGCCTTGAGCACCGGCAGCCCCTCGAAGACGTCGGCAATCTGCCTGCCGAACGCCTCCACCTGGCTCCAGCGCCGCGCCGCCAGCCGGCCGCTCGACTGGCCGGCCAGGACGCCGAACACCGGGAAGAGGCAGAGGGCGGCCACGACGATGATCGCGGACACCCAGTCCAGGGCCCCGATCACCGCCACCAGGGCGATCGGCACGGCGGCGGCCAGCACGAGGTCGGGGAGGCAGCGGCCGATGTAGGCGTCGAGGGCGTCGAGGCCGCGGCCGGCAAGGGTCGCCACGTCGCCCGCGCCCACCCCGCCGCCGGTGGCGCCGCCACCGGACGCCCGGTGCAGCGCCGCGCCGACCAATCGCCCGCGGAGCTCCGCCTTGGCGATCTCGGCGCCGCGCCCCGCGAGGAGCTCGCTGGCGAGGGCACAAAGGCCGCGGATCGCGATCGCCCCCGTGAGCCAGAGGATCGGCGGCCATATGTCCTCGGTCGCGGAGCCCATGGCGCCGGCCAGCAGGCCGGCGAGCGCCACTGCCTGCACGACCACGCTGGCGGCGGAGGTCAGGCCGATGGAGACAGAGACGGCCACCGACCACCGCACCGCCGGCTGCTGGAGCAGACGCCGCTCCACCGGTCCGATTGCGGTCCCCGCCGCTCTCCGGGCGATGCCGGCGCCGGCGGGCACGCTCTCAGCCTCCGCTGGCGCCGGGAGCCGGTGCCGCCACCGCGGCCGGCCGCTGGAGACGCCGCCGGAACACCCAGTAGGTCCAGCCCTGGTAGAGCAGGACAAAGGGGGTGAAGATCGCGGCCACCACGGTCATGACTTCCAGGGTGTAGGGATGTGAGGCGGCGGCCCCGACGGTGAGGGCGAGGGGTGCTCCGTTGCTCGCCGGGATCACCGCCGGATACATCGCCGCGAAGACCGCCCCCATGACGAGCAGGATGGCAGCGCCGGTGCCGGCAAACGCGAGCCCGTCCCTGCCTCGGATGACGAGGAGGGCTGCGATCGCGAGCGCGACCACGGCGAGCACGCCGAGGGCCAGCGGGATGGCGCCGGGCAGCGCGCCGGCCAGGGTCTGCCACGGCCGGCCGCTCGCCGCCACCCAGGCGACGGTGGCTGCGAGAAGGA
>PMYJ01000030.1:448-26214 GCA_003170875.1 Candidatus Dormiibacterota bacterium | reverse complement strand
GTGGAGCGGACCATCGCCGAGCTGGGCCGGCGGCGCCGGAGGCAGCGGCTGCGCTGGCGTGTCGGCGTGGCGACGGGCGCGGCGGCTGTCGTCGCTCTGGCGGCGGCGGTGGGCGTGCTGGTCGTCACCCGGCCGGCTCCGGCCGCTCCGGCGGTCGCCGCCGTCGCCCAGTTCTCGGGGGCCGATCAGAGCACCGGGGTCAGGGCCAGCGCCGAGCTGTACGCCGAGACCTGGGGGACCTCCATCCACCTCGACGTCTCGGGGGTCACCCCCGGCGACCAGTGCGAGCTGGTGGCCATCGGGCAGGACGGCTCCCAGCAGGTGGCAGGGACCTGGAAGGTGGGCTACACGGGTGGCGTGCAGATCGACGGGGCCACCGGGATCTCTCCCGGCCAGCTCTCGTCGCTGCAGATCGTCACCACGTCGGGGTCCGAGCTGGTGGCGCTCCAGGGCTGAGCCGGGGCCGGCGTCGCAGCCGGCCTAGCCGAGCAGGGCGGTCAGATCACCGTTGGCCGGCAGGTCGGCGGCACCCAGCAGGGGCAGGCCGTAGGCCTCCTCGATGGTTCGCAGAGTGCCGAAGTGGTCGCCCGTCAGCGCGACGTCGCCCAAGCCCGTGGCAGCGCTGCTGATCACGACCTCGGGGACCTGGCCGCCGGCGGCGTCGCCGCAGCACGAGTCGTCGGGCTGGTCGTCATTCTCGTCAAGGGTGAGGATCACCGTGCCGCTGTCGTGGAACCACGAGGAGCTCAGCACCCCGGGCAGGTTGGTGTTCAGCCACGCGTCGGTCTGCTGGACGTTCCCCGGTCCGCAGTCATCGTGCCCGTCGTCGCAGAGATTGGGGGTGATCCAGACGAAGTCGGGAGCGTTGGCACCGTCCAGGGCCGACACCACGCCCGCCGCGCCCGGATACGGGAGGATGTGGCAGGCGCCGGAGAGATTGTCGTCGAACACAGCGAAGGGATCGTGCTTGAGGGCGTACGCGCCGGTGCTGTCGTCGCCCGATGTGGCCCCGGTGTAGCAGGGCGACGGCATGGATTCCATGAAGCCCGTCCAGGGGATCCCCGCCGCGGTGAGCTGCCCGCCGAGATCCTCGGCCGAGTAGGTTCCGGCTCCCACGCAGGTGTCGCTGGTGCAGCCCTGGTCGCTCCCGGAGATGCTGTCGATGTAGTTGGGGAGGGACGGGTGCTCCACCGCGTACCAGTCGGTGGCCGACGCGTACTCGGAGGCGAGGGAGCAGAGGTACGGGTCGGGCGAGCCGCCACCGCATGAGCCCAGGGTGGCCGCGTAGCCGTTGTTCTCGTCCATGATCACGAGGATGTGCGGGTGGCCGCCGGCCGGGCTCGCCGTTGTGTCCGCGCTTGGGGCGGCGGTCGAACCCGCGGTCGTGGTCGCCCTCGGCGTCGCTGTCGCCGTCGCGGTGGTTTTCTGGGCGCCGCACCCGGCTGCCGCTCCGAGGAGGGCTAGCGCGGCCACCACCGTCGCGGCGTGCCCTCGGAGGGTGGCTCGATCTCTCATCCCGTCACCTTGCCATGTTCCTGCCGGCGGACGATTCCGCGGTGGGGTGTGATCGATCCGCGGCGCTCCGCAACCCGGATCCGGGGTCAGAGCCTCCCCGGTCCTACGCCGGTGGCTCCAGCGCCTCCAAGCGCAGCTCCAGCGGCGGATGGGTGGCGGCGATGACCCGGTCCCAACCCGATTGGCCCGGTTCGAGCTCGCCGAGCAGGCTGAGCACGCCATGGAGCGCCTCGCCCCGGCCGGTCGCCGCCACCGCTGCGTCGGCCGCGTACTCCTGGTGCCTCGAGGTGACTGCGACCATGGGCTGGATGACCAGCCGCACCAGCAGCCAGGCCGGCCAGAGCACCAGCCACCCGACCATGGCGATGAGCCCATTCCCCCGCTCGGCCAGCCGGTGGCCGGCGTCGTAGAGGATCACGAGGGGCAGTCCGCAGCAGCGGACCACGAGGTCACCCACCCCGTCGCCCGCCGCCCAGTGGTGGAGCCCGTGGCAGAGCACCGCATCCAGGGCGGCGTCGCCGGCGGGCCCGTCGCCGATCTCCTCGAGCAGGCTGCGGCCGACGACAAGATGCCGAGCGTACGCCCGCACCCGCAGGTTGTCCCCGTCCGCCGTCAGCACCAGCGGCAGCGACGTCAAACCCAGGTCGGCGGCCTCCGCCTCGAGCAGCGGCATCACCCGGGCCGCCTCGCGCCGGCTCATCCGGCGGAAGCCACGGAGGCGAAGCAGCCACGGCTCCAGAGCCACGCCGGCCGCGAGCAGCGCCAGCGACAGCAGCAGACCCCCGCAGAGCGCGGCGAGAAACTGGAGGGGCTCGTCGACGACCAGCGAGGCGACGCTCGACACCAGCCCGGCGGCGGCACCCCGGAGGGCGCCTCCGGCGATCGAGAGGGCGGCCCCACCCGGACTGGCACCGCTGCTGCCGACGAGGGCCGCGCTGATCGCGGAGCCGATGGCGGAGAGGAGGGCGCCGGTGAGGGCATCCGCCACCAGCAGCCAGACTGCGAGCCACACGCCCGACCACGCGCAGACCAGGGTGACCGCCGCCGCCGCTCCGCGTCTCCGGACCCCGGCCGCGACCCATCTGGCCGTGCCGGCGTCCCCGGTCGCATTGCCGGAGGGGTGTTCCGCCACCGGCGCTGGCGGGGGAGGGGCGTACTCGGCGGGAGAGGTCATGCTGGGCCCGCCGACACCGGCCAGAGCACCCGGAGGATGGCCACGCGCCGGCCGCCGACGATGCTCAGCACCACCGCCTCGCCCGTCGCCAACTGCTTCATCACGTTCGGGTCCACCTCGTAGCGGTCGACCGCTCGCACCGACCGCCGGGCGGCGTCGCCCTCGTCGCCGAGGGTCCGGGTCACCTGGACGCCCCTCTGCGTCCCGATGACGCGGGCGACCGCATCGGCGTCATCGGGGCCGACGCGATGGGCGATCAGCACGCCGGCGCCCAGGAGGGCGCTGCGCAGGGCGTGGGCGGTGCGCGGGTCGGGGAGCTGCTGGGTGCTGACCACCGTGCTGACTCGCGCCTCCCGCGCCTGACGCAGGAGGTCGTTGATCTGCTCGGGGTCGTCCAGGGCGGCGAACTCGTCGAGGACCAGCATCGCCGGTGCCGCGTCGGGCTGCCGGAGCCGCTCGAACGCTGCCTGCTTGAGGTCCTGGATCAATACGCGGGCCATGAGCGCGGTGTCCTGGCTCACCGCCAGGGCCGGCAGGCTGATGTACGTCACGCCGGGGGAGGCGAGCGCGGCGGGCAGATCCAGCTGCGGACCGTCGCCGTCGAAGACGGCCCCGTATTCCCCGTGGAGGAGGGCGCCGAGGCGGCTCCGCATCCCTTCGAACGCATCGGCGGTGACGCCGCCCCGCCTGGCCAGGTCGGCCAGGTCGTCGGCCAGATCCGGGGTGACGTCACGGGAGCGGTGGGCCAGGCCGGGCATCCGGGTGCGGTCCAGCTCGCGGCGCAGCCGCCGGATGGTGACCGGCTCGCCCAACCCCTGCAGGATGCCCACCAGGATGGAGATCGTCTCCATGGCGATGACCCGGTACACCTGGCCGGCCGGGCCGTGGGTGAAGGCGGAGACCAGCTTGTCCGCGACCTGGGCCCGGCTGCCCACCGCGCAGGGGTTGTAACCGAGCGTGCCCGGGGCGCCCGGGACCACCTCGCGGTAGTCGAGGCCGCCGGCGGCGGCCAGCCGCCGGGCCGCGGCGCGCAGGCTCGCCCCCTTGGCGTCGATCACGAGCAGGGCCACGCCGGAAGCCACCGCCCCCTCCGCGAGCCGTTCGGCGGTGGTCGTCTTGCCGGATCCGGTCAGCCCAAGTAGGGTGGCGTGCTGCGCTAGCCCCTCCGGGACCGCGATGTCGAAAGGCCTCCGGTTGGCGGTCTCGACCCCGAGGCGGACCTGCCCGGCGGGATGCGCGAGGAGGTCAGGCGGCGGGGACGCAGGTGGCTCCGGAGCCCGCGGAGGACGGCCAAATGGGGGCATTCGGCGGGGGATCGTCTCACGCTGACCGATCGCCCCGAAAGGGCGCCAATCGCAGCGGGAACCGGCGCTCGCGTGCAGGTTGGGCGTTTGCTGCGCTGGGACTGATCGGCGAGGCCTCGGGGCGCGCTGTCCTGCTCTCCCGGGTGGAACGCATGTGCGTGATCTGAATGGCGAAACTGCCGGTGCGCCGCGCCGGCGTCTGAGGAGGTTCACCCGATGGCCTTGCTCGTTGTCCTGATGGTGTGGGTCGTCCTCGTGGTGGTGTCCCTCTTTCGCTCAGTAACGTTGGTTCCGCAGGGGTTCAGCGGAGTGGTCCTGCGGTTTGGTCGCTACCACCGTGACCTGCGCTCGGGCCTCGCGCTGGTCCTGCCCTCCATCGACCGGGTGATCCGGGTCGATCTGCGCGAGCAGCCCCACGCAGTGGGCCCGCTGCAGGTGCTGACCCGCGACGACGTGCCGGTCACCGTCTCCGCAATCGCCTACGTCCAGGTCCGCGACCCCAGGGCCGCCCTGCTGGAGGTTTCCAACTACAAGATCGCTGTCGACCAGCTGGCCGTGTTCACCCTCCGCCAGGTCGTCGATGAGCTCCCCCTCGCCGACGTCCTCTCCGAGCGCCGGCAGATCAACGCGGCGGTCCAGCAGCGGATGCAGCAGGTCACGGACAAGTGGGGGGTCAGGATCAACCTCGTCGATCTGGGCCCGGTCAGCCGCATCGACGCGCCATCCGCCGCGGTCTAGGTGCAGCCCCCAGGGCTCCCGGCTACGAGATCCGCCGCAGGCGGGGCTCGATGAGGTGTTCCAGCCCCCTCTCGGCCACCAGCGCCCGCATCCGCGATACCGCCACCTCGCTGGGGAGGTACCACCAGACGGTGTCGACGTCGCGATCGACCGCGTAGGCGCCGGCGAGCAGGTCCAGCCGGGCGGAGCGCTTCGGGGTCAGGTCCAGCTCGACCGCGACCCGGGTACCGCCGGCCAGCCGGAGGAGTCCGTCGGGCACCCGGCGCTGCCGATCCCAGCGCCCGCCAGCGCGGGCGGCCCGCACCCGGTCCCGCCGCAGCTCGCGCTCGGTGGTCCAGGCACTCGCGGTGTGGGCGGCCAGCAATTCATCCGAGAGATCGACCAGGGCCAGGTTGTGGGCGATCCGGGCCAGGTCGAGCGATGCGGGCGCCAGGTTGCAGCCGGCCAGGCGTGTGCCCGAGGGCGTGGCACGCACCACCGGCGGGGCTGCCACCAGCATGCGATCCCTGACCAGCAGTCCAGCGGCCTCCAGCGCGCGGAGGCGGCGGAGCGCGGGCGGCGTGGAGGTGAAGAAGCGCCTGGCGAGCTGTTCGGGGGCGACCATGCCGTGGCGCGCCGTGAAGCGCAGGAGGTCGAGGTCGCGCGGTGTGAGCCGCACTGGTCAGACCCTGAGGACACGCGGCGCGGAGCGGGCCCGCGCCATCCGTTCGCAGTCCTCGTCCTGGGTCACGACGGCTGGCCCGGCCATGGCGCATCGAGCGGTCCGGTGACGGGAGGATCCACGGCGCGAGACGGTAGCGCGGCGGCGGTGGCCGCTGCGTGAGCGCGCCAGGGCTGGCGGCAGACGGCGAGGCCGCACACCTCGCGTGCCCCGCCCTGGAGCCGGAGTGCGCGAGCCACCTCGTCCAGGGTGCGGCCGTCGGTGAAGACATCGTCGACGACGAGGATCCGGCTCCCGGCGGTCCTTCCCCGGTCCGGCACGTGGAGGGCGGGACGCAGCCACTCCTCGGCGACCCGGCGGCGCTCCCGGTGGCCGAGCCAGGCGAGGCGCGGGGTGGGCCGCGTCTTGATGAGGGCGGGGACGGCGCCGGTGTCGAATGGCCACACCCGCCCGCATCAAACCTGCCGCCCGGCCTCGACCAGCAGCAATCGGGTGTGGTCGAAGTCGCGGCCGCCCCTCCCCACGAAGCTCGGGCTGGCGGTGATGAGGTCAAACGGCTCGAGCAGGTGGCGCCGTCTCTCCATGAGCTCGGCCAGCATCCCGCCGAAGACGGGAGCCCAGTCCCTCACGCCCCTGTACTTGTAGGCGTTGAGGGCGGCCGCCAGGGGACCGGATCTCTCGGCTGCAGCGATGTTCCAGTGGAACCAGCGGGAGGCGCTGGCACAGAGGGGATTGGGGCAGCGCGGTGCGCCCGCCGTGAGCGGCCTTTCGCACACCCTGCAGCGGCCCGCCGCAGGTTCGAGTCGGGCGGCGGGAGTTGGTGGTGGTCCGCGCCATGGTAAGGACGAATACACAAGGCGGATGGTAGTCGAAGTGGCGGTGGAGGCCGATTCCGGGGTGGCGGCGGGTTTGCGCGCAACCCCCACTTCCTCACGCCATTCGGCCACCATGAGTGGACCAATCGGGCCGCACCGAGGAGACCGCGAGATGGACATCACCCGTGCCGATCATGGGGGGGCGGAGCCTGGGCCGGAGGACTGGTTCGCCGGCGACGTCGAGATGGAGGAGCTGGCACCGGCCCACGAGTCGGGTGGGGTCCAGCTGATGAAGGTCCACTTCGGACCCGGGGCGCGGACCGCGTGGCACAGTCACCCGTCGGGGCAGCTGCTCCACGTCCTGGCCGGATTCGGATTGGTCCAGAGCGCCGGCGGGGCTGCCGAGGGGATCGGGACCGGCGACACCGTGTGGGCGGGGCCGGGCGAGTGCCATTGGCATGGAGCCACGGCGGAGCACGCGCTGACCCACCTGGCGATCCAGCAGCCGGGGACGACCTGGGAGGAGCACGTCAGGGACGAGGACTACGCGGCCGCGGGGGCCGCGGCCATGGGCGCCTGAGCCTCCGCGGCGCCGGTACGGGTGGACTGCAGCGACGCCGGACGGCGGAGGCCGGACGGGTGACTATGCTGGGTCGGCTCGGGTTCGACCCCGAGAACTGACTGGAGGGGATAGAGCCGATGCCTGTCACGCGCATGAATCACGCCGTCCTCTACGTCCGGGACGCCACCCGGACCGCCGCCTTCTACCGGGAGCTGCTCGACTTCCGGGTGGTCATGGAGATGGCGGGGGGGAAGGCGATCTTCCTCCAGGCCCCGGCCAGCACCAACGACCACGATCTGGGACTCTTCACGGTCGGGGAGGGGGCCGCCGCCTCCGGCGCCGGCCGGAGCACGGTGGGGCTCTACCACATCGCCTGGGAGGTCGACACCCTGGACGAGTTGGAACGCATCCAGACCCTCCTCGCCGAGCGAGGCGCTCTGGTGGGGGCGACCGACCACGGCACCACCAAGGCCCTCTACGCGCACGATCCCGACGGCCTGGAGTTCGAGGTCTCCTGGCTGGTGCCGGCCGCGCTGATCACCGAGGACTCTCAGGCCCGGATGGCACCGCTCGACATCGCCGCCGAGAAGGCCCGCTTCGGCGGCGCCACCCGAGGCGGGGTCGGCGTCTCCATCCCGGCTTGAGGCTGAGCGTCGGAGCGCCCGCTCCCCGGCCGGCTCAGTGGAGCAGTGCCACCACCTCGCGGGCCGCCGGGGACATCTCCGGGTTCAGCTGGTGGAAGGTCCAGATGCCGCGCCGCTTGGAGACGATCAGCCCCACCTCGCGGAGCTTCGCCAGGTGATGGCTGATCGTCGGCTGCCCCAGGTCGAAGGCCGCCGTGAAGTCGCAGACGCAGATCGGTTCGGTGGCCTCGGCGAGCATGTGGATCATCTGCAGCCGCGTCGTGTCCCCCAGGGCTCGGAAGATGGCGGCGCACTCGTCGGCGTCGGGACCGGGGATGCGGGGCGCCACCGGCTGGCAGCAGCCCCGTGTGCGCAGGGGGATGGCGTCGAGGGCGGGGGTCGCGGTGGCGCCGGGCACGACCCTATTGTACGCATTGACAACCATCGATGGCACCAGCTATGCTCCGGGAAACCGATCGACATATATCGATGTGAGGAGACGGCGATGGGAGACACGGCGAGCGACCGGGCTGAGGGGGACAGAGTTCGGGAGGCGGTTCGGGAGCGCTACGCATCCGCCGCCAACGCGGTCACGGGCCGTGGGGTGGCGGCCGAATCCGTGCTGCCGACGACTGACACCAGCACGTCGTGCTGCGGGGGAGAGAGCGCGACGGCGTCCTCGTGCTGCAGCCCCGCCGCGCCCGCCGACGTGAGCCGCGACCTGTACTCGGTCGCCGAGATGTCCGAACTGCCGCCCGCGGCCGTTCTCGCCTCCCTCGGCTGTGGCAACCCCACGGCCCTGGCCGAGCTCAAGCCCGGCGAGGTCGTCCTCGACCTCGGCTCCGGCGGAGGCATCGACGTGCTGCTCTCGGCGCGGAGGGTCGGGCCGACCGGCTTCGCCTATGGCGTCGACATGACCGACGAGATGCTGGAGCTGGCCGCGCGCAACGCCGCGCAGGCGCAGGCCACGAACGTCAAGTTCCTGAAGGGCACCATCGAGGAGGTCCCGCTGCCCGCCGAGTCGGTGGACATCGTGATCTCCAATTGCGTCATTAATCTGAGCGCCGACAAGGGCTCGGTCCTGCGTGAGGCGTTCCGAGTCCTGCGGCCCGGAGGGCGCTTCGCCGTCTCCGATGTGGTGGTCCGGGGGGAGCTCCCCGACGACGTCCGCCGGAGCACGGAGCTGTGGGTCGGCTGCCTCGCCGGAGCGCTCGAGGAGGACACCTACCGCGGCCTGCTCGCCGATGCCGGCTTCGAGGGGGTGGATCTGGAGGTGACCCGCGACTACACCGCGGAGGATGCCGGCCTGGTGGCCGGGGCCGCCGGAGAGCGGGCTCTCTCCGCTGTGCACGACGGTGGCGGGCGGGTCGTCAGCGCTTTCATCCGCGCCCGCAAGCCACCTGCGCGCTGAGGCGTGTGGGGACGCGCAGAACGAAAGCACGGCATGATGGAGGTACGTCGATGAGAGCGGATGACGCGTCGCGCATGCCCGAGGTGCTGTTCGTCTGCATCCACAACGCCGGCCGCTCCCAGATGGCGGCGGGCCTCCTGGACGATCGGGCGCGCGGCCGCGTCAGAGTGCGCTCGGCGGGCTCGCAGCCGGCTGACCAGCTCAACCCGGCGGTGGTGGCGGCCATGGCGGAGGTGGGGCTGGACATCTCCCGCGAGTTCCCCAAGCCGCTCACTGACGCGAGCGTCCAGAACGCCGACGTGGTCATCACCATGGGCTGCGGCGACGCCTGCCCCTTCTATCCCGGCAAGCGCTATCTCGACTGGGAGCTGGAGGATCCCGCCGGCAAGCCGCTCGCCACGGTCCGCCGCATCCGGGACGAGATCGACGCGCGGGTGCAGGCGCTGCTGGCCGAGCTGGTCGGGAGTCCGGCAGAGGGCTGAGCGGGGCCCTCCCGGTGGTCTGCCCACGTATATTCATTCCCGGGACCTTGACCGTGGACGGCGGTACAGGGGGTGCCAGACGTGAGGGGAGCCGGAGCGGCTGTGAGAGGTGACGGCGTCCGAAGGACCACGCGATCACGCGGTTCGAAGGGAGAGCCGTCCCGGCCGGCGGCCTCGACGCGTCCGCGCCTCTGCGTGGCCGCCGTTGCCGTGCTGGCGGTCATCGGTGCAGGCTGCGGTCAGTCACAGGCTGCCACGGGGGGCTCGTCTCCACTCCGTCACCGCCAGGGCGACCCCGACCGTGGCGCCGAGCCCGCCGGTGATCGGACCGGTCTCCTGGAGCACCGTCTCCAGCCCCAATCCCCCGGGGAGCATCGGTGCCTGGCTCGGTGGCCTGACCTGTGTCACCGCCGACGACTGCTGGGCGGTCGGCTACTGGAATGCCACCGACACCGAGAGTCACAACCAGCCTCTTTTTGAGCACGATACCGGGAGCGGCTGGAGCATCGCGGACAGTCCCGCGGTTCCCGGCAGCACGTCGAGCCAGCTCCAGGCGATGGCCTGCGCGGGCGCCGGCGACTGCTGGGCGGTCGGCGACTACAGCGACGCGAACGGGGCCCACCACGGACTGATCGAGCACTACACGGGCGGCAGCTGGACGGTGGTCTCGAGCCCCACTCCCGCGGCGGGGGATGGGGATATCAATCTTGAGGGCGTGACCTGCGTCAACGCCGACGAATGCTGGGCGGTGGGGGGGGAGCCCTCGAAGCCACGGGATCATCCGGAGTGGGCACGGTGATCGAGCACTACGCGGGCAGTGGCTGGACCATCGCCCCGAGCCCGAGCGCCTCCGTGGCAGGAGTAACTCGCTGTCCGCCGTGACCTGCGTCAGCGCCGACGACTGTTGGGCCGTGGGCGACTACTACGCGGGGGGTGACAACGACAATCAGGGGTTGACCGAGCAGTACACGGGCCAGGGCTGGAGCGTCGTCTCGAGCCCCGCCCCCCCCGGTAGCGTCGAGAGCTCGCTAACCGGCATCGCCTGCGTCGGCGCGGACGACTGCTGGGCGGTGGGCGGTTGGGGCGACGTCAATTACGGCGGTCCCACGCTGATCGAGCAGGACACCGGGAGCGGCTGGAGCATCGTGCCGAGCCCGGTACCGCCGGGCAGCACGCAGAGCGTGCTCAACAGCGTGAGCTGCGCCAGCGCCACCGACTGCTGGGCGGTGGGATTCTCGGGCCAGGAAACATTCAACACCGCAGCGCTGATAGAGCAGGACACGGGAGTAGGGTGGACCATCGTCTCCGACATCGCCCCCACCGGCAACGCGGGCGGTGAGGATCTGTCGGGGATGACCTGCATGAACACCGGTCACTGCGTGGCGGTCGGCTACGGGGGCGCTGTGTCGGGCAGCAATGCTGACACGCTCATCGAGGGCGCGTAGGGGCAGGGTTCTCCACGGCCCGACCGGGCGGGCGCGGCCGAGGCAGCTGGTGTCAGCCCGCCGTCAACGACAGGAGGGCGGTGACGGTGGTCCAGTTGCGGGCGGTGGCGGCGACCTTGAACGCGCGTCCCGCCAGCAGGGTGGCGAGGCGGGAGCGCGCGATGCCCTCCGGGTGCCACGTGTAGATCTCGCGGCCGATGACGGCGAACCGCTCCTGCGGGGTGGCCACCGCGGTGAGCCGGGCGGCGATGCCCGGATCGGGGGCGGACTCCAGGAAGGTCACCTGGTATCGCTTGGGGTCGGCCGCCGCCTCCGGCAGAGGGTTCGCGTGCACCACCGCCTCCAGCTCACCGTGGGTGCGCACCACCGAGCGGATGTCGAGGCCGAACCGGTCCGCGATCAGGGCCTCGCACCTCCGGGCCGCGGCGTCGGGCGGCCCATCGGAGGAGAGCACAACGTTGCCGCTCTGGAGGTGGGTGGCGACCTCACCGAAGCCGTCCTGGGCGAGCAGCGAGCGGAGCTCGGCCATCGGGATCCGGTTGTTCGGTCCGATGTTGATGCCGCGCAGGAGGATGGCGCAGCGGGCCATCGCTCAGGCGACCGTGGTGTGGGATCGACGGCTGCGTGCCTGAGTGCCGGTCAGCAGGCGTTCGCGGTCGAACATGGCCGAGACCACCCTGTACATGACGACATCAGCGACGAGGAGGACCAGCGCGAAGGCGACCGCGAGCGTGACGCTCGGGGTGAGGACCTGGAGATCGATCAGCGCGACGACCACGAGCGGCGGAAGGCTGGCCAGGGTGCCCAGCTGCTGGGCCACCCGGACGTCGCTCGCCCGCGACGACACGGCGATGCCCACCCAGATCGACCAACCTGCCAGCAGGGGAGCGAAGAGGAACTCGCCGACGAGCTGCGAGCTCTGCACCAGCGCCGACGCCACCGCGGGGTCGGACGCGAAGAGCTGGGCACAGATGATGACGAGGGCGAAGAGGAGGTAGGAGATCGCGACCGAGGGCACGAACGCCGCCACCGCCTTGCCGAGGAGGAGCTCCTCGCGGCGCAGCGGGGTGGTCAGGAGCGGCTCCAGGGTGCCCTGCTCGCGTTCCCCGACCACCGAGTAGGCGGAGATGGCGGCCGGCACGACCACCGGGATGACGAGGAGCAGGAGGAAGGTGCTCCCCGCGAATCGCAGCACGATGCTGGCCGGGACATCCGGACTGAGCCGGAAGATCTCGAGCATGGGAGTGATCAGGAAGATCACCGGGAGCACCGTCATGGTCCCGATGATGAAACGGTTCCTGAGCAGCACCCGGAACTCCTTGCGGACCACGGCGCCCAGGCGCCCGGCGTCCAACTTCATGGCCGCGCCGCCTCCGGGTCCTCGTCGATGAGCTCGAGGTAGACGTCCTCGAGGGAGTGACGCGCCTCGCCGATCGAGATCACGTCCGCGCCGGCGGCGACCAGCGCTCGAGTGACCGCGGGCGCCGCTGCTCTCGGCTCGGCGATGGTCAGCACGTAGTGGGTGGGGTCGTCGGATCGCCAACCGTCGACACCCGTGCTCGGGTTGAAGACGCCGTCGGGCGCATCGAGCGGCGTCGCGGTCTCGACCACGAGTGCGCGGCTGAAGAGGCTCTCGCGGAGCTCCTCCGTGCGTCCCACGGAGCGGAGCCTGGTGTTCAGGATCGCCACCCGGTCGCAGAGACGCTCCGCCTCCTCCAGCCGGTGGGTGGTGAGGAACACGGTGACCCCGCGCCGGCGCAGGTCGTTGATGAGGTCGTGCACCTCGCGCGCGGCCACGGGATCGAGCCCGGAGGTCGGCTCGTCCAGGAACATGATCTCGGGGTCGCTGAGGAGGGCGCGGGACAGGCCGACGCGCTGCCGAAGCCCCTTGGAGAGGCTGCCGCATAAGTCGCGGCCGCGTGGCCCGAGATTGACCGCCTCGAGCGCCCGATCGATCCGGGGACGCGGGTCATGCAGGCCATACAGACCGGCGAAGAGCTCCAGGTTCTCGATAACGGTGAGGCGGAGGTAGAGGCCGGGGTTCTCCGGCATGATCGAGATGCGCTGCCGGATCTCGGTCCCGTTGTCGGGGGTGAGGGGGATCCCGGCAACCACGGCGGTTCCCGAGGTCGGTGCAATCAGGGTTCCGAGCGTGCGCACCATCGTCGTCTTGCCCGCTCCGTTGGGTCCCAGGAAGCCAAACACCTCACCCGAGGCGATGGTGAAGGAGACGTCCTCGAAGGCGGTCCGCTCCCCGAAGCGCTTGGTGAGGTGACTCACCTCGAGCGCTGGGGGGTCGGCGGTGGAACTTGGGGTGTTCCCGCCCGGTCGTGAGGCGACGTATGCCGTGACCGGGGCGACAGACGGTGGCGCTACCGCGGTGTGCCGGGCCGGCCGGTCGCTGACCTCGGGCTGGGGTTGCACGGGTCCGGTTCTGATCCGGCCTGCCAGCAGGGCGGCGACGAGCTGGTATACGGCCAGGACCACGACTACGCCGACCAGGCCGACAAGACCGACCTTGGTTGACCGCGAGACGATCACCACTGCGATCGCGAGAAGTAACGCGACCACTGTCACGGCCCAGCCCTGCCAGGTGGCGGGCCGGAAGCCGAACCCCATCTGGCGCTTTGCGAACCATGGGGCACCCGTGGAGCGTGGCGGGGTCTTCACGTCTGCTCCTCAGTCACCGGGCGGGCACGGGGTTGGGGAGGATGAAGAAACCCGCCACCTTGCCCGCGTCGTCGAAGACCACCTGTCCCGTCGCGTGACGCAGCCGGACGCCGCGCCGGAAGGTGCGCGGCGTGTGGAGGGTGAGGGGCACCTCGACCATGGTGTGCTCGCCGAGCCCGATCACACGGGGTGGTCCGATGTCGACCGCCTCTGCCGCCTTGCCCGGGAGCTGCCCCCGGACCGAGGCGAGCAGCTCGACCGAGCAGCCGTCGAGCATCCGCTGGTTGAAGTGGGCGCGCAGCTCGTCCCATCTGCGGCAGAAGAAGTGCTCCAGGAGCTCCGTCGCCTTGGGCCCGGCGCTGCGCATCGGCCGTGGCGGCACCGGGGCGGGGCCGGCGCCGGCAGACGCACCGCCGAAGCGCTGCAGCACCGCCTGGCGGGTGACGTGGAGCACGTCGCCGACCTCCGCCCAGGTGCGCCCGTCGCGGCGGGCCCGGCCGACCAGCCCGCGCAGGATGTCCTCGACCACCATGCCGAGGCTGCGGGCGGCGGCCAGCGCGACCATGACCGGGTCGCCCTCCACGGGCTCGTCGCCGCGCAGCACGCGGACCAAGAGCTCCGCGTTGGCCTGCGCCATCCGGGCCATCACCTGGCGATCGACGTCGAGCGCCGACGTGGAGGCCCCCGCCCGAGCGGTCGGCGCGGTGCCCGCCGGGCTCGCCCGCTTCGGCCGTGCTCGGGGTGGCCTCGGGGTGACCGACGGTGTCCTTCCTGCCACGATTGTCAAGGTACCTTACCGCGGGTCGTGGGTCAAGGTGACTTACCAAGACGCTGGATGCGGCGGTGATGCTCAGCGCGGCGCGAGTCACCTCTTGATCTCCCGGGCGGATGCGGGTATTGTCCGACCGACAGTCGGTCGGTTATTGGGAGGGGCCCAGCCTTGCCCCGGACGGTGAACGCTGAGGCACGCGCCATCCGGCGCGAGGCGTTCGTCGAGGTGGCGCTGCGCCTCATCCAGACCAAGGGCTACGAGCATATGAGCGTTCAGGACGTCCTGGACGAGCTCGAGGCCTCGCGAGGCGCCTTCTACCATTACTTCCCTTCAAAGATCGCCCTGCTCGAGGCCGCCGTCGACCACATCGTCGCGGCCGCCCTGGAGGCCGTGTCCCCGATCGTCGCGGCCCCCGCGCTGCCCGCCCCACAGAAGCTGGAACGCCTCTTCTCGGGAATCGCCGGGTGGAAAGCCGAGCGGAGGGAACTGATGCTCGCGCTGCTCGAGGTCTGGTACTCGGACGACAACGCGATCGTCCGCGACAAGGTGCGGCGGAGCACCGTCATCGGCCTCGTGCCCTTGCTCTCCGCGATCGTCGAGCAGGGGAGGGTCGAGGGCGTGTTTTCGGCGAGCTCCCCGGATGGCGCCGCCCGTGCCGTCGTGGCGCTGCTCCTCGGAGCCCAGGACATGGCCGGCGAGCTCTTCTTCGCGCGGCAGGCGGGCGAGATCCCATTTGAGATCGTGGCGGCCCGGTTTGCCGGGCTGGCGGAGGCCCTCACCCGGGTGCTCGGGGCTCCGGCCGGGTCGATGTCGCTGATCGACGATGCCACGCTCCGGCTCTGGTTCGGCTGACGGACCACCGGAGGTGCCTGGGGTGACTCGTGACGTGAATCAAGAAGGACCCGCGCCGGGTGGCGCGACGGGAGGTGGCTGAGCATGGCCGACGCGATCCGGACCGAGGGGCTGACCAAGGACTACGGGGAAGCGCGGGGTCTCTTCGACCTCGGCCTGGAGGTCGGGCCCGGCGAGATCTTCGGCTACCTGGGCCCCAACGGCGCTGGCAAGACCACCACCATCCGGCTCCTCATGGACATGATCCGTCCGACCGGCGGCCGGGCCGAGGTGTTCGGCGTCGACTGCCAGTCCCACCCCGTCGAGGTCAAGCGGCTGGTCGGCTACCTGCCCGGTGAGATGCCGCAATGGGGCGGGCTACGAGGGCGTGATGTCGTCGCGTACGTCGGCGGCCTGCGCGGTCGCATTGATCCTGGTCGGGTGACCGGGCTGGCCGAACGGCTCGATCTCGACCTCGGCCGCCGCTACCGCGAGTACTCGTCGGGCAACAAGCGCAAGCTCGGTTTGCTGCTCGCCTTCATGCACCCTTCCCGGCTGCTCGTGCTCGACGAGCCGACCAGCAGCCTGGATCCCCTGATCCAGCAGGAGTTCTACCGGCTGGTCGAGGAGGCCCGGGGGGAGGGCACCACCGTCTTCCTCTCCTCGCATGTCCTCTCCGAGGTGGAGCGGGTCTGCGAGCGGGTGGGCATCCTGCGGCGCGGTCGCCTGGTCCAGGTGGCGCGGCTCGACGAGCTTCACCACCTCCGCTACCACCGCCTCGAGGCGGACTTCGCTGGGGAGGTCCCGGCCGACGCGGTGCGTGCCCTGGACGGCGTCGAGCAGGTCACCGTCGAGGATCACCACCTGAGTTGCACCGTGCGCGGCGGCTTCGGGCCCCTGCTCCAGGTGCTGGGGAAGGGCCAGGTCCTGAACTTGGTCACCCACGAGCCCACCCTGGAGGAGGTCTTCCTGGCCTACTTCCGCGACGAGCCGGAGAAGGCGCCGGTGGCTCCCGGAGCCGCCGCATGACGGCCGCGGCTCCGGCGTCGGACACCCCCGTCCCGGTGACCGCCAGCGGCGGCGAGCGGGGAGGCGTCAGGACGATGGTCCGTTACGCGCTGCGCACCCATCGCTGGGCCTTCGCCGGCGTCGCCTTCCTGGGGTTCGTCGGGCCGTATTCGACCGGTGCGTCGTATGCGAAGCTCGCGGCAACCGCGGCGGCGCGGGCCTCGTTCGGGCGCCAGACCACGGCTATCGGCCCGCAGCTCGCCTACCTGGTCCCGCTGCCGATCCGCCCCGACACGGTCGCCGGGTACCTCTGGTGGAAGGGTCTGACCTGGATGACCCTGGTGGTTGCCGTGTGGGGGCTCGCCGCCGCCACCGGCCTGATCCGCAACGAGGAGGAGCGCGGTCTCATGGAGACCTGGCTGGCGACGCCATTCAGCCGCGTGCGGTTGCTGCTCTCCCGCGTGGGCGCATTCGCCATCGCCGCTCTCGGAGCGGTCGTGATCACCGCTCTTGGGACGGCCGCCGGGCTCGCGGCTGGCAAGGCCACCGTCGCGTTTCCCGCGCTGGCGGAGCAGGGCGTGTCTGTTCTCGGTATGGCACTCGCCTCCTTCGGGATCGGGTTGGCGGCCGCCCAGCTGGCATCCACGCGCCGGAGCGCGCTGGCGCTTGGCGGGGTGGTGATGCTCGCCCTCTACGCCCTGGACGCTCTGGCCCGAGTCAATCCGAGTCTGGACGGCTGGGCGGCGATCTCGCCGTTCCACCTTTCGGACCTCACCACCGCGGTCGTCCCCGGCGGGCACTTCGCCGGGGCGCCAACGCTCGCCCTGTATGGCATCGCCGTCGTGCTGATCGCCCTCTCTGCGCTCGGCTTCTGGCGCCGGGACCTGCTGGGCTCGCTGCTCCACCGACGGGCCGGTAAGACGCGGGCGGTGTGGTCGGCGTCCACCGTCCCCCTGCTGCGGATCCCCGTGCTGCGAACCCTCTGGCAGCAGCGGATCGGACTCGCCGGGTGGGTGATCGGGAGCGTCGCGGGGGCGGCTTTCATCGTCTCCATCGCACACGGCACCGGCAAGCTCCTGCAATCGGCCGGCGGCTTCAAGAGCTACTTCGCCGCGGCCGGGACCAGCTCAGCGGCGACGGCGGTGGTCACCTCTGTCTGGCTCAGCATCGCGGCCGTGATCGTCGCCGCCTACGCGATCACCCAGACCTCGCATTGGGCGAGCGAGGACGCCGGTGGGAGATTGGAGATGGAGATCGCCCAACCCATCGCGCGCTGGCGGGTCGTCGCGGAGCGAGCCGTCACCCTCGTGGTCGCCGCTCTGCTCATGGCCGCGGTCGGATCCGTGGTAACCGGTGCGGTCGCGCCGAGCCAGGGTGTGCACCTCGACACCGGAGCGCTCGTCACCGCGACGGCGTTGCTGGCGCTGCTCGCGCTCACCTTCGGCGCCGTGGGGGCTCTGGTCATCTCGCGTCTTCCCCGTGTCGCCGTTCCCGTGCTGGCGGTGGTCGCCGTGGCCGGTTTCTATATCCCGCTGTTCGCTCCCCTCTTCAAGTGGCCCGGCTGGGTACTCGACCTCTCCCTCTTCCACCTCTATGGCACCCCGCTCACCACCGGCGTGTACTGGACCGGACTGTGGGTGATGGTAGCGATCGTGGTCGTCGGCTGCGGAGGCGCCATGGCGGCCATGCGGGTCCGGGAGGTCGGCCGCTGACCTGACGGGCCGGTGAGCGGCCCGGGCAGGAGAGTTGATCGAGTGAGGCAGAATCCGGAGCCCTAGTCATCCCGTGCGGGGTGCCCGCTCGTGCTAGCGTCGGCTGCCAGATGTCAGGAGCTGCCGTTCCCCCGCGCCGGCCGCCGGTGTCCTTTGTCGGGTTCGAGGACGTCGACATGCGGGTGGGGCGGGTGCTGAGTGCTGAGATGGCCGTCGGCACACGAGCGCCGTCTCGGGTGATCAGCGTCGATCTCGGCCCGCTCGGGACCGTCCAATCGGTCGCCCAGCTCGCCCTGGTGCCGGAGGCCGAGCTGGTGGGGCGGAAGGTGGTCCTCTGCGTCAACCTGGGCCCGCGCCGGATCGGCCGCTACGTCTCCGATGCCCTGGTCCTCGGGGTGCCCCATCCCGAGAACCCGGAGGGACAGGGTCAGGCCACGCCGCTGTACGTGGACGACCGCGTGGAGCCGGGCAGCCAGGTCTTCTGAGAACCGCCTGTGCGTTCCGCCCGGTCAGAGCCGGAGTAGCCGGTGCATGCGGACTCCCGGTCGGAAGCGGGTCGGCACCAGCCCCAGCGCGACAAACCCCAGCTTCTCGTAGAAGCCCAGCGCTTGCGGATTGGCGGTGACCTCAAGCCGAACGCAGCCGACGCTCGTGGCCGCTTCCGCCATCTCCTCGACCAGACGGCGGCCGATGCCATGGCGCATGAGGTCGGGGCGCACGAAGAGATCGTCGACCTCCCAGGCGCTCTCGTTGAGGACCACCCAGGAAGAGAAGGCCACGACCTGGCCGGACTCCACGGCAATCCGCACCTGGCCCCGGTTCACCAGATCGACGGGGGGACGATCGCATCCGGGTTGGCCTCGAGAAACGGACGATCTTCGGCCCAAACCATCGCCGCGGCACGGAACACCGCCTCGATGCCGGCCAGGTCGCCCGCGGTCGCCGGACGTGTCTCCATCCCGCCGGCAGCGTACCCCAGCCGGGCCGCCTGCTCGGATCCCGTTTTACATGGCGGTTAGGACGCTCCGGCGGAACTAGACTGAGGATCGTGGTCAGTCCCGAGAGAGTGCGCCGGCTGGCGCTCGGGCTTCCCAGTACCGTAGTGCAGGATCACCACGGTTGGCCCTCGTTCCGCGTCGCGGGCCGCATCTTCGCGACGTTGTGGGACGAGCGCCACCTCAATGTGATGCTCGAGCCGTCACGGATCGAGGCGCTCGCATCAGACCACCAGGGCGTCTGTAGCCCCGTTTGTTGGGGGCGGCGCCTCGCCGCGCTCCAGGTAGATCTGCACCATGCAACCAGCGGACTGGTGGAGCGTGCATTGGAGGAGGCATGGCGGCGGCGATCTCCGCCTCCGACCCCCGACAGAACGTTGGACGTGGCGCCACCGGCGCCGGGAAACCCCGCACAGTGATGTGCAGATCCGATGCCCTCTGGCGGCCCGCGGTAGCTGCGAAAATGGCGCGCGGTGACGTGGACCGACAATCTTTCCGGCGATCCGCTGCCCTGGCTGCTCGGCGAGGAGTGCCCCGCGGTTCGGGCGGCGGCTCTCCAGCGGCTGTGCGACCGGCCGGTCGATGACGCCGAGGTGGTCGCTGCCCGCGGGGCGGCAATGAGAGCCGAACCCATCCGCTCGATCCTGGGCGCCCAAGATCCCGAGGGCTGGTGGGTGAAGCCCGGCGCCGGGTACTCCCCCAAGTACACGGGCACCGTGTGGGAGGTGATCTTCCTCGATCAACTGGGCGCCAATCCCGCCGACCCGCGCGTCCAGCGCGCCTGCGACTACGTGCTGAGCCACACCTTGGCCGCGTCTGGCGGCTTCGGATGCGCCGCCGTCAAGGGTGGTGGCGCCCCCTCACCCTCGCGCGTGCTGCACTGCCTCAACGGCAATCTGGTACGGGCGCTGATTGGTTTGGGTTGGTGGGGCGATCATCGGTTGCGGGCTGCCGTGGACTGGGCGGCTCAGGCGATCACCGGTGAGGGTGGTCCTGGCTACCACCGGTCGGGGACGAGCGGGCCTGCGTTCGCCTGTTCGTCCAACGGCGGCAACCCGTGCGCGTGGGGGGCGGTGAAGGAACTCCGTGGGCTCGTCAGGGTCCCGCCCAGCGAACGCACCGACTCTGTTCGCATCGCCATCGATCGTGGCGTGGAGTTTCTGCTGTCCCGCGATCCCGCCGTTGCCGACTACCCAACGGCACACGCGGGCGAGAAGCCGTCCGCATCCTGGTTCGAGCCGGGGTTTCCCTCCGGCTACGTCACCGATGTGCTCGAGAACCTCGAGGTCCTCGCCGAGCTCGGCCACGCTCGCGATGCAAGGCTTGCCGGCGCCTTGGGCTGGGTCGCTTCCCAGCAGGACCGGGGACGGTGGACGAACCAGCGCGCTTACAACGGCAAGACTGTCGTGGAGTTTGAGCGCCAGGGGCAACCCTCGAAGTGGGTGACCCTGAGCGCCTGCAGTGTCCTCAAGGCCGCCTGGCAGTGGGAACGGCTCACTGCCGGGCCCAGCTCGCCTGCTGAGCCCGCATCAGTTCCTCGAAGCGGTCCGGGGGAACGGGCGGGCTGAAGAGATACCCCTGGAGCAGGTCGCAGCCGTTGCGACGGAGGAAGGCCAGCTGCTCCTGGGTCTCGACGCCCTCTGCGGTGACCTGCAGGCCGAGCCGGTGGGCGAGGGCGATCATTGCCGCCACCAGCGGTGACTCGTCCTCTTGGTGTTTGATGTCGCGGAGGAACGACCGATCGATCTTGAGGCGGTCGACGGGGAACGTCGCCAGCTTGCTGAGGCTCGAGTACCCGGTGCCAAAGTCGTCGATGGCGACGGTGATGCCGGCGCGGCGCAGATGGCGCAGCTCGTTGAGGGCCGCCACCGGCTGCGACACCGCGGAGGTCTCCGTGACCTCGATCTCGAGGCGATCCCGTGGAAGCCGGGTCTCGAGAAGCGCGGCCGACACCCTGTCGACGAGCTCGCCCTGGCCCAGATCGCGTCCCGAGGTGTTGACGGCGAGGAGGAGGTCTGGGAGGCCCGCGGCTCGCCACTCAGCCACCTGGGAGCACGCAGCGCGGAGCACCCACGCGTCGATGTCGCTGATCACCCCGATCTCCTCCGCGAGCGGGATGAAGGCGTCCGGCAGGACGATACCTCGGGTCGGGTGGTGCCACCGTACCAGGGCCTCGCAGCCCACGATGGCCTCGCTCTCCACCCCGACGATCGGTTGGAACAGCAGGGACAGCTCGCCGCGCTCCACGGCGTGGCGGAGGTCCTGGTCCAGGTCGAGGCGCTCCCTGGCCGGCGCGAGCATGCTGGGCACGAAGACCTCCACTCTGGACCTGCCCGCGGTCTTCGCCGCGTACATGGCCAGCTCGCCGTCGCGCAGGAGCTCACCAGCACCCGTATTCGCCTTCGACGCCGTGGTGACACCAATGCTCAGGCTGATCACCAGGCTGCCACCCGCGAATTCGAGGGGGGATCGGAACGCCTCGTGAAGGCGCTCCGCGGCCTCGAGCGAGTCGTAGGCGCCGCCGACTTCCTCGAGGAGCACGGCGAACTCGTCGGAACCGAGCCTGGCGACGGTGTCGCCGGGGCGGAGCGCTGCCGATATCCGTGCCGCGGCCGCCTGAAGAAGGGAGTCCCCCGCCGCGTAGCCCATGCTGTCGTTGACCGTCCTGAAGTGATCCAGATCGATGACCAGGACCGCGATGGTTGCGCTGCGGCGGCGCATCCGGACGAGCGCGTGCGCGACCCGCTCAACGAACAGAAGTCGGTTGGCGCCACCTGTGAGGGGATCGCGGAAGGCGCCCTGGCGTAGCTGGCGATCCAGCCGGTTGCGCTCGGTGACGTCATAGATGAGCGAGAGGACCGCAGGACGTTCGGAGAACTCCAGTGGCACGGTGGTGACCTCGACATCGATGACCCGACCGTCGCGCAGGTGGTGGCGGGCGCTGAACGCCGCCCTCCCCGTCTGCGCCCGGCCGAAGTCGACGGCAAGGTGCGTCGCATCGGGGCGGACAGCGGCGATGGTCAGCGCCGCGAACTCCTCGGCGGAGTACCCGTAGGCGGCGATAGCGGCATCGTTGACGGCGAGGAAGCTCTGCGTCTCCGCGTCAAGCACCCACATCGCCTGGGGATTCTCGAAGAACAGGCGGCGGAACCCCGCCTCGCCGGCGAGGGGGGCGACCTCGCCCCGCCGTCCGATCTGGCGCAGCTCGGTGATCACCCGGGACCCGACGACCGCCGACGTGACCAGACCGGCGAGGAGCTGTAGGACGGCCGTTTGGGCACTGTCGAACGCGTTGGGTCGGGATGAGGTCACGGTGATCGCACCCAGGCGCACTTCCCGGCGGTAGAGGGGGACGGTGATCACGGATCGTGTCCTGAGGCGGCGGCACACCTCGGGGTCCACCCGCGGGTCATCCTCGGTGTCGTCGCAGACCTGCGGGGTGGTGCCGACCAAGCCGTGCCACGGGTCGGCGGGCGGCGAGACGGCGAGCCGCGAACGAGTGGTGGCGCCGGTCCCTACCACCCCCCGGTGTAGGGTGCCGTCGCTCTTGATGATCTCGACCATGGCTCCGTCGGCCCAACTGAGGGCTCGAGCCCTCGCGGCGGCCCGGCGGGCGATGGCGCCGACGTCGGCACCCAGGTCGAGGATCTCCTGTTGGAACGAGGCGAGGGCGAGTATCTGCCGCACCGACGGCGTCAGCTCCAACCGGCGTTCGATCCCAAGGACGGGTTCTGGGACCCGTCGTGGCAGGCTCGCCGACATCGTGGGCCAACAGTAGTCCGGCGCGGGCCCGCTGTGCAACACATTCTTGGAGGTGAAGCGGTCAGCTGGAGAGGGAGGCGGACTTGAACCCGTGACCCCCGCAGTGGCCGCACTGGCGCGCTTGGCCCGTCGAGCGGATCCAGCTCAGGGTAGGGGTCGTCGCGGGATAGCGCCCGACGTGCAGTTCAGTGAGTCGGGATCAGCTCGACGTGTTGCCGCTACTGGGGCGGTGCGGCCGCGCGCCGGGCGATCGTCGCGGGCCGCAGTTCCGTCGCGAGGAAGGTGAAGAGCCGCCGTTCCGGGACGAAGGAGCGCGGTGCAGCCACCAGCCGGTGGGCACCGGCCGACTGGGTGCTGCCGGGCACGGTGGCGAAGGCCAGCTCGGTGAAACCGGCCTGCTCGAACCATCCTCGGATGGCGGGGGTGAGGTCGGGCGCGAAACGGCCGCGTGTCCAGATCACCGTGGCCCCCGGGCCGCACAGCTCGGGGAGATGCTCTACGGTGTTGCGGACGTCGGCGTCGGTCACGTTGCCCCAGACCCCGCAGACGAGGACGAGATCCGCTGGGACGGCCCCGGCATATGCCTCTGTCATCGACGCGTCGGCCAGCGCGACCTCGACGGAGAGCCCAAGCCGCGTCACCTCCGCGCGGGCTCGCCCCGCCAGCTCGGCGTCCGCCTCGACGAGCCGCGCCCGGACATCAGCGCGCCGGGGGTGGGACGCGAGGACCTCGAGGAGGTCGCGTCCGTCCCCCGCGCACATGCTGATGATCGCGGTGGGCCCCGCAGGGCGTGCATCCAGGGCGTCGCGGATCATCTCCTGCACCAGGCGCAGCCGGCCGATCAGGCCGGCGTCGCCGTCGTAGCGCCGGTGCCATTCCACCCACTCGCTCACGGCGTCCGAGGCTACCACTCAGGGCACGTCCCTCCACCGATCATGGGGTGCGCGGGGCGTTGCCCCCAATCTGACCGCCCTCAACTACGTCGCCGCACGCCCACCTGAAGACCGACGTGGCGGTAAGGAATCGGTCATGCAAAGGGCCGCCGAAGAAGCGAGTTCTCATCACGCTTCTCGGTTCGCGTTGTCCGCCCTGCATGGGTCAGCAGAAGACCTCGGTTTCGAACGGAAGAGGGTCAGGGTAGGGTCATGGCGGGGCCAGTCCCGCAGTCTAGATCCGTTTGATTGTCGCGAACCAGGCCGGTGCCCCGTCGTCGTGGTATCTGGTCTGAACCCGGTCCGGTTCGATGGCGACGACATCCCATCCATTGCTGGAGCTGAACGCCGCTCTCAGCTCTTCCTGACTGATGGGGTGCGGGCCAGTATCGGGACCATCGTCACTGAAGCACAACACATACAGGGTTCCATCGTGCTCGGTCACCGACGCTAGACTCGCCACGTATCCTGGTCGCTCGTCGGCGTCGAAGCTGTGGAACAGTCCACAGTCCAGAACCGTCTCAAACCTCCGCCCCAAACGCTCCAACTGGAATGCGTCGGCTGCAGCGAACTCCACCTCGATCCCCCGGTCGTCGGCCTTCGCCCGGGCCATCGCCAGTGCCGTCTCAGCCACGTCAACACCCAGAACCGACAATCCCAGCGAAGCGACGTGAAGAGCGTTCTCGCCGGTCCCGCAGCCCGCATCGAGCACCGCTCCAGAGAATCCGCCTGCCGATGCCAAACGCACTATTGCTGGCTGCGGCTTGCCAATATCCCACGGTGCCGGGCCGTTTTGATACGACGCATCCCAGGGCAGTCCCGTCAGCCGTTCGTGACTGGTTGGGTGCCGACCACTGAACGGATCGTCAGCGAGGGTTCCTGATTGCTCCGACAACTTCGTCCCCTTCCTGCAACTGATCCTGCCACCTCATCGTGGCACGCCAGTCCATAGTGATCGGACCCAGTTGGCTGATGGTAGTTGGCGTCGTCCGCCTTCAGCTCCCCGTACTGGCTGCGCCAACGCAGGTACGTGTAGTCGCTGATCTCGAGCACCTTGGCGACCTCGCCGAGGGTCTTCCCGTCGGCGATCAACGCGGACCAGTTCCGGGGGGGCAGGTCAGGTGCGTGGCTGCCAAGGTTGGGGTCGAAGCTCGGTACCGCCTCCGAGCAACGAGGCCTCCTCAGAGGCCTTGTGAGTGGTACCATATCCCGTACCAGTCAGAAGGAGCGGTGGGTGTGGTTGTAACTGCCAGCGACGCACGGAGGAACCTGTTTCCTCTGATCGAACAGGTCAATAACGATCGTCAGCCAGTGGAGATCACCTCCAAGAGAGGCGATGCCGTGCTGATGGCCCGAGCCGACTACGATGCCCTCGAAGCGACGGCATACCTGCTCCGGGTCCCGGCGAACGCCAGGAGGCTACTGGAGAGTCTGGAACAGGCCCGAGCGGGAGAGCGACAAGCGCACGAGTTGGCGTGATGCGGCTGGTCTTCACCCCGCACGGCTGGGAAGACTATCTCTACTGGCAGTCGACGGATCGGACGACGGTGATGCGGATCCACCGGTTACTCCAGGACATCATCCGGGATCCCTTCACGGGTATCGGCAAGCCTGAGCAACTGCGCCACGTCCTTCAGGGATGCTGGTCCCGTCGGATCGATGACGAGCACCGTCTGGTATACCTCGTGGAGGACGAGGACATCGTCGTCCTCCAAGCTCGCTACCACTACGGCGATCAGCCGTGATGTGAGGAGGCTGGAGCGGGAGACGAGGCTCGAACTCGCGACCCGTACCTTGGCAATAAGGGAGGGCGTTTCCGGTCAGATTCGAATACGCGACCGCCTGTCGCCCGCCTACCTAGCACTCATTTGAGGTTGCGTGACGTGGAGGAGACCTCGGCTTCGAACCGATGGGGGGCAAGGTGGGGGTCGTAGCCGGATCAAGCCTCCCCGCTCACTGGTTGGCTTCGCGGATAGCCTGAGGGCGACTGCCGCACTGTTGGCCACTCTCGGCTGCGCTTCGCGGATGGCGGCCAGAGCGTCGACGAACCGTAGGTCTCCCCAGGCCCCGGCTGCGTCGATGCACCCGGTTGCGGCGAATCCGGAGCGGAGGTACTCCAGGAGGGGCTCGAATGCGACCTCACCGTGCCGCTTGGCGAGGCCGCACACGGCCTCCTCGCGGGTCTCTTCATCAGGATCGTCCAGGCGCTCGCGCAGCGCGGCTCGGATCGCGGGGGTGTCCGCGGAGAGCTGCGTACCACGTCCGAAGGTGGCCCAATTGCCCGCGACCTGTCTCGACCCCCTTGAGAAATTCCGCGTTGGATGGTAGGAGTGGGAGTGTGCCGATCCTCCCGA
>PMYJ01000030.1:0-435 GCA_003170875.1 Candidatus Dormiibacterota bacterium | reverse complement strand
GAGCACGTGCTGCATCTGTTCGAAGATCACCAGCCAAGTGATAGTCGGCCCCGCGACGCCGTGGATGTCGGTCGAGCCTGGATCCGCGGTGAAGTGCGTATGGGTGACGCACACCGAGCGGCTTTCCAGGCGAATGCCGCGGCACGCGGGATGGCCGATCCAGCGAAGTTCGCTGCATTGTCGGCGGGCCAGGCGGTTGCGGTGGCTCACGTCGCCGCCCATGACCTGGGCGCTGCGGCGTACGCCATCAGGGCGGCCGGCGCATGCGTTCCAGCCGACGACGCTGCGCAAGCTCGGGCCAAGGAACGGGAGTGGCAGCGGGAGCATCTCCCTGCTGCCATCCGTGAACTCGTTCTCGATGATCAACAACGCCGGAGCGCCATCTGCTGGCACGTCTTCGACGACTGATCTGAAGCCTGCCACTCATCCTCTTAG
>PMYJ01000151.1 GCA_003170875.1 Candidatus Dormiibacterota bacterium | reverse complement strand
GTGAGCATGTCGGCTCCCAGGCTGTTGTGCTGGAGCATCCCCTTGACCGCGTGGCGGATGGGGAAGGTCGGATCGCGCTCCAGCGCCTCCTCGAAGGTCCGGGTGCGGCGGCCGCCCGGATACCCGGAGTAGCGGTCGTAGATCTTCTTGCGCGCCTTGCCACCCGTGACCACGATGTCGGCGGCATTGACGACGACGATGTGGTCACCGGTGTTGAGGTGGGGCGTGTACTGGGGACGGTGCTTGCCCCGCAGCACGCGGGCGATGTTGACCGCCAGCCGCCCCAGGGTCTGGCCGCGCGCGTCGACCAGGAACCACCGCGAGGGGACCTCACCCGCCTTGGCCATGTATGTCCTCTGGCTCGTCTGGGTCGTCATGGATCACCTCCGGCGGCCGGACCATAGGTGACGGTCCACTGATGCAACCCTCGAGCCGGGGCCACGGTCACCCGCTCCGGACGGGAGCCGGGATCCGCCAGCGCCGCGGCGAGCTGTTCGCGGCCGAGCCGCCCGGTGGCGACCGCCACCAGCGCACCGGCGATGGCCCGCATCATCCCGTAGAGGAAGGCGTCGGCGCTGACCTCGATGACGACGACGGGAAGGTGCTCTCCCCCGAAGACGGAGGTGGCCCGCCGGACCGAGATGTCGTGAACGGTGCGCACCGTGCCTCCTCCGGGTTGGGGGGAGCGGCCAAAGGCGCCGAAGTCATGGCGGCCGCGCAGGATGTCGGCCGCGCCGCGCATGGCCTCGAGGTCGACCTCGCCAGAGATCTCCCAGGCGAAGCGCCGCGCCACGGGGGTGCGCCGGGACACCACCAGATACCGGTAGGTGCGGGAGACGGCGTGACGCCGGGCGTGGAAGCCGGCGGCGGCGGGCGCAGCGGCGCTCACCGTCACGTCGCGCGGGAGGACCGCCACCAGCGCACGCCGGAGCGATTCCGGTTCCCAGTTCCGGTCGGTGCGAAGGCCGACCACCTGGCCGTGGGCGTGGGCACCTGCGTCGGTGCGACCGGCCGCGGTCAGATCCACCTCGGCGTCGCCAACCCGGGCGAGAGCCGCGCGCAGCTCGCCCTCGACGGTGCGCATCCCGGGCTGGCGCTGCCAGCCGTGGAAGTCGCTCCCGTCATATTCGAGGGTGAGGCGGTACGTGGCCACGATTCAGGCCTCAGCCCCCACCATCTCGATGATCGCCATAGGGGAGGCGTCGCCAGTACGCGGAGCGAGCTTGATGACCCGGGTGTATCCGCCCTGACGCGGCGTCGGACCCTCGAAGTAGCGCTCCCGGTAGACGGTGAAGAGCCGGTTGCTGACCTCGCGGTCGGTGACCCAGATCGCGATCTTGCGGCGCGCGGTCAGGTCATTGCCCCGCGAGTCGGTCACCACCCGTTCGACCCAGCGCCGCAGCTCCTTGGCCTTGGCCTCAGTGGTCGTGATACGGCCGTGCCGGAGCAGATCGGTGACCTGGTTGCGGGTCATCGCCTGGCGGTGGGCGGCGGATCGGCCGAACTTGCGGCCGGCTTTGCGGTGACGCATGTCTCAACTGGCCAAGTTCACCGGGCCGACGGCTGGAAGAGGGTCTCCAGCTCCTCGGCGGTGACGAAATTGCGCTCGACCAGCTTCTCCTTGATCTCGTCGAGGGACTTCTGCCCGAAGTTGCGCAGGGTGAGCAGCTCCTCCTGGCGCATCGCGACGAGCTGACCGACCCGGGTCACGTCATTGGCCTTGAGGCAGTTGAGTGCCCGGACGGAGAGCTCCAGCTCCTCGATGGGCACGTCGGCCAGACGGCTCGGCATGTCGTTGCCGCGCTGCTGCCGGACCGCGGGGGCCGCCAGGTTGTCGCCGAAGCGCACGAACAGGTCCAGGTGCTGGGTGAAGAGGGCAGCCGCCTGGCTGACCGCCTCGACGGGCTGGATGGTGCCGTCGGTCCAGACCTCGACGAGCAGCTTGTCCCACTCGGTCTCCTGGCCGACGCGGGTCTTCTCGACGGTGAAGTTGGCCTTGCGAACCGGGGTGAAGATGGCGTCCAGCGGGATGACCCCGATGGGCTGCCCCTCCTTCTTGTTTCTCTCGGCGGTGACGTAACCCTTGCCCTGCTCGACCATCAGGTCCATGCGGAGCTGGGCCTTGGGCCCGTCCAGGGTGCAGATGTGGAGATCGAGGTTCTTGATCTCGACATCACTCGGGCACTCGATGTCGGCGGCGGTCACCGCGCGCGAGCCCCGGACGTCCAGGGTGCAGCGGACCGGCGTCGCGCTGTGCGAGATGACACAGAGCTCCTTGAGGTTGAGGAGGATCTCGATGACATCCTCCTTGACGTGAGGTATGGAACTGAACTCGTGGCTGACCCCGTCGATGGCCACCGACGTGACCGCGGCACCGGGCAGCGACGAGAGCAGGACGCGCCTCAGCGAGTTGCCGAGGGTCGTCCCGAAGCCAGGCTCGAGCGGCTCCACCTCGAATTTGCCGTAGTTGGCATTGCTCTCGAGCTCATGGACAACGGGAACTGCAAGGGTGTCGATCATCGACTGTAGTACTCCACGATGAGCTGCTCATCAATGACCAGCTCCATCTCTTGGCGGTCGGGAAGGCGCAGCACGGTGCCCCGCAGCTGGTCGGCGTCCAGCGTGAGCCAGTCGGGCACGCTGCGGTTGGGAAGTAGCGAGAGGGCGTTCTGGATCGGATCGAGGGTGCGGCTGCGCTCCCTCACGGCCACCACGTCGCCGGGCCGGATCTGGGCCGACGGCACGCTCAGCACTCTTCCGTTGACGGTGAAGTGGCGGTGGTTGACGAGCTGGCGCGCCTCCTTGCGGGACGCCGCCATACCGAGCCGGTAGACCACGTTGTCGAGGCGCCGCTCCAGCTGCTGGAGCAGGACGGTGCCGGTCACGCCGGTGGCGCTCTCGGCCCGCTCGAAGTAGTGACGGAACTGGGTCTCCAGCACCCCGTACATGCGCCGCGCCCGCTGCTTGGCCCGGAGCTGAATGCCGTAGTCACTCACCTTGCGCCGACGCGCCATGCCGTGCTGCCCCGGGAGCAGCGCGTTGCGCTTGTCGAAGGTGCAGTTGCTCACGCACTTGGCACCCTTGAGGTAGAGCTTGACGCCCTCACGGCGGCAGAGGCGGCACACGGGACCTGTGTAGTTGGCCATCTCCTGCCCTCCCTAGACCCGCCGCCGCTTGGGCGGGCGACAGCCGTTGTGGGGGATCGGGGTGATGTCGGTGATGGCGGTGACCTCCAGACCCGAGGCCTGCAGACTGCGGATGGCGGCCTCGCGACCCGCTCCCGGCCCCTTGACGAAGATCTCCACGGTCTTGAGACCGTGCTCCATGGCGCGCCGGGCGGTGGCCTCGGCTGTCACCTGGGCCGCGTAGGGGGTGGACTTGCGCGATCCCTTGAAGCCCTGGCCACCCGCGGAACCCCAGGCGATGACGTTGCCCTGAGGGTCGGTGAGGCTGACGATGGTGTTGTTGAACGTCGAGAGGACGTGCGCGTGTCCGACCGCGATGTTCTTGCGCTCGCGGCGCCGGGTACGGACGACCTTCTTCTTCTTGCCCATCTACTTCTTCGCCTTGGCGCGGCGGACACCAACGGTCTTCTTCGGCCCCCGGCGGGTGCGCGCGTTGGTGCGGGTGCGCTGGCCCCGGACGGGCAGGCCCCGGCGGTGGCGGAGACCGCGGTAGGTCCCGATCTCCATGAGCCGCTTGATGTTGAGGGCGATCTGGCGCCGCAGGTCTCCCTCGACCCGGCCCTGGAGCTGCTTGGAGATGACGTCACGGAGCCGCCCCACCTGGGCGTCGGTGAGGTCGCGGGCCCGGATGTCGGGCGAGACCTGAGCCAGGCTCAGCACGCGTTTGGCCGTGGAGGGACCGATCCCGTAGATGTAGGTGAGGGCGATCTCGATCCGCTTTTCCCGCGGGACGTCGACGCCGGCGATGCGTGCCACGTTGCTCCCCTACCCCTGGCGCTGCTTGTGCTTGGGGTTTTCGCAGATCACACGGACGGCCCCGCGGCGCTTGATGATCTTGCAGCGCTCGCACATACGCTTCACCGAGGCGCGGACTTTCATGCCCAGCTCCCCTGGTGGCGTGTCGAGGCAGGCGCGCTGCCCGCCAGGCCGGCCCGGCCGTCGATTCGTCTCTCTTTCATCTCTCTCTGGTTGGAAGTGGTGACGCCCGCCGGCTCCGCCGGTCAGGCAAGGCGCTGGATGATCCGCCCCCGACCGGGATCGGCGGTGGAAAGTTCGACCTGGACCCTGTCTCCCGGGAGGATCCGGACCGCCTGGAGGCGGGCCTTCCCAGCCGGATGGCAGAGAACCTTGTGCCCGTCCGCCAGCTCGACCCGGTAGAGCGCGTCCGGGAGCGGTTCGATCACTCGCCCCACGAGCGGCTCGTCAGCCCGCGTCATCGGGCGTGCCGAATCGGGCTGCCGGGCAGCCACGGCCGCTGAGTATACCAGGGTGCCTCCCCGGGCAAACACCACGCCAGCCCCATCCGTCATCCCTCCACCCGGGCCGGCTCCGGCCTCAGGGTCAGGATCTCCGGACCGGCAGCGGTGACGGCGACGGTGTGCTCGAAGTAGCAGGAGCGCCGCCCGTCGGCGGTGATCACGGTCCAGTCGTCCGCCAGGACCCGGGTCTCCGCCCGGCCGGCGTTGACCATCGGCTCGATCGCGATGACCAGGCCGGGCTTGATGAGGTTGCCGGTCCCCTCCTTCCCGAAGTTGGGCACCTGGGGGGATTCGTGCATGTTGCGGCCGATCCCGTGTCCGACGTACTGGCGGACAACCGAGAAGCCGCAGCTCTCCACGTAGCTCTGGACGGCATGGCCGATGTCGCCGATGAAGCCCCCGGGCCGGGCCGCGCCGATGCCCCGCCGGAGCGCCTCCTCGGTCACCTCGAGCAGCTTGGCGACCTCCGGATCGGGAGACCCGGCAGAGAGCGAGAGGCCGGAATCCGCCCACCAGCCGTCCAGGGTCAGACCGCAGTCGAGCGACACCAGGTCGCCCTCCTCGATGACCCGCTCACCGGGGATGCCGTGCACCACCTGCTCGTTGATGGAGACGCAGAGGGAGTTGGGGAAGCCGTTGTAGCCGATGAAACCGGGGATACAGTGGTGATCCCGGATGAAGGTCTCGGCCTCGCGGTCGAGATCGATGACCGGGAGCCCCGGCCGCGTCGTCGCGGCCAGGTGGGCCAGGCAGGCGCCGAGCACCCGCCCCGCCGCCCGCATCTTCTCGATCTCGTCCGGCCGCTTGAGCCGGAAACCCTCGATCTTCATCGCAGCGTCCTCATCAGCGGGCAGGCTCCGCGCCGAGGACGCCCAGGATCTGCTCGGTCACCTGGTCGATCGGAGGGGACCCGTCGATGCGCTCGATCCGGGTGCCCGCCCGCTCGTAGTACTCCACCACGGGGGCGGTGTCGCGCTGGTAGACCCGCATCCGCTCGGCGAGCGCGTCCGGGTTGTCATCGCTCCGCCCATCGATGGCGGCGCGGCGCAGGATCCTCTCGCGGATCTGCTCCGGGTCCACCTCGAGGTAGAGGACCAGCCCGACCTCACGCTGGTTGCGGCCCAGCATCCGGTCGAGCGCCTCCGCCTGAGGCACGGTGCGAGGGAAGCCGTCCAGGATCNNCGCCCCGCTCGGCGTCGGGCTCCGCCAGCCGGCTCTCGATCATGCGGACCATCAGCTCGTCGGGCACCAGGGCGCCGCTCTCCATGATCGGCTTGGCCTCGCGGCCCAGCTCCGACCCGCGGGCCACCTCGCCCCGGAGGATCGCCCCCGTGGAGACGTGGGGGGTGTCGGTGGTGGCCGCCACGCGCTCGGCCTGAGTGCCCTTGCCGCTTCCGGGCGCGCCGAAGAGGATGACGATCATCGGATGAAGCCACGGTATTGGCGCATCAGCAACTGGGTCTCGATCTGTTTCATGGTGTCGAGGGCCACGCCGACGACGATCAGGATGGCCGTGCCCCCCAGGAGGAACTGGGTGGTCGACACCCCGGTCAGGAAGCTGGTGGCGAGCGGCAGGACGACCGTGACGCCGGCCAGGAACAGCGCCCCGGCGAGGGTGATCCGGCTCATCACCCTGCCGAGGTACTCGGCGGTCTGGCGCCCGGGCCTGATCCCGGGGATGAACGTGGACGACTTCTTGAGGTTGTCGGCAACGTCGTTGGGATCGAAGACGACCGCCGTGTAGAAGTAGGTGAAGCCGAGAATTAACACGAACTCGAAGCCGTTGTAGAGGAAGTCGAGCAGGACGGTGCCGCCGTTGGGCTGCCAGTTGTCCCGGATCCAGGTGGCGAGGTTGCCGATGAACCCGGAGCCCGAGGAGCCGAAGAGGTTGGCGAAGATGGTCGGGAACGCCATGATCGAGATGGCGAAGATGATCGGGATCACTCCCGCGGTGTTGACCCGCAGCGGCAGGAAGTTCCGCCGCCCACCCGCCGACGCCATGCCGGTGCGCGGGTTGAGCACGCGCTGGGCCGATTGCATGGGGACCTTGCGCTGGGCCTGCTGGACCTCGATGATCCCGGCCGCCGCGATCAGGGCGATCACCGCCATCTCGAGGATGTGAAAGACGTTGCCCGTGCCCTCGGAGCCGTAGCTGAAGAGTGCACCGGGGAGCTGGGCGATGATCCCGGTGAAGATGATCAGGGAGACGCCGTTGCCCACCCCGTACTCGGTGATCAGCTCACCCAGCCACATGGCGATGATGGTCCCCGCGGTCAGGGTGATGATGATCGTCAGGGTCTCGGTCACGCTCGGGTTGACCAGGATGGCGACACTGGGGTTCTCGAAGAGGGCCATGAAGCCGAAGGCCTGGAGGGCCGCGAGCGGTACGGTGAGCCAGCGGGTGTACCGGGTGATCCGCTTGCGCCCGAGCTCCCCCTCCTTGGACAGCTCCTTGAGCCGGACCGACACCACGGTCATCAGCTGCATGATGATGGTGGCGTTGATGTACGGGTTGAGCCCGAGGCCCACGATGGTGAACTTCGCCAGCCCGTTGCCGCTGAAGAGGTTGAGCAGGCCGAGCAGCGTGTTGCCGCCGAAGAGCTTGGCGAGCGCCGTCGAGCTGGCTCCGGGGATGGAGATCGACGCCAGGATCCGGAAGGCGAGCAGCAGAAGCACGGTGAAGAGCAGCTTCTTGCGGAGCTCGGGTATCCGCAGCGCCTGAGCGAGGGCCTGGAGAAGGTTCACTCCTCGGGCTCCGCCTCCGCCGCACCGCCCTCACTGGCCGCGGCGCCGACCCGCTGCGCCGGGGCCACCCGCTCCTCAAGCAGCTCGACCCTGCCGCCCGCGGCCTCGACCGCCCGGCGGGCGGCCTCCGAGGCGCGATGGACGCGGACGGTCACCGCCACCCGCACCCTGCCGGCGGCGAGCAGCTTGACCCGCTCGCTGGGATTGCGGACCAGGCCGTGCTGGAGCAGCGCGGCTCCGTCGACGATCGCGCCGCTGGCGAAGCGGTTGAGCTTGCTCAGGTTGAGCACCGTGTAGTCCACCCGCCAGCGGTTGGTGAAGCCGCGCAGCTTGGGCAGCCGCATGGTGATGGGCATCTGGCCGCCCTCGAAGGCGCGCGGCACCTTGGATCCCTCGCGTGCCCCGGCGCCTTTCTGGCCACGGCCCGAGGTCTTGCCCTGCCCGGCCGAGATGCCCCGGCCGATGCGCTTGCGCGAGTGGCGGCTCCCCGGAGCGGGGCGCAGCTCGTGAAGTTTCATGTCTCTCTCCGGATCGATGCATCCTGGGCACCGGCGCCGAGGGGCCCTCCGGCCGCGAGCCTGGCCGCGACCTCGACGCTGTCGGCGGGGACTCCGTCCACGCTTACCAGGTGGCGCACCTTCTGCACCATCCCGCGGAGCACCGGGGTGTCCGGGTGCTCGACGGTCTGGCGGATCCGGCGCAGGCCGAGCGCGGCGACGGTCGCCTTCTGGTCGTGGGCGTACCCGATGGCACTCTTGCGGTAGGTGACGCGAACGGTCGCGGCGCCGGCCTCGGTCGCCGCCTCCGCCGCAGTCTGGATGGCGGGAGAGTCGCTCATACCACCTCCGCCACGGCGGCGGTCTCACCCAGGATCTGGGCGGCACGCTTGCGGCCGACGATCCTCTCGGGCGGCAGCCCGCGGAGCGCCGAGACCTCGGCCAGGGTCCTCATGCTGGCGAGCGCGGCCACCGTCGCCCGGACCACGTTGATCGGGTTGTTGCTGCCGAGCGACTTGGTGAGGATGTCGTGGATGCCCGCCGCCTCGACGACGGCGCGCATCGCCCCACCCGAGATGACCCCGGTGCCGGGCCCCGCCGGACGGAGCAGCAC
>PMYJ01000202.1:227-7366 GCA_003170875.1 Candidatus Dormiibacterota bacterium | reverse complement strand
AGAGCCGCGTCCGAGAAGTCGCCGAGCCGGCGGCGTCCCCGCTCGATGAGGAGGCGCCGGAGCTGCGCGTCCCGGACGACCCGGTCGACCACCGCCGCCCACACCAGGGGGTCGTCGGTGTCCAGCAGGATGCCCGCGTCTCCCACCGTCTCCGGAACAGCGGCGGCGGCGCGGGCGACCAGGGGGAGGTCAAAGGCCCAGGCCTCGAGCAGATGCATCCCGAAGCCCTCGTGCTCGCTGGCGCAGACGGCCAGGGTGGCCCCGGCGTAGAGATCGCCCAGCTCGCGGTCACTGCGGCGCCCTGGCAGCTCCACCGCGCCGGCCACCCCAAGATCCCGCGCGAGCCGGCGGAGCCCGGCAACGTAGGTCTCGGTGTCGTCCCAGCCGCCTGGCAGCACCAGCGTCGCCTCCGGCTGCCAGCAGGCGCGGAGCGCGGCCAGCACCCGGATCAGCTCCTCCTGCCGCTTGTTGGGGGCGAGCCGGGAGACGAAGATGAGGCGCGGGGGGTCGGTGGGACGCGCCGGGCGCGGCGAGAGACGCGCCAGGTCGACGGGGGGAGGGATGACCATGGTCGCCGGGCAGCCGGCGGCCCGCAGCTCGGCGGCGTTGTAGGCGGAGGCGCCGATCCCCAGCTCGACGGAGGGGGCCAGCCGGGCGAGATCTTGCCGTCCCTGATCGAGCCAGTACGCCACGCGCGGGCTCGTCGCCCGGTAGTAGGGGGAGGGGGTGATGTTGTGGTAGACGATCGCCCGCCGACAGCCGAGCCCAGCGAAGAGTCGCGCCGATGGGGCCCCGACGCTCAGGTGGTAGAGGACGACGTCGCCCGCCGCGACGGACCCGGCCAGCTCTCCGGCGGGCCGTGCCTCGCCCAGGAGGTGCTGGTGGATCTCCTCAGCGAAGATCTCCGAGGCGAAGCCGACTTCCCGGAAGGCCGAGCGCATCCGGCGCACCGCCTGGCCGATGGCGTCGCCCGGCGAGAGGACGGGGAGGAGCTGGTGGATCGCCGTCATGGTTTTACCCGATGCCTTCCCGTCCGGTCGGGCACCGTGGGAGGAGCGTCGGCGGGCCGCTTCACGAGCCTCCTTGCCGCGGCGTCTCCGTGTCCGGCTCATCCGGCGGCGGTGCCGACGACCCCTCCAGCCGCGCCACCCGCTGCTCGATGGCGCGCAGCTCGCGCAGGATGGCCAGATTGAATCGATTCTGATCCTGAGCGATCGGAGCGACATACCAGGAGAGCAGCCGCCGCTGGACCCGTTTGCAGAAGACGGTCACGGCCCCCACGACCGGACGTGTGGATCGCAGAGGGCGCGCGCTCTCCACCACCACGTGCGCCTCGGGAGGCTCGAGCCCCTCGTCAGGGTGGAAGGGAGTGTTGAGCTTCTCGATGAGGGATGCGGGGTAAGCCCCGGCGGTCCGGTTGCGCGCGACCTCGCCCTGCAGCTCGGCGACGACCGCCTGCACGTCCGGGGCGGGCGCCCGGCTGGCTCCGGAGCGCGATGCTCCCTCGGGGCTGGGTGGAGCTGCACCGCTCATCTGGCTCAGCCTACGCCGTGGAGTCGAACTGGTCCGGCCAGCCCGTCAGCGGCGGCTCCGAGGTCACCAGAGAGAAGACGCCGCCCGGCTCGATCAGTCCGCTGCGGCCTCGCCTGTCGACGACGTGGAAACGGATGGCGTGGTCGAGGCGGTCATAGGTGGCTCCGTCGCGCCGTCCCTGCAGCTCGACGTAGACGCTGTAGGCGCCCTCCAGCAGGGGCAGCTGGGCGATGTCATATCGGATGGTGCCGCCAACCCCCCGCTGGGTCGCGCCCACCTGGGCATACTGGCTGACCGGAAAGCGAGCCTCCGAGACCATCAGCCCGTCACTCCGGATCAACCAGATCGCGCAGGTGAAGTCGGCGACGGAGTCGTTCTGTATCCGGTACCCCAGCTCGACACGGACGAATGCTCCGGCCAGCGGGTTGGTGTCCTCGAGGCCGCGCTCATCGAGCATCCGGACGCCGGTCACCACCACGTCTCGGGAGCCACGACGCTCCACCTGCGCGGCCGGGCGGGAGGCCTCGGCCGCCAGACCGACGGCCCGCCGGTACTGGGCGGTGACGTCCACCGCGGAACCGTCTGCCGCCAACCGGCCGTGGTCGAGCAGCACCGCCCGGTCGCAGTAGGTGTTGACCGCCTCCAGCTCGTGGGTGACGAGCACGACGGTGCGGCCCTCCCGCTTGTACCGGGCGAATGTGTCGAAGCACTTCGTCTGGAACGAGGCGTCGCCGACTGCCAGCACCTCGTCCATCATCAGGATTTCGGCGTGGGCCTGGATGGCGAGAGAGAAGGCCAGCCGGACCTCCATCCCGGAGGAGAAGTTCTTGAGCTTGTGGTCCACGAACTGCTCCAGCTCGGCGAAGCCGATGATCTCGTCAAACTGGCGATGCAGTTCGGCCCTGTCCAGTCCCAGGATGGCGCCGCTCAGATAGATGTTCTCCCGTGCCGTCAGCTCGGGATTGAAGCCGACCCCGAGCTCGAGGAAGGGTGAGACGTGGCCCTCTATCGTCACCGTGCCCGTGTCGGGACGGTAGATGCGCGCGAGGATCTTGAGCAGGGTGCTCTTGCCCGAGCCGTTGTGCCCGATGATGCCCGTGAACTGGCCGGCCGGCACCTCGAAGCTGATGTCGCGGAGAGCATCCAGAGCCCGGTACCGCGAGGCGCTCCGCCAATGGGTGAGCCGGTGCTTGAGGGTCGAGCTGTGGTCGAGCGGGATGCGGAACTGCTTGGAGAGGCCCTCCACCTTGATGGCGAGGCCGGTGGTGGTCGCGGTCACAGGTTCTGGGCGAAGTTCCGGGCTCGCGCCCGGAAGGTGAGCGACCCGACGGTCAGCACCAGGAGCACGACCAGGAACGGCACGGGCAGTAGCCAGGTGGCGTTCAGAGGCGCCCACTGGTTCACGGCCGCCAGGTGACCGGTCACGACCAGCTCCGTCCAGGGGGCGACGGGGGTGAGCAAGGCGTGGCGGAGATCCTCGATGATCTGCGTGATGGGATTGGCGGTCATGACCTGCATGATCCAGAGGAGGTGCGGGGTGACCCGCGTCGTCGATCCGACCGCCAGGGCCAGGTGCAGGCGCTGCAGGACGTAGGTGAGGCTGAACATCACACCCGACCCGTAGAAGAGGCCCTGCATCAGCACCTCCCAGAGATGACTGACGTCGTGGTACTGCACGAAGAGTGCGGCGAGGAAGAGCGAGATGCCGAGGCTCAGCAAGTACAGCTCCAGGAGCAGCGGGATGACCGCCACGATGCGGAGCCCGATGTCGATCTGATGCAGCGCCACCGCGATGACGAACACGATCACCAGGTTGATCAAGAAGGTGAAGAGCGATGAAAGCGAGGCGGCGATGACCAGGATGGAGCGGGGGAAGTAGGCCTTGCGGATCAGCCCGCCGTTGCTCGCGATGGCCTGCATCGCTGACGAGGTGCACTCGGCGAAGAAGGTCCAGACGACGATCCCGAGCAGCACCTGGAGGCCGTAGAACTCCGTCCCGTCGTTGATCTTGAAGAGGTCGACGAAGATGAAGTACGTGATCGCGAACATCATCGCCGGCTTGAGCAGCGACCAGAGGTAGCCGAGCACCGACTGCGTGTACCGGAGCTTGAACTGGCTGATCGCCAGCTCCAGGGTCAGGTGCCGGTAGTGGCGGAACGTGCTCGGCTGCCGCGCCATCCCGGTGGCGTTCAACGTCGGCCGGGTGTCAGCGGTTGCGGACATGGGTCATCGGGAAAGGTGCAGAGGAATCATAGTGTCGGCCACAGCCGACGGGGCAGTGTAGCAATCGCGCCATCGCGGCTGATGGCATGGGCCTGGTCCCCGGTATTCGTCCCACGTACCAGGGGCTCCTCCGTTCGGAGGAAAAGCCTGCGGCTCTCCCTCCTCGCTACGTCACCCCTGGTAGCATCCGGCGGCGATGGTCGACGACCCCATCCCTCCTGGCCTCCTCGGCGAGCGGCTGCGCGCGCTGATCCGGGATGTGCCCGATTTCCCGCGCGAGGGAGTGCTGTTCAAGGACATCACCACCCTCCTCGGTGACGCCGACGCGTTCCGTACCGCCATCGACGGGCTGGTCGAGGCCTATCGCGACGCCGACATCGAGGTGGTCGTCGGAGTGGAGTCCCGAGGCTTCGTCCTGGGAGGGGCGCTGGCCTACCTGCTCGGGGTCGGCTTCGTCCCGGTCCGCAAGCAGGGCAAGCTGCCGGCCCAGACCATCTCCGTCGCCTACGCTCTGGAGTACGGCGAGGCGGTGCTGGAGGTCCACGCCGACGCCATCCGGCCGGGTCAGCGAGTGCTCATCGTCGACGACCTGCTGGCGACCGGGGGGACGGCCCGCGCATCCGCCGAGCTGATCGAGCGGCTCGGCGGCCAGGTCGTGGGGATCGCGTTCCTCATCGAGCTGGCCGGGTTCGGCGGAGCCGAGGCCCTGGGCGAGCGGAGTCACGTTTCCCTGATCCGTTTCTGAGCGCAGGGCGCGCCCGGCCCTCGGGTACCATGGCCGTTCGACCCACTCGCATCACCCTTCGCCAGGAGATGGCATGACCAGCACAGGCACCTCCACATATGACGTCGCCGATCTCTCCCTGGCCGACGAGGGCGACCGGCTGATCGCTTGGGCGGCCCGCGAGATGCCGGTGCTCGGCCTGATCCGGGAGCGTTTCGAACGGGAGCGGCCGCTGGCCGGCCTCCGGCTCGGCGCCTGTCTCCACGTCACCAGCGAGACGGCCAACCTCGCCATCACCCTGCGGGCTGGCGGCGCCGACGTCCGGCTCTGCGCCAGCAACCCGCTTTCGACCCAGGACCCGGTCGCCGCCGCCCTCACCGCCCATCACGGCGTGCCCACCTTCGCGGTCAAGGGAGAGGACAACGCCCGCTACTTCGACCACATCAACGCGGTCCTCGATCACCGCCCCAATCTGACTATGGACGACGGCGCGGACCTGGTCGCGGAGCTGCACAAGACCAGAACGGAGCTGATCCCCGAGGTCCTGGCGGGAACCGAGGAGACCACCACGGGCGTGATCCGGTTGCGCGCCATGGCCGCCGACAAGGCCTTGCGGTTCCCGATCGTGGCCGTCAACGAGGCGCTCACCAAGCACATGTTCGACAACCGCTATGGCACCGGCCAGAGCACCCTGGACGGGCTGATCCGGGCCACCAACGTCCTGCTCGCCGGCAAGACGCTGGTGGTCTGCGGCTATGGCTGGTGCGGGCGCGGCCTGGCAAGCCGGGCGGCCGGCCACGGCGCCCACGTGGTCGTCACCGAGGTCGACCCGGTCCGGGCTCTGGAGGCCGCCATGGACGGCTACCGGGTGATGACGCTCGCTGAGGCGGCACCCCAGGCGGACTTCATCGTCACCGTCACCGGGGACATCAACGTGATCGACCGCCACCACTTCGAGCTGATGAAGGACGGCTGCATCGTCGCCAACAGCGGCCACTTCAACGACGAGATCAACCTGGCGGCGCTCGACGAGATGGCCTCGGGAGTCACTCGGCCCCGGCCCTACGTCGAGGCCTACCGGCTGCGCGACGGCCGCAGCGTCAACGTGCTCGCCCAGGGGCGGCTGGTGAACCTCGCCGCCGCCGAGGGGCACCCGGCAGCGGTCATGGACATGTCCTTCGCCAACCAGGCGCTCTGCGCCGAGTACGTCGCCCGTCATCACGCCGAGCTGGAGCCCCGCGTCTACGACGTGCCGGCCGACATCGACGCGGCGATCGCCGCGCTCAAACTGGCCAGCATGGGCATCGCCATCGACGTGCTCACCGAGGAGCAACGCCACTACCTGGCGTCCTGGGAATCGGGCACGTCCTGACCGGGCGAGGTACCTTTCGCTCATCAGACCTGACCAGGAGGTCACCAGAGTTGCCCCACGTCTCCCGAGCTTCGACTCTCCCGCTCCCCCTGGCGGAGCCGCGGGTGACCACCCTCTCCAACGGCGCAACCCTCCTCAACGCGCCGTCGGCGAGCCGCAACGTCGGCGTCTTCCTGATCGTCCGGGCCGGGTCGCGCGACGAGACGGCCGAGACGGCCGGCCTGGCCCACTACCTCGAGCACATGTTCTACAAGGGGACCGAGCACCGGCCCACCACCCAGCAGATCACCCGCGAGATCGACCGGCTGGGCGCCTCCACCAATGCGTACACCGACACCGAGGAGGTCGGCTACTACGCCGAGGGCCCGGCGACGGCGATGCGCCAGCTCGCCGACATCGTCACCGACATGCTGAGCCGGCCCCTCTTCGCGGTCGAGGAGGTCGAGCGGGAGCGCAACGTGGTGCTCCAGGAGCTGTCCGCCCGGCTGGCCGATCCGGACGGCTGGATCTGGGACCGGCTCGGCACCGTCACCTTCGGAGCCGACCAGCCCGTGTCGTGGTCGGCGGCCGGCTTCCCCTGGGTGATCGAGAAGGCGACCCGGGACCAGCTCCTCGAATACCACCGCTCCTTCTACGCGCCGGCCTCGATGTGCCTCGTCATCGCGGGCGGTGCCCAGCTCGAGCCCGAACGGGCGGAGGCGCTTCTCGCCGACGTCCCGACCGCCCAGCCACGGCCGCGTGCCCAGGCACGGTGGGGCCTCGGCGACCGCTACGCCGCCAACGTGCGCCCGTTCACTCCGTCCGAGGAGCCTCAGATCAAGATGGCCCTCGCCGTGCCCGGCATCCCCACTCTGGACGAGGACCGGACCGCCCTCTCGGTGATGACCTACATCCTCGGGGGAGGGATGTCGTCGCGCCTCTTCCACACGGTGCGGGAGCGAAACGGTCTCGCCTACTCGATCTTCGCCCACCACGAGTCCCTGGAGGACATCGGGGTGTTCGCGATCGCCACCGGCACGCGCCCCAAGGACGCTGCCAAGGCGGTGCGCCTCTCGTTTCGGGAGCTGCGCCGGATCGCCGCCCGACCGGTCCCCGCGACCGAGCTGGCCGCCGCCAAGTCGGCGATGGTCGGGCGGATGCTCCGGTCCACGGAGACCGCGATGGCGAGCGCCCGCTATTACGCCACCCGCTGGCGGGCCCGACTTCCGCTCGAGACCCCCGACGACCGGGCCGCGGCAGTCCGCCGCGTGACCGCCGCCCAGATCCAGCGGGTCGCCGAGCGGATCG
>PMYJ01000202.1:0-221 GCA_003170875.1 Candidatus Dormiibacterota bacterium | reverse complement strand
CCTGGACCGCCGCTCCGGCTGACTCACGGGGGGCCTCCCCTGAGACCGGCGCTCACCCCGCCAAGGCGCTGCGCAAGGCCTCCGCGATCCGTAGCAGGTCGGAGTCCCTCACGCCCGGATGCACCGGCAGGGATAGACAGCGCCGTGCGACGTCGGCCGCCCGCGGAGTGTCGTCACGGACCACCCCCGGGTGGCTGTGAAACAGCGGGTAGTCCCACACC
>PMYJ01000166.1:4976-14182 GCA_003170875.1 Candidatus Dormiibacterota bacterium | reverse complement strand
AAGGTGCCGGTGGCGGTGAAGCTCTCGCCGTACTACTCGTCCATGGCCCACTTCGTTCACCAGGTGATCCGTGCAGGCGCATCGGGGCTGGTGCTCTTCAACCGCTTCTACCAGCCCGACATCGACCTCGAGACTATGGATGTCGAATGCCGCCTCGAACTCTCCACCCGCGTCGAGCTGGGTCTGCCGCTGCGCTGGATCGCCATGCTCCGCCCGCAGATTCCTGACTCGGTGTCGCTGGCTGCGACGTCAGGTGTGCACTCGGGTGAGGATGCCGCCAAGGCATTGGCGGTGGGCGCGAACGCGGTGATGATGACCTCGGAGCTGCTCCGTTCGGGGCCCGAGAGGGTCGCCGCCGTGGAGAGGGAGCTCCGCGTTTGGCTTGCAGAACACGAATACGATTCGGCCGCCCAGTTGCGCGGATCGGTGTCTCGGGTGACCGCGGAGGCCGGAGAGGCTTTCGAGCGGGCCAACTACATGGCTACCCTTCGCTCTTGGGTTGGCGTGGGTGCCGGACCAAGGAGGTGACCGCATGAAGGTTTGGATCGACCAGAAGTACTGCACCGGAGACAACCTCTGTGAGGATCTCTGCCCGGCCGTCTTCACGCAGCTCGACGACGGGCTCTCCTACGTGAAGCAGGAAGGGGTCGTCCTCGACAAGCCTGGTGGCAAGGAGAGCATGGCCCTGGTGCTCGCGGAGCACCAGGAAGGCGTCCGCGAAGCCGTCGCCCAGTGCGCCGGCGAGTGCATCTTCATCGAGGAGTAGCCGATGACCGTGGCGGCCGACGCGGCTCCCGCCTCCCCACCCCGCGACGACAAGCGCTGGCGTCAGGTCGACGTCCGCATCCGCCGCCTGGGGGCGAGGCCGGACGCTCTCATCGAGGTCCTCCACACTGTGCAGGAGGTCTTCGGATACCTGGACGACGATGCCTTGAGCTACGTGAGCGAGGCTCTCGGAGTACCGCCCAGCCGGGTGCTGGGAGTCGCCACCTTCTACTCGCACTTCGTCCGCAAGCCCCAGGGGGAGCACACCTGCGTGGTGTGCATGGGAACGGCCTGCTACATCAACGGCGCGGCCGCCATCCTCAACCGTATTCATGACACGCTCGGGATCGACGCGGGTGGCACCACCCCCGACGGCCGGATCTCGCTGCTCCGGGCGCGCTGCCTGGGAGCGTGCAGCATGGCCCCGGCGGTCGTCGTCGATGACGAGGTGCATGGACGGATATCTCCCAACGGCGTGCAACAAATGCTGGAGGCGCTATGACCGAAGCGGGCACTCCGACCCCGGCGCGCCGGCGCCGTCAGGAACCCCTGATCCCCGCCGGGCCGGTGCGTGCCTCCGCGCACGTCTGCATGGCCGCGGGCTGCCTGTCGATGCAGGCCGACACCGTCTTCGACTCGCTCTGCGAGCGGGTCACCGCCCGGGGCCTGACCGACGTCGCCGTCAAGCGCGTCGGCTGCCTGGGGCTCTGCGCCGCCGGGCCGCTCGTCGCGGTACCGGAGAAGGCGCGCATCTACGACCACGTCGCGGCCGACGACGAAGCGGCGCTGGACGGCGTGGTCGACGGGCTCGCCGGTGGCGAGGGTGGACGACCGATCGCCACCGACCCCTTCTTCTCTCACCAGGTGAAGGTGGTGCTGGAGCACTGCGGCCAGATCGACCCCGAACGGGTCGAGGACTACGTCGCCGTGGGTGGCTACGAGTCGCTGACCAAGGCGGTCACGACCATGACGCCGGCCGCGGTGCTGGGTGAGGTGACCAGGAGCGGGATCCGCGGCCGAGGCGGCGCCGGTTATCCCACCGGTCTCAAGTGGACCACGGTGGCCAAGACCGACTCCCCCCACGGCAAGTACGTGGTCTGCAACGGGGACGAGGGCGATCCCGGTGCCTTCATGGATCGCAGCGTCCTGGAGAGCAGCCCCCAGCAGGTGCTCGAGGGCATGGCCATCGCCGGCTACGCGGTCGGCGCCAACCAGGGCTACGTCTACGTCCGGGCCGAGTACCCGCTGGCGGTCAAGCGCCTCACCACCGCGATCCGCCAGGCGGAGCACGCCGGCCTCCTCGGTGCGAGGATCGCCGACACCAGCTTCGGCTTTGAGGTCGAGATCCGCATCGGTGCAGGCGCCTTCGTCTGCGGCGAGGAGACGGCCCTGATCGCCTCCATCGAGGGGGGACGGGGCACGCCCCGGCCCCGGCCGCCCTACCCGGCCGCATCCGGTCTGTGGGGCAAGCCGACTCTGATCAATAACGTGGAGACCCTCGCCAGCATTCCGGCCATCATCGGCCGCGGGGCCGAGTGGTACTCGTCCATCGGCTCTGGGAAGAGCCTGGGGACCAAGGTCTTCGCGCTGGCGGGGAGCGTGGTCAACACCGGCCTCATCGAGGTCCCCCTGGGCCTCACCCTGCGCGAGATCGTCTTCGACATCGGNNATCATGGGCTCCGGCGGCATGATCGTCATGGACCAGGGGACCTGCATGGTCGACGTGGCCAAGTTCTTCATGGACTTCTGCCGCGAGGAGTCGTGCGGCAAGTGCGTGCCGTGCCGCGTCGGCACCACCCAGATGTACCGCCTGCTGGACCGCATCACCCGCGGCCTGGCCAGCGCTGACGAGCTGGCCGAGCTGGAGTCGCTTGCCGCGATGGTCCGCGACACCAGCCTCTGCGGGCTCGGTCAGGGCTCGCCCAACCCGGTCTTCTCCACCCTCCGCTACTTCCGGGACGAGTACATGGCCCATATCGACGACCATGTCTGTCCGGCGGGAGTCTGCAAGATGGAGCCTCGAGAAGCCGCCGTCGCGGCCGGGGAGGGCGCACGATGAGCGTGCTCACCCTGACCATTGAGGGCCGGGATGTGGCCGGTCAGACCGGAGGCACCATCCTCCAGGTCGCGCGCGAGAACGGGATCGCCATCCCCACCCTCTGTCATCTGCAGGGTCTCTCCGACGTCGGCGCCTGCCGGCTGTGCGTGGTCGAGGTCGAGGGCCAGCGCAAGCTCCTCCCGGCCTGCGTCACCGCGATCGACGAGGGGATGAAGGTCACCGTCAACTCTGAGCGGCTGACCGCGTACCGGCGCCGGATCGTCGAGCTGCTCTTCACCGAGCGCAACCATGTCTGCTCGGTCTGCGTCGCCGACCGCAACTGCGAGCTCCAGGACCTCGCGGTCGAGCTCGGGCTCACCCACTTCGACCTCCCCCTGCTCAGTCCACAGGCGAGCGTGGACGCCACCCACGAGCGCTTCGGGATCGACCACAACCGCTGCGTACTCTGCACCCGCTGCGTGCGCGTCTGCGACGAGATCGAGGGAGCCCACACCTGGGACGTGATGGGACGCGGCACCGAGGCCCGGTTGATCACCGACATGGGCATCCCCTGGGGAGATTCCAACACCTGCACCAGTTGCGGGAAGTGCGTTCAGGTGTGCCCCACTGGAGCGCTCTTCGAGAAGGGAAGGTCGGTCGCCGAGGCGCGGCGCCGCCGCCCCTACCTGCCGTATCTGGTGGCTCATGAGGGACGCACGCGATGAGCAAGCCACGCCTCGCCACCATCTGGCTCGACGGCTGCTCCGGCTGCCACATGTCGCTCCTCGACATGGACGAGCGCTTGCTCGAGATCACCGATCGGGTGGACCTCGTCTACGGCGCTCTGGTGGACTTCAAGGAGTTCCCCAAGGACGTGGACGTGACCTTGGTCGAGGGGGCGGTCAGCTCCGAGGACGACCTGCGCAAGATCCACGAGGTCCGCCGCAACACGCGCATCCTGGTATCCCTCGGCGACTGTGCCGTCACCTCCAACGTCCCCGGGATGCGCAACCAGATCGGGCCGGCTGCGATCCTCGAGCGCGCCTATCTGGAGAACGCCACCATCAACCGCCAGCTCCCGGGCCCGATGGTGCCGCGCCTCCTTGCGATGTCACGTCCGGTGCACGCCGTGGTCAAGGTCGATGTCTTCGTACCGGGATGCCCGCCCTCGGCCGACCTGATCCACAGCGTCCTCGACGATCTGATCTCCGGGCGGGTGCCCGTTACCGCGGGGGTGACCTGCTTTGGCTGACAAGACGATCGTCATCGAGCCCGTGACCCGGATCGAGGGGCACGCCAAGATCACCATCCAGCTGAACGAGTCGGGCGAGGTCGCCGACGCCCACTTCCATGTGACCCAGTTCCGCGGTTTCGAGCGGATCAGCCAGGGCCGGATGGTCCACGAGATGCCGTCCCTGATGGCGCGCATCTGCGGCATCTGCCCGGTCAGCCACATGGTCGCCTCGGCCAAGGCGTGCGACGAGATCCTGGGGGTCACCGTTCCCCCGGTGGGCGTCCGGCTGCGGCGCGTGCTCAACCTGGCCCAGATCGTCCAGTCTCACGCCCTCAGCTTCTTCTACCTCTCGTCTCCCGATCTCCTGCTCGGGTTCGACTCCGACCCGGCCCTGCGCAACCTGGTTGGCGTCGCCCGCCAGACGCCCGAGCTCGCCCGCGACGGTGTGGCCCTGCGCCGCTTCGGCCAGCGGATCATCGAGCGGCTGGGAGGGAAGCGGATCCACCCGGCATGGGTGGTCCCCGGCGGGGTCAGCCGTCCCCTGGAGGCGTCGGAGCGCGACTCCATCCTGGCCGAGATCCCCGACGCCCGGGAGCGGGCCCACCGCACCCTGGACTGGTACAAGAAGAACGTGGCATCGTGGACCGACGAGGTAGCCCACTTCGGCGACTTCCCGAGCCTCTACATGGGGCTGGTCCACGAGGGCGGCAACGCCGCCTACTCCGACGGCCTGCTGAGGGTGGTCGACAGCAGCGGCTGGGTGATGGCCGACGGGGTCGATCCCCGCGCCTACGGTGACTACCTCGGAGAGACCGTCGAGCCGTGGTCGTACCTGAAGTCGACCTACTTCAAGCCGCTCGGCTACCCGGCCGGGATCTACCGCGTCGGCCCGCTGGCCCGGCTCAACGTCGCCGAGCGTCTCGGCACCCCCGCGGCCGACGCCGAGCTCGCCGAGTACCGCGAGCGGCTGGGGCGCTATCCCTCCAGCTCCTTCCACTACCACTATGCGCGGCTCATCGAGATCGTCCACTGCATCGACGTGATCGACCACATCCTCTCCCGGTCCGACATCCTCGACCCGCACGTGCGGGCGCGCGCCGAGATCAACCGCAACGAGGGCGTGGGTGTCTCCGAGGCGCCTCGCGGGGTGCTCATCCACCACTACAAGGTGGACGACGACGGCCTGGTGGAGTGGGCCAACCTGGTCATCGCCACCGGCCACAACAACCTGGCGATGAACCGGAGCGTCCTCCAGACGGCCCGGCACTACATCAAGGGCGATCAGGTCAAGGAGGGGATGCTCAACCGTGTGGAGGCGGTGATCCGCTGCTACGACCCGTGCCTCAGCTGTTCCACCCACGCCGTCGGGCAGATGCCGCTCCAGGTCGACATCCGCGACGCCGAGGGCTCCCTGCTGCGCCAGGTTTCCCGCTGATGGCGGGCGGAACGACCACGCGCCGGGCGGGGCAGGCCTGAGCCCCGCACTGGGGGGCGAACCCGCTGCGCTGACCCACTGGGGGGTGCTGGTCGTCGCCTCTGGCAACACGCTGCGCGGCGACGACGCCGTGGGGCCGGAGGTGGGAGAGCTGCTCAACGTTAGGCTGGCCGGTACCGGCGCGTCGGTGATCGTCTCTGACCAGCTCCTTCCCGAGCTGGCCGACGACGCCAGCCGGGCGCGGCTGGTCGTCTTCGTCGATGCCGCCGCCGACCGGCCGGTTGGCTCGGTGACCGTCCGCCCGGTCGCCCCCCGGCGGCCCCAGGATGACGCCGCGGGGGCCGGCGCCACCGGTGGTCCCGGTGCGGTGCGATCGCTCGACCCCTTCTCGCACGGCATGGGCCCGGAGGACCTCCTCGCCCTTACCCGCGACCTCTACTCCGCCACTCCGGACGCGGTGCTCGTCAGCGTCGGGGCGGAGAGCTTCGAGCCCGGTGCGGAGCTGTCGGGAGCGGTGAGGCTGGCCGTCCCGCGCGCCGTCGAGGCCGTCCTGCATGCCATCGAGAAGGGGACGGGGAGCGTCTCCATACCCCATGCATGAGCTCTCCCTGGTCACCGAGCTGGTCGCGGAGTGTGCGCGGCGCGCCGGGGGGCGCCAGGTAGCCGCCGTCCAGGTGCGCTGCCCCGACGGCGTCGATGCGGACGAGCTCGCCGAGGCCTTTGCCCACCTCACGGCGGAGGGCGCGCTGGCAGGCGCCGTCCTGGAGATCGAGACGGTGCGTCAGGTGCTGACCTGCGGGTGCGGGTTCTCCGGAGAGGTCGATCCGGAGCAGTGCGCCGGCCACATGGTGGTCTGTCCCGCCTGCGGTCGCGTCCACGAGGCGCCCGACGCCCTCGAGCTGATCGCGGTCCGCCTTGCTGACGACGATGGCATCGTTCTCTAAGAGAGAAACTTAGCCTCGGATAACATCCCTTGTTCACCAGGGGTTGTGCGTGCAAGAGTCACGGCGCGGAATCGAGGCTCAGCTGGCCCGGTTGATCGCGCCCCGGCCCTCAGCGCCCCGCGCCGAGTGCCATTTCACTGACGAGAGAGACAGAGCCGCACCATGCCACACACGACGCCGGAGGTCGATCCCATCGGAGGCGGCGTGCAGCTCTTCCGCAGCTGCATGGTCTCCAGTGAGTACCCGGGCGCCGAGGCAGCCACCAAATGGCTCTTCGAGAAGCTCGGGGTCGAGTACATCGTCAATCCCGAGCAGACCTGCTGCACCGGGATGGGCTATTACACCGACCTGATGCCCTTCGCGACCACCCTGGCGATCGCCGCGCGGAACGCGTGCGTCGCGGTGGAGGCGGGGCATCCCGTCCAGGCCTACCTCTGCTCCACCTGCTACGCGATTAACAAGAAGGCGCAGCGGGTTCTCGAGGTCCCCGAGCACCGCGAGGAGGTCAACCGGTCTCTGTCCGAGATCGGGCGTGTCTACGACGACACCATCGCCCAGACGATCCAGCACCGCCATGTCCTCGAGGTGCTCTGGTCGCAGCACGAGAAGCTGGCCGGGCTGGTGCGCCGCCGCCTCGGCGGCATCCGGGTGGCGAGCCACCCCGCCTGTCACTACTGCAAGGTCTTCCCCGACGAGGTGCTCGGCGACAGCGAGAACCTGATGCTGGCGGAGGACCTGCTCGAGCCCGCCGGGGTGATCAGCACTGGCAACTACCCGGAGAAGACGACCCACTGCGGGGCCGGCTTCCGCCAGCGCTTCGTCAACCCCTCGATGTCGATGGCCGTGACCCGGGAGAAGCTGCGACGCCTCGCCGCCGAGAAGGTCGACGTCTGCGTGCACATGTGCCCGAATTGCACGGTTCAGTTCGACCGGCATCACAGCATCATCGAGCGCATGTCCGACGAGGAGTACCCCTTCGTGCATCTGCACGTGCAGCAGCTGGTGGCGCTGGCGCTCGGCGCGGACCCGGACACCGTCTGCGGCGTCGCCGCCCATTCTCAGGACCTGGAGCCGCTGCTCACCCGGATCGGAGCTCGCCAGGCGGCGCCCGTGTGATCCGCTGCGGCGTCTTCCTCTGCGAGTGCGGGGGCAACATCTCCGGCGTCCTCGACCTCCCCGCGCTGGCCATCGGTGGACGGTCACTCGACGGGGTTGTGAATGTCACCGTCTCTCAGTTCCTCTGCGGCGCCGAGGGGCGCCGGTTGATCGAGGATGTGGTCGCCGACCGTGGCCTGGACCGGATCGTCATCGGCTCCTGCTCCCGTCGCTTCCAGGGCCCCACCTTCGAGCGGATCGCGCGCGACCTGGAGCTCGGTGAGAACACCGTCGCCTTCGCCAACCTCCGCGAGGGCTGTGCCTTCATCCACCGCCACGAGCCCGAGAAGGCGCAGCGCAAGGCTGCGACCGTGCTCGCCGCGGCCGTCGCCCGCGCCGGACGGCAGCGCCCGCTCCAGCCGTCGCGCACCTTCCTGAACCGCTCCGCGCTCGTCGTGGGCGGCGGCATCGGCGGGCTCTCGACGGCCGAGGAGCTGGCCGGTGCCGGGATCACGGTCCACCTCGTCGAGCGGGAGCAATCGCTGGGCGGGTACATGGCCCGGCTCTCCAAGACATTCCCGACCGAGGACTGCGCGATGTGCTCGCTTGGTCCGCGGCTTGCCAACGCTGCGACCGACTACCGGATCAACGTGCACACCCTGACCGAGGTGATCGCGTTGAGCGGACCACCCGGTGAGTTCCGGGTCCGGCTCCGTCACAACCCGCGGTTCGTGAGCGACCAGTGCGTCGGCTGCGGGTCCTGCACCCCGGTGTGCCCGGTCGAGCTGGAGAGCGAGTTCGATCTCGGGGTGACGCGGCGCAAGGCGATCTCTCGCCCCTTCGCCAACGCGGTCCCGTCCACCTTCGCCATCGACAACCGGGGCTGGGCCCCCTGCACCTCCACCTGCCCGGCGCACACCGCGGCCCAGGGTTACATCGCGCTGGCCGCCCAGGGTCGGTGGGCGGATGCCTACCGGGTCGCCAGCGCACCCAACCCGTTCCCGAGCGTCTGCGGGCGCATCTGCCCCCACGAGTGCGAGGAGCAGTGCACCCGGGGCCGTCTCGACCAGCCGGTCGCGATCGCCGCCATCAAGCGCTTCGTGGCCGACCAGGCCGGCGCCGCCGACCCGGTCGAGTCGCCGGCGCGCCGGTTCGAGGATCGGGTGGCGGTGGTGGGGGCGGGCCCCGCCGGTCTGACCGCGGCTCGTGACCTGGCTCTGCTCGGCTATCCGGTCACCGTCTTCGAGGCCCAGCCGGTGGCGGGCGGCATGCTCTGGCTCGGCGTGCCCGAATACCGGCTGCCCCGTGAGGTCGTCGCCTCCGAGGTGGAGCGTGTGCTCGCCCACGGCGTCGAGCTGCGCGCCGGCGAGCGGTGCGGTCGGGACTACACGGTGGACTCCCTGCTCGCCTCGGGATACGGGGCGGTGCTGCTCGCTCTCGGTCTGCCCCAGGCACGGCTGCTTCCGCTCGAGGGGCGGGGGCTCTCCGGGGTGATCGGGGGCGTCGATCTGCTGAGGTCCCGGGCACTCGGTGACCCCCTCGCCGTGGGACCGCGTGTGGTGGTGGTCGGGGGTGGCGATGTCGCCGTCGATGCGGCGCGCACCGCGCTGCGGCTGGGCGCCGAACGGGTGACCATGGCCTGCATCGAGGACCGCGCGACACTCCCCGCCCAACCGGGTGAGCTGGCCGAGGCGC
>PMYJ01000166.1:780-4923 GCA_003170875.1 Candidatus Dormiibacterota bacterium | reverse complement strand
CGGGAGACGATGATGACCGGTCGCCGCGGGGTCTTCGCCGCCGGGGACGCGGCCGCCGGCGGTGGGCTGATCGCCATCCAGGCGATCGCGGCCGGTGCCCGCGCGGCTCGGGGCATCCACAACCATCTGCGGGGCGAGACCCTGCTCGACGTCTGGCCGGTGGAGCGGGACCGTGCCGAGGTCTCGGACCTGGATCTCAGCCGGCGCAGGACATCGCCGCGCCAGGAGATGCGGGTGCTCGCGCCCGAGGAGCGCAGGACGAGCTGGCAGGAGGTCCGTTTGGGGTTCACCGAGGAGGAGGCGCTGGCCGAGGCCAGGCGTTGCCTCTCCTGCGGCGGCTGCTCGGAGTGCCGCTCCTGCGAGCAGGCCTGCCCGGCCGGCGCCATCGACCTCACCCAGAAGCCGTGGGAGGAGGAGCTGACGGTCGGGGCCCTGGTCGTCGCCACCGGGCATCAGGAGTTCGACGCGCGCCGCAAGCCGCCGCTCGGCTACGGCCGCTACGCCAACGTGCTCACCCAGAGCCAGCTCGCCCGCCTGCTGTCCGCGTCGGGGCCGACCGGCGGCGAGCTGCGCCGTCCCTCGGACGGGCAGGTGCCGAAGCGCGTCTTCATGCTCCAATGCGTCGGCTCGCGCGACTCCACGTCGCGGGGCAATGAGCACTGCTCGGCGATCTGCTGCCTCTTCGCCACCCTCCATGCTTCGCTCATCCGGGAGTCGTATCCCGACACCCAGGTGACCATCGCCTACACCGATCTGCGGATGCCCGGCAAGGGGCACGAGGAGTACCTGAAGCTGGTCGCCGAGCGCGGTGTCCGGTACGTGCGCAGCCGGGTCGGCGAGCTGGCCGAGGAGCAGGACAAGAGCCTCCGGGTGCGCTGGGAGGACACCGTCACCGGCGGCAAGCACGAGGAGCTCTTTGATCTCGTCGTCCTCTCCGCCGGCCTGGAGGCGTCGACTGGGACCACCCAGATCGCCAGGGTCCTCGGTCTGCAGCAGGGTGCGGCGGGCTTCCTGAGAGAGTACCACCCCAAGCTCCGGCCGGTGGACTCGCAGCGCGCCGGGATCTTCATCGCCGGCACCGCCCAGGGGCCCAAGGGCATCCCGGAGACGATCGCGCAGGCCAAGGCGGCCGCTGCCCGGGTGACCTCGATGCTCCATGGCGGCATGGCGGCGACACCCGTCGAGGTCGCCTTCTCCGACCCGGGCGTCTGCATCGGCTGCGGCGTCTGCGTGAGCGTCTGTCCCCAGGGTGCGGTGCGCCTCGGCGATGGAGACCGGGTCCACGCGCTGGTCGACCAGGCGAGCTGCCGGGGCTGCGGCATCTGCGCCGCCGAGTGCCCGTCGGGAGCGATGACCGTGGGAGGCTTCTCCGACGCCGAGCTCCTCGCCGAGGCCACGGTGTGAACGTACCGGCCGTCGCCCCCCCCGAGACCCGCGTGCAAGAGATCGCGGCGGAGGTCACCGTCTCCGAGGTCATCGCGGACGCTGCGGACGGCGAGCGCAACATCGTCGCCTTCCTCTGCCGCGAGTGCGCGTACAGCGCCGCCGACGCCGCGGGCAATGCGCGCNNGCCGACGGCGCCGACGGTGTCTACGTTGGCGGCTGCCTGGAGGGGCAATGCCATTATCGCGTGGGCAACTTCCATGCCCTCGACAGGGTTGCCTTCGTGCGCAGGTTGCTCGAGTCCGTCGGGGTCGAGCCCGAGCGAGCCGCCATGTTCACCATGAGCGCCGCCGACACGCCCCGCTTCGTGGCGACCGCCCGCGGCATGGACGCGACCATCTCGCGCCTGCCCCGCCTTCCGAGGTCATGAGGGCATGCCTCTGAGCGCACGCGGCAGGCAGATCGCCGGCGATCTCCGGGGAGCGACCTCCGGGGTCAGCGCCGGAGTGCTGGGTTGCGAGGTTGTCCGTCACGATGAGCTGTGCGTCGGCTGCGGGCGCTGCGTGAGCGCATGTCCCACCGGTGCGATGCGGCAGGACGACTGGTTTGACCCGGCCCAGCTCTTCTCCGCGCCCGCTGGGACGGGTCGTGGCGCGCTGGCGGCGGCGCTCCGCCGGATCGCACGCCACGAGCCGAGCGGCCCGTTCCGCGTCCCCGATCGCGTCCGCACCTTCCGCGGCATCCTCTTCAGCGCCGACCTCTGCGCGGGCTGCGGGGCCTGCGTCCGTGCCTGCCCCACCGGGGCTGTCGAGGCGTCGCCCGTGCCCGTGGGAGACGTGGAGGCAGTGCCCCGGGCGCTGGCTCCAGCGGGGGCGCGCGCGTGACGGGCGTGGGCACCCGCGTGCTCCTCTGCGAGTGCGCCGGGACCATGGCGAGCAATCTCGACTTCGAGGTCCTCGAGCGGGAACTCTCCGCCGGAGGGGTGGCGGTCGAGCGGCGAGCCATGTGGTGCGGCCGGGATGCCAAGGGCCGTCTCGTCGAACTGCTGGAGCTCGGTGAGGCGGCCGGCCGTCTCCTCCTCGTCGGCTGCTCGTCCGACTTCGCGGCGCGGCGCCTGCAGGGGTTGACGGACCGCGGCCTCCGCCTCGAGGCGGCCGACATTCGCGAGGGGTGCTCGTGGGTGCACGGCGACGCCCGTGAAGNNGCCCCGGCCGAGTGCCAACCGGGTCGCGGTCGTCGGCGGCGGGGTCGCGGGTGCGCAGGCGGCTGTCGAGCTGGCCCGGATGGGCCATCCCGTCGAGCTCCTCGAGCGCCGGCCCTTCATCGGAGGTCGCGCCACCGCCATTGGCGCGATCTTCCCGACCGGCGATTGCGGTCCGTGCCTGCCGGCGACCGCCGCCCAGACCGGGGTCCGGAAGTGCCTCTACCGCAACGTCGCCATCGACCATCCGAACCTTCGGATCCGGCGGCGGACCACGGTCCAGTCGGTGACGGGAAGGGCCGGGGACTTCACCGTCCAGGTCCGCAGCCTTCCCGAGATGGTGGGCATCGAGTGCATCGACTGCGGGCTCTGCGAGCAGGCCTGCCCCGTCCCGGGCCCGGGCGGCCAGGCCACGGCCATCGCCGGCGAGGTGTACGACGGGCGAGTGCTGCGCTCCATCGACCTCGACACCTGCACCTTCTGTGGCGCCTGCGCGCAGGTGTGCCCCGTCGACGCCATCGATCTGACTCCCGCGGCCGAGCTGGAGGAGCTCCGGGTCGGGGCCGTCGTCATCGCCACCGGCTGCGAGCCGGCACCGGGGCATCTGGTGACCCACCTCGGCTACGGACGGTGGCACGTCATGACCCAGGTCGAGCTCGCCGAGAAGCTGGACAGCTGGCAGGAGCAGTCGTGGCGGGGGCGGGCACCGGCGCGCCACCTGGTGATGATCCAGTGTGCCGGGTCACGGGACCAGCGCCGCCTCCCGTACTGCTCCCGGCTCTGCTGCATGATCGCGATCAAGCACGCGATCCGCCTGCGCGAGCTCTTCCCGGAGATGCGGGTGACCATCTGCTTCCAGGAGCTGCGCACCCCCGGGGCCCGTGACGAAACCTGGTACCTGGCGGCACGGCGCGCTGGGGTCGAGTTTGTTCGGGGCTCGCCCGCGGCGGTGCAGATGGATGGCGATGGCCGTCCGGTGGTGGAGCTCGAGGACATCGGAGCAGCGGAGCTGCGCCGGCTACGCCCCGACCTGGTGGTGCTCTCGACCGGGCTCGTGCCCGCCGAGGAGTCGGGGGAGGTCGCCCGGCTGGTCGGTGCGCCGCTCGACGGCGACGGGTTCGTCGCCCAGCTCGACGCCAAGAACCGGACCACCGAGACGCGCGCCGACGGAGTGTTCGTCTGCGGCTCCGCGTCCGGTCCCAAGACCATCGCCGAATGCATCACCGATGCCGCCGCCGCCGCCGCCCGGGTGCACGACTACCTGACGTCGGGCGGCCGGCAGGATGTGTGCCCGGCGACCGTCGATACCGCTCGCTGCGTCGGCTGTGGCGCCTGCGTGGACGCGTGCCCGTTCGGTGCCCTGGGGCTCGTCGAGCGGGAGGCTGCCGCCCTCCGGCCGGCCAACGTGCGCCCGGACGCCCAGGTCGCAATCGTGGATGCCGGCGCCTGTCGCGGCTGCGGCATCTGCGCCGCCAGCTGTCCGGAGCTTGCGATCACCCACTCGCTGGACGATGAGACGCTCCTCTCCCGGCTGCGGATGATCGCCGGTGGTGTCGAGG
>PMYJ01000166.1:0-708 GCA_003170875.1 Candidatus Dormiibacterota bacterium | reverse complement strand
GGCGATGCCAGCGCGGCGGAGCAGGTGGCCCTCGCCGGGGATCTGGTGACCCAGATGGGTCGCACCATGCCCATCGAGCAGTGGCATCTCTGCGCCGTGGATCACAAAGGAATCGGTCATCGGCTACGGAGCTTCTGCGACCGGGTCGATGAGGCGCAGGCTGCCGCCGCCCAACTCGTCGCCGCCAGCAGCGTGCGAGAGCTGACCTCGCCGGTGGGGGAGCCGTGACGTCCCCCGTCGCAGAGCAGAGCCGCGCGGCCGTCGAGGCGCTGGCGGAACGCTGCCGCCCGTGTTACCAGTGCGGTCGCTGCCGGAGTGCCTGCCCCCAGGGCCTGGACCTCGCCGATGGACCGCGAGCGGTGGTCCGGCTCGTCATCGCCCAGGACACCGAGCGCCTCCTCGCCTGCGAGGACGTCTGGCGCTGCAGCGAGTGTGGGGCGTGCACCGAGGCGTGCCCCATGGGGGTGGACGTCGCGGGTGTGCTCGCCGAGCTGCGGGTGCTGCAGAGGGCGGCCGGCGGAGCGCGTTGCCCGGAGCGCAGCGGCGCCGACCTGGCCGCGCGCCAACTCAAGCGCCGTCCGACGCTCAACAGCCTGAGACTTGGGCTGCGCATGGCCGTGCGCGGTTTCCTGCCCAGGGGCCGGGTGACCGCAATGTCACTCGGCGTAAGCGCTCTCCGCGCGCAGGTGAGACGGCCGTCGCGGCCGG
>PMYJ01000159.1 GCA_003170875.1 Candidatus Dormiibacterota bacterium | reverse complement strand
CGACATCCAAGGTGGGCTGGTCCCGGTCGCCCCCATTGGCACTCGCCACTCCGGATCTCGTGGTCACCGGGCTGTGAGCTCTCGCGCGTTCAGCTGGCACCTGAGCAATTGTGCCTCACCCCGAACGCATGTGGCCCGGAGGTTTCACGGCACAATGAGGTCGTGACACAACCGGCAGACGTCAATGCGCCAGTCGCGCCGTGACGGCCGCGGATAGCGCGGCGGAGGCCGCCGTCCAGGCCGGTGCCTGGCGCCTGATCGGGGCCGGTGCCACCGACCGCGGCCCGGTGCGGCACGAGAACCAGGACGCCTTCCGGCTCGTGCCCCTCGCGGGTGCCGGCCTCGGCCTGATCCTGGCGGACGGCATGGGCGGCCACAGCGGGGGCCGAGAGGCCGCCGAGGCGGCGGTCGCCGGCGCTGCCGATCGGCTCGGGGCGCAGGGCGGCGGTGACGAGCGGCTGCTCGAGGCCGTCGCCGTGGCCAACGCCGCCGTCGCCGGGGTGCGCCTCACGCTGGGGGGCAACCCGGGCACCACCATGGTGGCCGCCGTGATCGAGGGGGGGCGGCTGACCCTGGCCCACGCCGGCGACAGCCGGGCCTACCTGGTCCGGGACGGCGAGGCGACCCAGCTCACCTCGGACCACAGCCTCACCGGCGAGCGGGTGCGCGCCGGGACCCTCGACCCGGAGACGGCGCGCCACGACCCCCGCCGCAACTACGTCACCCGGGCGCTGCTCGGCGACCCGGTGGAGCCCGACGTGGCCGAGCTGGCGCTGATCTCCGGGGACGTGGTCGTGCTCTGTACCGACGGGCTCTGGGAGCCCCTCACCGACGGCCAGATCGCCGGCCTGACCGGTGGCGACGTGGCCCCGGCGGAGGGCTCGCGCCGGCTGGTCGCCGCCGCACTGGCCGCCGGGGCCACGGATAACGTCACCGCCGTGGTGGCCCGCGTCGACCTCTCCTGAGGGACGGCCGGGGTCGTCCATCGCGGTCCGACACGCTTCTCCGGGCTCGCGCCGCGGCTCCATCCAGCACCACGCGGCGACCGCACCCGGCCTCTCGGTATCATTCGCCCGCTCATGGCTCGCTTCTACGCTCAGATCTGCACGGTGGTCTTCCTGATCGTCACCATCGGCGGGTTCTTCGTGGCCAATGCCGTCCAGGTCGCCCACGGCCAGGCGGTCGGCAACGTCGACGGGATGCAGCTCCACCTGACCTACGTCCGGGACGTCCTCGACCTGGTCCTGCTGGCCGCCTTCGCCTACGTCGGCTTTCTGGCGAACCGCCGGATTGGGCGGATCGTCACCGGCGCCGCCGGCGTGGTCCTGCTGGTGCTGGCGGTGGTCGGATTCCTCTTCGTCGACACCACCCGGGGCAGCCGGTCGATCCTCGACCTGCACTTCACCGTCGCGATCAACATCTTTGACCTCGTGGTCGGCGCCCTCGCCATCCTCGCCGCGCTGGGCACGGTCGAGGACGAGGGACCCACCAGCATCATCCGGCCGGAGCCTTCCTGAGCCGGGGCGCCCGGACCCTCACCCGGCTGGTGGCGCCCTTCACGGGCTGATCGCCGCCGCCTTCACGGGTTGATCGCCCCCGCCTTCACGGCTGATCGCCCTTTCCTCGCCCGGCGCCGCCCCATCTATGTTTCTCAAAGAATCCTTCGTCACGAATATTTCGTCACGAAAAGAATTTGAAACAGCCACGTGCCGCCGCGCTCCCCTCGCCGATCGCTCTCGGATGCCTGTCGCCCCCGGATCGGGCCGCGGCTCAGCTCCGCCGCAGCCCAGAATCGGGCGGCTCCCGATCCGCTACCGGTGGCCGTTCTCGGTGGGGGTCCGGAAGGTCGCCTCGGGCTCCTCGTGGTGGCGTCGGCGCTCGAGCTGCTCGCGGGCTAGCGATGCCGCTCCTCCCACCACGGGGGCGACGTGCTTCGCCGTCCTCTGTGCGGTGTCGACCCCGTCGCGCGCCGCCTTGGCGAAGGCGCGCAGCTGGGCCCGGGTGCGCTCGCCTGACTGCGGTGCGACCCAGAGGCCGATCAGCGTGCCCGCGACCGCTCCATGGACAAAGCCTCTGATGTAGCCCATCTCTCCGCCTCCCGACCTGCCGCTGCCGCTGCTCGTGCCCGCGCTCTCACCGTAGCAGCAATTCCCGCGGGGCGTCGGAGGTCCTCGTCGCCGGTGGAGCATCCGGGAGATCGGACGGGAGGAGTGGTCCCCGTGCCAGAGTCTGCGTCCCATGGACATGGCCTTCGCCTTCCTCGCCGACCACGCATCGGTCCCGCCCGACGGCAAGCTGTACGTGCTGGGCGGCGGCATCAACACCCTGGGCCTCCCCGCCATCCCCGGACGGGTTGCGTTTGACGTCGTCGGCGGCTTCCGCTTCACGACCACCGACTCGCACAGCGTTCACACCGTCGAGCTCCGCCTCCTCGACGCTGATGGCAAGCTGGTGATGCCACCGGCCACTCTCAAGTTCCAGGCGGCCGCGGCCATCCCTCCCGATCAGGGCGAGGTGCTGATCAGCACGGTCACCCACATGGCTCCGATGTTCGGTGACCAGGGACGCTACCGGGCCGAGTACTGGACTGAGGGCCAGCTGCTTGCCTGGGTCGGTGTCACCGTCAGCGTGGTGCCGCAGCCCGCGCCGGGGCCACCCCCGGCCTGATCCCCGCTCCGGCGGGAGGGCACTCCGTTACTGAACCCTACCGGCTTCCGGCCGCCGTCGCGGCGACCGGAGACCCGAAGCACTCCATCCGCTCGTCGCCGACCAGGTGGCCGTCGCGCAGATGGATGATGCGATCCGCCTTAGCGGCCAGGTCGAGGTCGTGGGTCACGATCAGGAAGGTGACCCTGCTCTCCCGATGGATCCGCCGCATCAGGGTGAGCAGCATCTCCGCGGTCTCGGTGTCCACCTCACCCATCGGCTCGTCCCCGAGGACCAGCGTGGGCTCACCGATCAGGGAGCGGGCGATCGCCACCCGCTGCTGCTGGCCACCGGAGAGCTCGGAGGGGCGGTGTGAGGCCCGGCCCGAGAGCCCCATCTCGTCAAGGAGCTGCTCCGCCCGGCGCCGCCCCGCCCGGCGGTCGGCGCCGGAGTAGCGGAGCGGCAGCAGGACGTTCTCGATGGCGGAGAGGGTGGGCAGCAGGTTGAACTCCTGGAAGATGAAGCCGATCCTCCGGCTCCTCAGCTCGGCGCGCTCGCGCCCACTGAGCTGTCCGGTGTCGACGCCGTCGAGCAGCACCCGGCCGGCGGTGGGGCTCATGAGCAGGCCGGCGCAGTCGAGCATGGTGGTCTTGCCGCTGCCGGAGCGGCCGACGACAGCGACGAATTCGCCCTGCTCGATCTCCAGGGTGACGCCGTCCAGGGCTCTGACCACCTGGGAGGCGCGTTCGTAGTGCTTGGTGAGGCCTTCCAGCCGCATCGCGGGCATTCTTCCTTCTCCTACTGGGCGCGCAGAGCGCGGACGGGATCCATTCGGGCGGCGCGGATGGCGGGCAAAAGGCCGGCCACCGCTCCCAGCGCCACCGCAAAGCCGATCGCGAGCGCTGTCAACCGGGGGGTGACCAGGAAGAGACCGCCACTGGAATCGCTCGCGTTGAGCAGGGCCGTCATGGCGAACCCGAGCGCGTACCCGATGACGCCTCCGATCAGTCCCATCAAGCCCGCCTCGGCGACGAACTCACCGAGGATGTGGCGGGTGCGGGCGCCGATCGCCTTCTTGAGCCCGATCTCCCGGATCCGCTCACTCACCGACATGATCATGGTGTTGACGACCGAGAGGCCACCGATGACCAGCGCCAGCAGGGCGGTGGCGGTGGTGATCACCGTGAACACGGCTTCGCCCGACTTGATGTCGCTGATCAGGGTGCTGGGCTTGGTCGCCTTCACCGTCGACACCTCCGCGTTGATGCGGTCGGCGAGGCTGTCGAGGTTCACGCCCGGCTTGCCGTACACCACCGCGCCGGTGATGAGCTGATACGGATCGACATGACCCTGGAGCACCGTCGGGAGCTCGTCGCCCTGGAGCGTCTGGGCGTCGTCAAGGCTGACAAAGGCGGCGGAGTCGGGCGCGGTGAGGGTGGGATTGAGGATGCCGACGACGGTGAACCGCTGGTTGACGAAGCCCGGCTGAGCGCCGCTGGGGCGCACCGGAAGCGCGATGGTGTCGCCCATCTGCATGTGAAACTGGGCCGCGATGGACGACCCCAGGTCCACCTCACCGCGCGAGGAATTGGTCACCCAACGGCCCGTAGACAGGCTCAGCTTGAGGGGATCGTAGCGGTTCCAGTTGGGATCGATGTTGCCCACGTAGTCGGGCAGGGTGACGCTGACCACCGCGCCCGAACCCGGATCCGCGAGCAGGCTGACCATCGGGGAGACCGCCGCCACGCCCTTCACCTTCTCGAGCTGGGCCAGTGTCGAGAGCGCCATGTAACCATTGCCGATGGACGCGCCCTGCGCGTCGCCGACCTGGACGGTGCTGCCGACGTAGGTGATGCCCCCGTTCAGGAGGACGTTGAAGTGTTCCGCCATGGCACCCATCGTGGTGAGGGCGAAGATGCCCATGACGATGCCGGTGACGGTGAGCGTGGTGCGCAGCTTGCGCCGCCACAGATTGCGGGCGATCTCCATTTCGTCTCCCTGATGGCCGTCGTTGCGCCCGCGGCGGGCTCGTCACGTCAACAGCCTACGGAGACGCCTCGGGCTGAGCCAGCCGGCCGTCCCACCAATCCGCCGGGGGGTCTGCACCTCCCCGCAGCAGGTCAGTTCCTGAAACAAGTCTCCGGCCCGTCCGCTCTCCGCCTAGCGGGGCGGTGGGGCGCGCCCATATGATGGCCGGCTATGGACTCGACCCAGCGTGCGGCGCTCCTGGGCACCGACCTCATGCTCGCCAGTCGCCTCCGTTCGGCGCTGTCGGGAGGCGGTGTCGGCCTGATCGAGGCCACCAGGGACGACCTCTTGCCCCCGGTGCCGCTCCTCTTCGTGGACCTCAACCACGATGCCGAGGATCGGCTCGAGGCGATCTCCCGGCTGCGGACCCGCAACCCGTCCGCGACCATCGTCGGCTTCTGCAACCACGAGGAGAAGGGGCTGATCCGCCGGGCGGTCGCCGCCGGGTCCGATCAGGTGGTCGCCAATCGCAGCCTTCCCGAGGCGGCACTCCGCCTACTGGGCCGCGCGGTCGATCCCGGCCTCCCTGGATGAGCTCCGGCCCGAGCCCGCGACTGGACGCCGAGCTGGCAGGGGTCACCGGCCGGATGGTCGAGACCCGCCGTGACCTCCACCGCCATCCCGAGCTCTCCCATCAGGAGACACGGACCGCCCAGATGGTGGCGGCGCGCTGCCGGGAGCTCGGCTTCTCGGTTCGCGAGGGCGTCGGGGGCACCGGGGTGGTCGCGGACCTGGCGGGTGGCGGGGGCTCGGGCCCCACGGTGATGTACCGCGCCGACATGGACGCCCTCCCCGTCGACGAGACCACCGGTGTCCGACCGGTCCGCTCCGAGGCCCCCGGCGCCATGCACGCCTGCGGCCACGACGGCCACGTCGCCATCGCGCTCGGCGTCGGCGAGGTGATGGCCGGGCTGCGTGATGAATGGAGCGGTACCCTCCGGCTCTGCTTCCAACCTGCCGAGGAGATCGCTGACGGCGCGGTCCCGATGATCGAGGCGGGCGCCCTGGAGGGGGTCGAGCGGGTGCTCGGCCTCCACCTCTGGACCCCACTCGATACCGGCCGGGTGGCGGTGACCGGCGGTTCCCTCTTCGGCAGTGCGGACGAGTTCCGGATCGTGATCCGCGGCACGGGCGGCCACGGCGGACTTCCCCACCTGAGCATCGACGCCGTGGTCGCCGCGGCCCACGTGGTGGTCGCGCTCCAGACCCTGGTCTCCCGGGAGGTCGCCCCCGACCGGCCCGCGGTGGTGAGCGTCGGGATGATCCGGGGCGGGCGTGCCCACAACGTCATCGCCGAGGCGGTGCAGCTGGACGGGACCGTCCGGGCCCCGGACCAGGCCCTTCGCGAGAGCCTGATGCGGCGGGTGGAGGAGGTGGCTCGGGCGGTGGCCGGAGGGTTGCGCGCCCAGGTCGATTTCGAGATGGTGGCCGGCTGCCCGCCGGTGGTCAACGACCCCGACTCCGCCGAGACCGTCCGCCGTGCGGCGGTGGAGGCGGTCGGCGAGGCCAACGTCGAGTTCGCCCGGCCGCTCACCGTCGGGGACGACATGGCCTGCTTCCTGGAGCGCGTTCCCGGCTGCTACTTCCTCGTCGGCGCCGGCGACCCGGCCCGGCCGGTGCGCCCGCCCCACCACCACGCTGAGTTCGACATCGACGAGGGCGCGCTCCCGGTCGGGCTCTCCACCGCCACCCGGGCGCTGCTCGCCTGGCTGCGATGAGACGCGGATTCATCCCGCTGGCGCTCCCCGAATTCGACGAGGGCGAGCCGGATCTCACCCCGCGGCCGGCGTCGGCCTCGGCGACCGTGCTCAGCCAGATGATGGAGATCGAGCACGCCAACAACGCGGGCAACGTGCATGGCGGGACGATCCTCCGGCTCGTCGACGGCGCCGCCGGTATCGCCGCCATCAAACACGCCCGCCGCCGGGTGGTCACCGCTGCCATCGACGAGATGAGCTTCCTCGCCCCGGTCTTCATTGGCGACGTGCTCACCGTCCGGGCGATGGTCAACGACGCCCATCGCTCCTCGATGGAGATCGGGGTGAGGGTGGACGTGGAGACCCTTCCCGACGGGAACCACCATCACGTCGCGAGCGCCCACCTCGTTTACGTGGCGCTCGACCGGGACGGCAGGCCGACCGCGGTGGCCCCGCTGATCGCGGAGACCCCGCAGGAGGTCCGCCGCCAGGCACAGGCGCGGGTCCGGCGCGAGCAGCGGCTGCTCCGCAAGGCGGCGCTCGACGAGGCGGGCGGGGGCAGCGGGAAGCAGGCCTGACGCTACGATGGGGGCGTGACTCCGCAGAGGAAGGGAGCGGCGAACGAGCGGGTGGCTGCGGCCGCCCGTGCTTCCGCGCTCGCGGGGTCCCGCGGGGACGCCGAGCCGTCCGTGGTTCCCGGGGAGATTCGCGTTCGCGACGCCAGCCGCAAGGTGCCGGCCCCCCGCCAATTCGTCCGCTATGCCTTCTACCGGGTGATGCCCGAGTGGCGCCGCCGCTCTGCCGTACAGCGCGCCGAGGACCGCGCCGAGTTCGCCGCCGTGGTCGAGGAGATGGCGGGCCGGGACGGGGTCATCCTGCGCAGCTACAGCCTGGTGGGCACCCGCGGTGACGCCGACCTGATGCTCTGGTCGGTGAGCGAGCGGCTCGAAGAGTTCCAGGAGCTGGCTGCCCAGCTCAACGCGACCGCGCTGGCCGCCTACCTCGAGCAGCCGTACAGCTACTTCGCGATGACCAAGCGGAGCAGCTACGTCGAGCGTCACGTGCACGAGGACGGCGCCCCCCAGGAGGGGAGGAGCAGCCGGCTGATCATCCTGCCCACCGAGCGCAAGTACCTCTTCGTGTACCCCTTCGTGAAGACGCGCGCGTGGTACCGCCTCGGGCCCGAGGAGCGGCAGCGTCAGATGGACGAGCACATCGCCATGGGCCATCGCTATCCCGGGGTCAAGATCAACACGACGTATTCGTTCGGTCTCGACGACCAGGAGTTCGTGGTCGGCTTCGAGAGTGACTCGGTCAGTGACTTCCTGGACCTGGTCCAGGAGATGCGGGCCAGCGAGGCATCCACCCACACCGTGCGCGATGTACCTTCGTTCACCTGTGTGGCGACGCCGATCGGGGAGGCGCTGGCCGCTCTCGGCTGAGTGACGCCGCCAATGCCCATCCGCTAGAGAGTATTCGACTCTCCAGCCGGGATACCGGTGATCTTGGTGTCGCCGCCGTTGCCTCCGACGACCCCGATGCTGGCACTCCCTGGCTGGAGCAGGAAGCAGGACTGGCGGAGGCCCACCCTGGTCAGTTGGGAGTATGTTCCGGCTGGCAGCAGGTCGCTCCACGTCGACTGGTCGACGGGTTGGGTGATGGTGTAACCCGAAAGCGCAGAGATGACCGAGGTGAAGCGCACCGTCCCGCAGCTCAGCGCCATGCCGTCCACCAGCTGGTCTCCGACCATATCGTCGATGGCGAAGGTCCATTGCCCGTCCTGGCTTGGGTCGGCGCTGTATGTCGCCGCCTCCGACAAGCCTTCTGAGGTGAGCTCCTGCGCGTAGTTGTAGATGTACGGCCCCCATTCATTTGTCCACGTGCCGCCTTCGAAGCGGGCTCCCGGTGGCGCTGCCCCGGTGTCCTTCCAGGTCTGCCAGTAGGCGGCGAGCTCACCGGGAAGATCGGAGACCGTGACGCCGGTGAAGCTCGGGGCAGGGGCGTCGAACCCCTGCGCGTCGACCTCCGACTGCTCACTCATGGTGGGGATCTCAGAGTACCCGGTGTCGAAATTGAGCATCCAGGGGAGCGAGGTCGAGGCTCGCGTGAAGACCATCGTCTCGACGTAGGGCACCGTGAGGTCGTTGGTGATCGTTAGCACCTCTGCGAGGAAGTAGGCCGGATACGTGGACTGACGGGGCACGAACACTTGCATCTTCTGCATCGGACGAGGGGACGTGGGCTGGCACCCGTCGTAGCATGCGGCGTCCCACTCGAGAGCCGGCCCGGTCTCGAGTTCTCTGATGGTCGCCATGTCGGTGTTGGCCAATGCCCGCTCGCGGACCAGCCATAGGGCATCGACCACGTTGGCCGCCTCGCCGGGGTCGACCGAGACTCCAGCAGTCGCGGGAAGCGCGAGGCGAGTGGTCGAAAGTGACGTCGCGGCACTGGGCGCCGCGCTACTCAGGGGGCTCGTGGCACCGGGTGTCGCGCTCGCAAGCGGGCTCGTGGTGCCGGTCGCGCTGCTTCCGCTTCGGCTCAGGAGGATCGCGCCTCCCGCCACGCTGGCGACCACCAGGGAGAGGCAGATGGCGACGATGGTCCAGCGGACTCGCCGGCTCGGCGAACCCGGAGGTGGCGCAGCATACGGTGGTGGAGGGTGGGCGTTGCCGCCCGCGGACCACGGCATCGGGGGTGGTGGTGGCGGTGGGGGTGGTGGCCAACCGATGGGACCGGCCGGTGGCAGCCACGGGGGTGGCACAGGCTCGCTCACGAGCGCGAGTCTACGCAGCCCCAGGTCCAGAGGGTTCCCGCGCTACGACTTCGTGACCGGAAGGCTAGAC
>PMYJ01000017.1:399-2538 GCA_003170875.1 Candidatus Dormiibacterota bacterium | reverse complement strand
GACTACTCATTCGTCGACGCCCGGTCAACGGGTGCGCATGGTTCCAGGTCTCCCCGCGGTGGAGCGGCCGGCAAGACCGGAGAAGAGGGTTTTGAGTAGTTGAACCTTTAGATAGAGCGAACCAATCGCTCTGTCGCTAGGCCGATTCGATCAGCTTTATCAGATCGACGAGCCTGATTGTCTTGCCGTTGCCCGGCTGAGTTTTCCCTTTCCGCCATTCCGCAGTGGCTTGGCCAATACGGAGATGGCCCACGTGTCCGCTGGCCTTATCGGAGATCGTGAGGACGACCCCCTTTCTGCCGAGGGTGATGGTCACGTCGTCCATAGCCATCTTGACCTGCATGTCCGGTGTCTCCTTGCGCTCGCGAACAGTTGCCTGAGTTGGCGCAGCGATTCTGTCACCGATTGTCAGGTGGTGGCCCTCTTCCAGCCCAAGTCGTCACGCTCTGGGTTCCTGGGCAGGCACCGCCAGCGAGGGCACGGGACGCCGCCGTCAGCCCGCCGCCTGAACGGAGGGGCGGGGGGATTGCCCTACCGCGGGGCGTGCTCGGTCAGGACCCTCCGCACCTCCTCGGTCACCGAGGTGTGGTGGTGCAGGGCGCTCTCTCGGTAGCGTGCGAGGAGGCTTTCGGGCAGACGCGCCGTGACCCGGGGACTGCGGCCCGTCTCCGTGCCCCGCAGTCGCGGTCGTCCAGGCCGGCGCAGCACCGCCACCACGTCCTCGGGACCCATCTCCTCGACCTGGCGGGCGAGCTCCCACGCCTCCGCCTCGCTCAGGCCGTCCTGCTCACTGGTGAAGGGACTGGTCACGGCAGCCCGTACTCCCGGCGCCAGGCAGCTCGGCAGACCATGGCGTGGATGATCCGGCGGCCTCGCCCCCGATCGATCCAGCCGATCTCCAGCAGGTTGGCCTGGCTGTCGTAGCCGAGCCGGATCGTCACGCCGTTGCGCAGCACGAACTCTGCCACCGGGTTTCGGTATGCCTCCCAGATGCGCTGATCACTGATGCCATGTGCCTTCGCCGAGGGTCCGATCGGTGGCCCGGCACTCGGCGGGGTGGGGGTCACCTGCTCTCCCGCATTATAGCCGACATTATTCAGCGGTGCTCTGGGATGGCTCTCCGGCGGGCGAAACGGCGGCGACGGTAGGGCCGGCGGCGATCTCCGCCAGCGCACCATCATCCGCCTTCCTCATGGATGGCGTCCGCGCTCTTCGACCCCGTGCCGGGGTCACCAGAGCAGTTGGTCAAGCTGGGTGCCCCCGAAACCCGCGACCGGGGTGACGGCGGCTCTCAGAGCCCCAGGTAGCTGGCGGCGTTGTCGCGGTAGCGGTCGCCTTCGCGGATGTAGCGGCGGACCATCTCCAGGCTCTTGTGCCCGGTCTGGCGCATGATCGCCCGCTCCGAGGCGCCCTGGGCGGCGGCCTCGGTGGCGAAGCCGCTCCGCAGCGAGTGGCCGGCGAAGTCCTTGGGGTCGAGCCCGATCCGCGCCACCGCCCGCTGCACCACCCGAGCGATCCCCTGGGGGCTGAGCCGGCCCTTCGCCAGCGTGCCCTTATTGTCGGGACGCCTCGACGCCGGCCGGCCGTTGGGGACGATCCGGGGGAAGAGCGGCCCCGCCTGCTCCAGCGCGGCCAGGAAGAGCCAGCGCTGCAGGGCGATCACCGGGCAGGTATCGGGGTGGCGACCCTTGGGGATGCCGATGGTGCGGCCGTGTCCTTCCTGGTCGGTCTTGCTCCGGCGGATGAGGATGTCGACGCCCTGGTCGACGAAGCTCAGGTCGGTGACGTCGAGGCTGCTGATCTCACTGCGGCGCATGCCGCCGGCGAAGCCGAGGAGGAGGATGGCCCGGTCGCGGACCGCGAGCAGGTCGTCCTCGGGGGTGGCCTCGAGCATCGCCCGCAGCGCGGCCAGCCGCAGCGGCGCCACCTGGCGGGGACGGGAGCCGAGGTCGCGGGCGATGCCGCTCAGGGTTCTGCGCACCAGCTCGCTCTCGGTGGGTGGGGGAAGCCCGCTCGCCTTGTGGGCCTGGGAGATCGAGACCAGGCGGCGGCGCAGGGTGGCGATGGCGGCATCTGCCTGGGCGCAGGCCGACAGGTAGAGGGCAACGGTGTCGGCCTCGGCGGGGAGGTGGGCCAGCT
>PMYJ01000017.1:0-391 GCA_003170875.1 Candidatus Dormiibacterota bacterium | reverse complement strand
TCGGCGAGCCGGGCCTGGAGGGCCTCGGGGGCCGCCAGGTGGCTGTGGTCGAGCTTGTCCCGTCGATCCGACGGCGGCGGCGGGCGCCGGATCGGGGCCCGCGCCCCGTTGCCCGATGCGTGCGCGGCGATTTCCTGCACGAAAGCCATAGTACGCGACGTCGGATATGGCTGCACGGGAAGTGTGCATTATCGTGCATCCATGATCTGTGGATAACCGTGCAACTTTTCCGGCCGGCACGCCGGAGGACCTCGCGTATCATCTCCGGACATGAGCAACGACCGCTCGTTCTCGAATTCGGATACCGAGCCGTGAACGCAGTCGAGGCCGGTGGCGAAGGCGGCGCCCCGTTCACCCCGCCATCGGGGCGTCGGGCCGCGACCGCGGTGTC
>PMYJ01000186.1 GCA_003170875.1 Candidatus Dormiibacterota bacterium | reverse complement strand
TGGTGCTGCTCCGTCCTTGATCACTGACGGCTGTAACCCAGGTCATCGACACCGTCCGTGGTCTTCTGAGCGGCACGAGATCGTGGTGGTCCAGATCGGCAACGATCACGTCGGGCCCGACCGCACAGATCACCTCCAGCGCAGCCACACCATCCTCGGCGGGGATGACGTCGAAACCGCCGCCCCGGAGAGCGCTCTCCAGAAGCCGCCCCTCCTCGCCTTCGGGCTGGGCGAAGAGGGCGCATAGATGCCCCTCGAAGCGCACTGGCCGAGCGTCGCTCCCGGCACAGGCGGTGGAGTCCGTCGTTTCCGAGCGATCACCAACGGGGCGCAGACCCTTGACCATCGCGGACGCCATGGTGAAACCGCCCCGTGTCCGCCGGTTTGATCGGCGTGACCACCGACCCTAGCAGCAGCTCACAGCCGATGGCGGCCCGTTATGGTACCGACCCGTCGGCACGGGGCAGGCGAACCCTGTTGACTGCACCGAGTCGGGGGCTTGGGGTCAGACTCGCACCCTTGACTACGCACGCTCAGGCCGAGGTGACCAGTGCAGCTGACTCGCACCCTCTTCGGCCGCCCCCTCCGACCGAGTGAGGCGGCCAAAGAGGAGATCAACCCCATCGAGGGGCTCTCGGCTCTCTCCCTCGATGCGCTCACCTCGGTGGCATACGGCCCCCAGGCGCTCCTGGTCGCGCTGGGGGCCGGGGGTCTGGCTGCCCTCCAGCTCGCCCCCTGGATCACGCTCGCCATCGTCGCCCTTCTGGTGCTGCTGGTCGCCTCGTACACCCAGGTGATCTCCGCATACCCCAGCGGAGGCGGGGCCTACGCGGTCGCCCGGGCCAATCTCGGAGCGGGGCTGTCGCTGCTGGCGGGGGCCGCGCTGATCGTGGACTACGTCCTCACCGTCGCGGTCTCGATCGCCGCTGGGGTCGGCTCACTCACCTCCGCGTTCAGTCCTCTCGTGCCCGATACCCTCCCCATCTGCCTGGGCATGCTCGCCGTGATCACCTTCCTCAACCTCCGCGGCCTGGCCGAGGGGGCCCGAGCCTTCCTGGTGCCTACCCTGGCGTTCATCGCCGCCATCCTGATCGTGATCGCGATCGGATTGATCCATCCCCTGGCCCCGCACCTGAAGGCGCCGGGGGGCCCGCTGGTCGCCACCCACACCCTGGAGACGGTGGGGGTGCTGCTCATCCTCCAGGCCTTCGCCGCCGGGTGCAGCGCCCTCACCGGGGTCGAGGCGATCGCCAACGGCGTCCCCCTCTTCCGTCGCCCTCAGGTCACCAGGGCGCGCCAGACCGAGCTGATGCTGGGCACCCTGCTGGCCGTAATGCTGCTCGGGCTCGCGTTGCTGATCCAGCGCTTCCATGTGGAGCCGAGGAGCGGCGACGCGGTCCTCAACCAGATCGTCGGCTATGCCCTGGGTCGGGGCTGGGCCTTCGTCGGCATCTCCATCCTGGTCACCCTGGTGCTCGCGCTCGCCGCCAACACCTCCTTCGGGAGCCTGCCGGTGCTGGCCAGCCTGCTCGCCAAGGACAACCGTCTCCCCCATGGCTTCGCCATCCGCGGTGACCGGCTGGTCTTCAACCGCGGCATCTGGGCGCTGGCGCTGCTCGCCGCGATCCTGCTGGCCACCACCGGCGCAGACACCGACTCGCTGATCCCCCTCTTCGCCATCGGCGTCTTCACCGGCTTCACCCTCGCGCAGGCCGGGATGGTCCGCCATTGGCTGCGGGAGAGGCCGCAGGGCTGGTGGTGGCGCTGCGGGATCAACGGCCTCGGGGGCATCGCGAGCGGCGTGGCCACCCTGATCTTCGTCTTCAGCAAGTTCCGGGAGGGGGCCTGGGTGGTGGTGGTGGCGATCCCGCTCCTGATCCTGCTCTTCGTGAGGATCAGCACCTACTACCGCAGGCTGTCAGCAGAGATCCACCTCGGCCAGCGGCCGGCGCGCCCCGCGCCGGGCTCGACCACCGTCGTGGTCCCCTTCACCCAGCTCTCCCGCCTCACCAGCCTCGCCATCTCCCAGGCCCTCTCCATGAGCGACCACGTGGTGGCGGTCACGGTCGAGTTTCCCGAGGACCAGGGGGCTCGGGCGGAGCTCGAGGCGGCCTGGGCGCGCTGGGACCCGGGAGTGCCGCTGGTGGTCCTCCGCTCGCCGTACCACTCGGTGGTCCGTCCCCTGCTGCGCTACATCGGCTCTCTCAAGCCCTCCGCCGCCCACCGGGTGGTGGTCCTCATCCCGGTGGTGCTGCCCCGCCACTTCTGGCACCAGGCCCTCCACAACCACCTGGACCTAGTTCTCACCGCCGCGCTCCGGCGCCACCGCAACGTCCTGGTCGCCCGGATGTCTGTCCCCCTGCGCAACGAGTAGAGAATGGGGAGATGCCGGATAGGGCGGCGCTGCTGGTGATCGACATGCAGGAGACGGTCCTCGCCCACTGCGCCGACGTTCCCGGGGTGATCGAGCGCATCAACGGCCTGCTCGGGCGCGCTCGCCGGTCGGGTGCCCCGATCGTCTTCATCCAGCACCAGGATGCCGACGCCCCGGAGCTGGCCGCCGGCCTTCCCGGATGGCAACTGGTCGCCGCCCTGGACCGGCGCGAGGGCGACCCGGTGGTGGCCAAGGAGTACCGGGACAGCTTTGCCGGCACCGAGCTCGGCGCAGTCCTGGCCGCGACGGGGGTGCGCCGCCTGGTCGTGACCGGGGCGCAGTCGCAGTACTGCGTCCAGACGACAGCGCTCTCCGCCCTCCACCACGGCTACGACGTCAGCCTGGTCGGGGACGCCCACACCACGTCGCCCGCCACCCTGCCCGACGGCGACCTCCCCGCCGAGACGATCGTCCAGTTCGTCAACAGCTGTTTCGGGACGCTCAGTCACCCGGGTCGCTCCACCGAGGTCGTCCCCGCGGCGGACGTCGCCCTCTAGGCACGCGGCGCTCTCCGAGCGGCGCGAACGGCTGGACGCCCAGAGGTCACGAGGCCGTTTCGGCCCCATGATGTCTCTTCCCAATGGCGGAGCCCAGGGGGAGCATGTCCACTTGGATGGACGAGCAGGTCATGCCAGGGACACCCGTGACCGGTGAGGGGAACCTGAGCGAGCACCCGCGGATCGGGATCCTGTCACCGCTCGTGGCAGGCAGTTACGCCAGCAACCTCATCGCCGGGGTCGCCGCCGCCACCCGGGCCTCCGGGACCCGGGTCATCGCCATCCAGACCCTGGACCTGAACTTCGGAGGCCCCGAGGAGCGGCTAACTCGATCCCGACCCCGAGGAAGCGCTGACGGCGACTACCTCGGCTGGCCGCCGGGCACCGAGGCGCTGGTGCCTCGCTTCACCCTGCGCCCCGCATGGGACCAGGTCTCCGGCTTCCTGGTGGTGCTCAACGCGGTGGAGCCCTGGTACCTCCAGGCCCTGCGGGATGCCGGCAAGCCGGTGGTCATGCTCAGCCACGAGGAGGAGAGCTTCCCCTGCCCCGTGGTTAGCGCCGACAACCGGTCCGGGATCATCCAGGCCGTGGCCCACCTCGTCGAGCACGGGCACCGCCGGATCGCCTTTGCCGGCTGCCTGGTGCAGAGCGACATCACGGAGCGGCTCGACGCGTATCTGGAGGCGCTCGCCTCCCATGGGATCGAGGCCGACCGTGATCTCGTCTTCGAGGCCACGGACAATCTGGAGGGTGGAGGGGAGATGGCCGCCAGAGCCATGCTGGCGGCGGGCATGCCTTCGACAGCCGTGGTCGCCGCCACCGACTTCAACGCGCTCGGGATCATGAGGTCGTTGGGCAACGCGGGATTGGTCCTGCCAGGTGACCAGGCCATCGTGGGCTTCGATGACGTGTCGGCGGCAGCGTTGGCCCAGCCCACCCTCTCCACCGTGCACCAGAGCTTCGAGGAGGTCGCGCGGTCGGGCGCCACCCTGCTCCTGGAGATGATCCGGGGCATCGACGTGCGCAATGGACGGCATCTGGTGCCCACGGTGTTCGTGCCCCGCGAGTCCTGCGGCTGCACGGGCGCCGCCCTGCTCGGCCACAGCGGCGAGCCCGGCTCGCCGGAGGAGCGGCCGGCCCGGGACCTGCTGCTGCGCCGGCTCGAGCGCCTGCTCATCGAGGGGGAGCCTCCCACCGTCCAGCAGACATCCGCCCTCGAGAGAGCGGTTGACGCGATCGAACTGGGCCTGAACGTCGGAGTCAAGGCGAAACACCCGGTGCGCGCGGGAGTGTCGGAGGCTGCCTCGGCCCTCTACTCAGTGAGCCCCAGGTGGACCACGATCAGCGCCGTCGTCGCCTGCCTCCGGCAGTACCAGCTGGAGCTCGGGGAGGGCGTGCTCCGGGGGCAGAGCGCGGCCCGATTCCAGCGCGGCATCACCGAGGTGGCCGTCGAGCTCTCCCGTTACGTCACCCAGGGGGAGGCCAACGCACGAGGCGCCCTGCACGACACCATGACACTGGATCATGAGCTGAGCGTGTCGCTCCTGAGCGGCACCGCCGGAGATCCCAAGTCACTCGGATGGCTCGCCCACACCCCGGCGCATGCCGGATGCCTGGGGCTATGGGCGGCGGAGTCAGGCGCGACCCGGGGCGGCGAGAGACTCCTGGATATCGCGGGGTCGTACGTGAGGGGAGGCGGGAAGCTGCGCCTTCCCGCGCAGTCGCGGATGGAGGCCTTCCCTCCCGACGGCCTCCTCGACGACCTCGAATGGCGGCCGGGCGAGCTGGCGATCGTCTTCCCCACCAAGACGCCGAACCTCGACCTGGGGTTGCTGGCGGTGGTGACCCCCCTGATTCCGGCTGAGGAATCGGGGCGGGACCGGCTCTTCGAGAACAACGCGCTGCTCAGCGTCTCGATCGAGCGCGAGGTGATGACCGAGCGGCTCCGGCGGTCCAACGCGGATCTCGCCACTTTCAGCCACGCCATGGCCCATGACCTGCGCAACCCCCTGGCGACGATCGCGATGTGGGCGTCGGTGGCACGGATGCGGGCGGGGCCCGGCGACGACGCCGGGCCGGTCCTCCAGGTGGTCGCCCAGATCAAGGACGTCGCCGACTACGCCATGGAGCTGGTCGCCGACCTCCTCCACTACGCCGAGCTGGACCGCGGTGACACGGCGCTCGAGCCGGTCGACCTCAACCAGGCCGCCGCCCGGGTGATCGCCACCGTCGGGTCGAGCATCGCCCAGCAGGGGGCGCTCATCGAGACCGGAAACCTCCCGACCGTCCTGGGACGCCCGGGTGAGCTGCAGCTCGTGCTCCAGAATCTGATCGGGAACGCCATCAAGTACCGGGGCGACCAGCCACCCCGGGTCCGCCTCGACGCCCTCCGCGAGAGGGAGGCCTGGAAGATCCGCTGCCGCGACAACGGCCAGGGCATCCCGGGCAACGCCCGCGAGCAGGTCTTCGAGCCCTTCACGCGCGGCCAGACCTCGGTTCCGGGCAGCGGGCTCGGCCTGGCCACCTGCCGGCGCATCGTCGAGGGGCACGGCGGCCGCATCTGGATCGCCTCCACGGGCAACCTGGGGACGACCGTCGCCTTCACCCTCCCGGCGGGACCGGAGCCCGAGCGCGGCGAGGTGGCCGCCCCACCGCCAGCGGCCAGGGAGGGGTACTCCCAGCCGCGAGACGGCGGCCACCCGCGGCAGTCCCGGGACGCCGCCTGACGCGCCCTCGCACCGGGCGTGCCGGCCCGACGGCGGTACAATCCGAGCCAACATCAGAACACGGTCTCGCGGCGGAGCCTGACTCAGCGGGCGTCGATGCGAGCGTGATGCCGACCCAGGCTGGGAACCGATGTCCGTAATCGACCGTCGACGCGGCCCCCGTTACAACCGCATTCTTCAGGCCCTCCCCGCCGAGGACCGGAACCGCCTCGTCCGCAACATGGTCCCGGTGTCGCTGCCGATCAAGACCGTGCTCTTCGAGCCCGGCGAGCCGATCCGGGCCGTCTACTTCCCCTTGGGCGGCGTGATCTCGCTGGTCACGCCCCTGGACGACGGCGCCATCGTCGAGGTGGCGACGGTCGGCAATGAGGGCATCGTCGGAGTCCCCCTGGTACCCGGTGGTTCGCTCGCTGTACGAGCGATCTCCCAGGTGTCGGGCTCCTCGCTGCGGATGGAGGCGGGTGCCTTCCTCAGCGAGGTGAGGCGGGCGGGCGCGTTCAGCGATCTCTTCCACCAGTACCTGCCGGCTCTCTTCGGCCAGATCGCGCAGGCCGCCGCCTGCAACCGCCTTCACACCAACGAGGAGCGGCTCAGCCGCTGGCTGCTGATGAGCCACGACCGGGTCGGAGTCGACGATTTCGCCATCACCCACGAGTTCCTCGGCCAGATGCTCGGATCCCGCCGCGCCACCGTGACGCTGTCAGCGGGAATCCTCCAGGCCGCCGGGCTCATCCGCTACCACCGCGGGCACGTCTCCATCCTCGACCGGGATGGGCTGGAGAGCGTCGCCTGCGAGTGCTACCGCAGCATCAAGCGGGAGCTCGACCGGGTGGGCGCCCCACCCCTCAACGGTGCGCACCATCTCGCCACTGCCTGATCGGTACGGCGGCGAGCAGACGCCTTGCCACGTGATGGGGCACCATAGGTGCCATCAGATCGACGCTGTCCGATCCTTCAGTGCAAACGGGACGGGGAGGCCGGGTAGCCGCGTCAGGTCACATGGTTCGAGGAAACCACTGATCGTGGGATCTCTGACGCGGATAACCGAAATAGTCGCGCCCTTGAGATCGAGCGTGGCCGCTTGACAGTCGCAACCGCCGCCATCCCGCGGATGGAGGAGCAGTTCGTCAATCTCGGCGGGCGCCGCCTTCGGTTCCTCATCGGTGGCACTGGCAAGCCTCTCGTGCTCTGCCACGGTTTCATCAGCTCCGGAGAGGAGTTCGGTGGCCGCTTCGAGGCGCTGGCGAGCCAGCACACCCTGATCGCCCCTGATCTCCCGGGCAACGGCCAGTCGGCGCCGCTCCCCTCGCGTCACACCGCCGAGGCGATGGCGGGCACGGTCTGGCAGCTGCTCGATCACCTGGACATCCACAGCTTTGACCTCGCCGGCCTCTGCCTGGGTGCCTCGGTCGCCTGCGCCATGGCCGCCGACAACGAGGCCGCGGTCGACCATCTGATCCTGCACACCCCACTCCTCGGGGAGGGACTGATCCGCGCCCAGTACCGGTGGCAGGTGCGCATCCTGACCGTCCGGCCGCTCTGGGCCCAGGTGGCCTGGCTCAGCCGCCGCCGCAAGGTCAGCGACCTCTACAAACGCATCGCGATCGAGGGCAAGGTCGTCGATCCGTGCACCGCCGACATCAACTACCTCAACCAGCGACGTGCCAACCCGCGCGCCGCGCGCGAATGGCTGGCCGACGCGCTCCGGCGCCAGGATCTCGAACTGGTCCGGACTCGCGCCAAGCCCACCATGATCATCGTTCCCGAGCACGATCGCCTCGTCAACGTCGAACGCCTCCGCGAGATGGTCGCGCCTCTCGAGAACGTCGAGTTGGTGATCGACAAGCTCGGAGGCCACGGCTGGAGTCCGGACGCGGTGGTCCGGCATCTCGCCCTGATGAGGCTGGCGCTCGACTGATCCCGGCCTGACCGCCACGGCGGCCGAGCTCTTCGAGGCAGCCTTCGGCGTCGAACGCTTCGTCCTCGCCCGCGGAGCGGGCGGACCGGAAAGGCCCGAGCGGGGCCTCTTCGACGGTCTTCTCTGACCCGGTCAGAGGTTTCGGCCCCCGGCCGGTGCGGGATCCCCGCACCGGCCGGACGGCCTAGTCCCGAGTGTTAGGCGGCGCGAACCTGACGTGCGCGCGGACCCTTGTCACTCGTCTCGACGGCGAAGCTCACGTGCTCGCCAACCGCCAGGCTCTCGAAGTTGAGCGAGGGGTCGAGACCGCTGCGGTGGAAGAAGTACTCCGCGCCATCCTCAGCGGTGATGAAACCAAAGCCGCGCTCCTGCACGACTTTCTTGACGGTACCAGTCATTACTGGCCTCTCCTGTCCTTCTCGGATTACTCACGACGCGCGGGTCCGTTGAGAAGGAGGAAGACCACGAGCGACTACCGCCCGATTTGAGCGGCTGAGACTAGGGTACCCCAATCTCACTGAAATGCGTCCTGCGACCTTGCCGGCAACCGGAACGGCGCATCCGACGCGATCGCAGGCGGGCCGGTGGAGCGGCCGCAGCGAAACCCGGCGAGCTCAGACCCGGGTGGCGACGAAGACCGGGATCACCCGTGACGTCTTGGTCTGGTATTCCGCATAGGGGGGGTACGCGGCGACGCCCCTCTCCCACCACTCCGCGCGCTCGTCGCCGCTCAACTCGCGGACCTCGACGTCGAACGGCTCCGGGCCGTCCTGGATGGCCACCTCGGTGGGAGAGGCGACCAGGTTGTGGTACCAGTGCGGGTTCTCCGGGGTCCCGCCCTTGGAGGCGACGATCGCGTACTGGCCCCCGTGCTCCACGCGCATCACCGGGAGCTTGCGCACCTTGCCGCTCACGCGCCCCCGCATGGTGACGATGACGACAGGCCAACCCGTAGTGCCCAGCTGGTTCCCCCGTGTTCCCCCCGAGCTCTCGTACTCGGCGACCTGGTTGCGGACCCACTCGCTGGGGCTGGCCGCGTACTCACCTTCGATGGGCATGCAACGAGTGTAGGCCATGGTCCCGCTCAGGCGTAGGCCCGGGCCTGGAGGCGGAACAGCTCGGCGTAGAGGCCGTCCGCCGCCATCAGCTGGCGGTGAGAGCCGAACTCGACCAGCCGGCCGTGCTCCAGCACCGCGATCAAATCGGCCATCAGCACCGTGGAGAAGCGGTGCGAGACGAGCACGGTCACCCCTCCCACCTCCCGGCTCGCCCGCCCCGCCGAGGTGGCGTAGCGCTCGAAGAGGGCGTGCTCCGCGGAGGCGTCGAGCGATGCGGCGGGCTCGTCGAGGATCAGAAGGAGCGGCGCCCCCCGCATCAGCGTCCGGGCCAGCCCGACCGTCTGCCATTGCCCCCCCGACAGCTCGGCGCCGTGGGCGTACCCCCGGCCCACGTAGCCGGCCAGCCCGCCCGGGACCACCCGCACCACCCGCTCGGCGCGCGCATCGGCCACCGCGGCGGCGACCGCGGCCGGTTCGTCGAGCCGCGAGACATCACCCAGCCCGATGCTCTCCCGGAGGGTGAGCTGGATCTTGGTGAAGTCCTGGAAGAGGGTCGCAACCCGGCTGCGCCATGCCGAGGGGTCGAACCCGGCCAGGTCCGCGCCGTCCACCAGCACCCGCCCGGAGGTGGGCAGGTAGAGGCCGCAGAGGAGCTTGACCAGGGTCGACTTCCCGGCCCCGTTCTCCCCCACCAGGGCGAGCGTCGCGCCCGCCGGGATCTCCAGCGAGACGTCGGAGAGGACCGGGGTCGCGGCGCCCGGGTAGGCGAAGCTGACGCGGTCGAGGCGGATCCCCGCGGCCAACCGGGCCGGCACGACGGACTTTCCCGACCTCGACCCCGGCTCGGCATCCGCCGCCGGACCCGCTGCCGTGCCACCCTCCCCCGCCACCGCACCACCGGGGCGGCGGTCGGTTCTCTCGCCGGGTGCGACTCCCGAGGCGGCCGCGCGCAGGCTCTCGATCCGCTCGACGGTCTTGCTCGCCGCCTGGAGCATGGAGAGCAGCCCGAGCGCGCCGGACACCTGGACGGCCACCTGCACCGCCAGGACGATGACCGTCACCAGCGCGCCGGCCGAGGCCTGGCCGTTGGCGGCGCGGCTCAGCTCCAAAAGGATCGCGCCCCCGTAGGCGAGGGCGAACAGCGCCTGGCCGGCAGCCCGGAGGAGTGCAGCCCGGAGCTGGGCCCGCCACATGGTCCGGGTGACCCGGCTCCAGCCCGCCGCCTGGCGCGCCAGAAGCGCCTCCTCGGTCCCGAAGAGGCGCAGCTCCTTGATCGAATCCACGCCGGTGGCGAGCTCCAGCAGGTGCCGGTTGAAGCGGACCGGCTCGGCACTCGCCTCCCGCGCCCTCTCAACGGAGACCTCGGCTCGCCGTTCGAGGAACACCGGGGCCACAGCCACCAGCGGGAGCAGCGCGAGCCAGGGGTCGAGGCTGGCCAGGATGGCGACCGTGATGGCGACCTGGAGGACGAGCCCGGCGAGCTGGAGGACCGCCTCCAGAGATTTGGTCGTCCCGAAGAGCCAGTCGCGGACCAGGGTGATGGTGTCGGCGAAGGCCGGGCTGTCGAGGTGCTCGATCCGGGGCGGGCCGTTGACCAGGCCGATCAGCTCGCCCCGAAGCCGGGATTCCGCGACCTCGGCGACGTCGAAGTAATCCATGTGGGCAAAGTGGCTGAGCATCAATTGCGCCACCAGCAGGGCCGCCGCCACCAGGCAGAGCGTCAGCGCCAGGGAGGCCTCCCGCCCGATCAGAGCGTTGGTGAGGAGCCCGACCACCAGCGCCGCAATTGGGCCGGCAACGTACCCCGCGAACATGAGGACGACGGCCCGGATCAGCTTGCGCCGGCCCACCTGGAGGCCGAGCCCGAAGAGGAAGCGGCCCGCCCGGATGACCTTCAAAGCGCCACCTCCGCACCCTCATCGTCGGACACCTCCTCCGGCTCCTCCTCCCCCGCATCGAGGAAGCGGCGCGCCTGGAGCTGGAACAGCTCCGCATACCGGCCGCCCAGCCGGAGCAGCTCGTCGTGGGTCCCCTGCTCGCTGATCCGGCCGTGCTCCAGGACCACGATCCGGTCCGCCCGCCGCACCGTCGAGAAGCGGTGGGAGATGACCACCGTGGTGAGCCCGCGGGTCAGCTCCAGGAAGCGGTCGAAGAAGGCCACCTCGGCCCGCACGTCGAGCTGCGCCGTCGGCTCGTCGAGCACCAGCACCGAGGCCCCGGCGCCGACGGCGAAGAGCGCCCGGGCCAGCGCCATCCGCTGCCACTGGCCCCCGGAGAGATCCACCCCGCCGGCATAGCGGCTGGAGAGGACCGTCGCGAGCCCATCGGGGAGGCCCTCCACCACCTCCGTCGCGCCCGCCCATTCCAGCGCCTTGCCGAGCGCCTCGACATCCCCCAGGCGCTCGGGCGCGCCGAGGCCGACGTTGGTGGCCACGTCCATCTCGTAGTGGACGTAGTCCTGGTAGATGACGGCGAGCCGGCGCTGCCAGCCCCGCGGCTCGAGCTCGCGAAGGTCGACCCCATCCACCGAGATCCGGCCTCCGGTCACGTCGTAGAGCCTCGCCAGGAGCTTGACCAGGGTGGTCTTGCCAGCACCGTTGAGACCGACGATGGCGGTGGAAGTGCCGGCCGGAAGGTCCAATTCGATCTCATCGAGGACCCGGGCACCGCCCTCCGGATAGGCGAAGCTCACCTTCTCGAAGCGGAGCGCCGAGCGGGGAAGCCCCGCCGCGGAGAGGGTGCCATGGGGAGCAGCGGCCGCCCCCTCGGCGGCCCTGCGCTCGACGTAGCGGATGTGATCGTTGGCGAGGATGCCGTACTGGGTCTGGACGTCCGCCTCGGGGAAGAAGGTGCCGAACCTCAGCGGGATCAGGATGGCCTGGAGCCCGAGCGAGATGTCGAGCACGCTGAGCCCACCCGCGTCCGCGGCGTTGCGGAGCATCAGCAGCACGACCGCAGCACCGGCCAGGACGATCACGCTGTAGCAGATGAAAGGCACCAGGAAGATGCGCCGTCGCGCCGGCCACAGCTGGGCGAAGAAGGCGCGCGACTCCGTCTCCACCCGCTCCCTCCACCAGCCGGCCAGGCCGAGCACCCGTATCTCCTTGCCGGCCGCCGGCGAGCTCCCGGTGTCGGACACGTATAGCCCCTTGCGCCGCGTGGAGAGGAAGGAGTCCCACGCGTCGGCGAAGCGCGCCAGCGAGTTGCGCTGCCCGATCCGCGCCACCATGGCCGCCGCGGCGACCACCACGGCCGCCAGGGGCCCCAGGACGATGCCGACGACGACCACTGCACCGACCAGCTGCGTGTAGCGGGCGAGCAGGGCGAGCAGTCCCGCGGTGGCCTCGCCAGGAGTCATGAAGTAGTCGGTGAGGCCTCGCTGAGCCTCCGCGAGCCGGTCGAGGACCTCCTCCTGCTCCAGCACCGCGATCGGGGCGCTCTCCAAGGTCGCGCGCATGAGCCGGCGCGAGCATTGGCCGTTGATCCGCCGGGCCACCAGCTCGGCCAGGGCCGTCTGGAACGGGGTCAGGGCACTCTGGAGCAGGAGCGCGCCGACCGCCAACCCGAGAGCGGCGACGGCGGCGCCCCAGGCCCCGCCGCCATGCCGAGTGTGGGCCAGCTCCACCGCCCGCTGGACGGCGACGCTGGTGGCGACGACGAACCCGAGCGGCAGCAGGCCGATGACGAGGTTGAGCGCCACCGACCCCGCGACCAGGAGCCGGCCGGCGCGGGGGACGAGCCGGACGATCGACCACCAGCTGCTCCGCCGTCCGGAGAGCCAGGCGAGGACCTGGGCCGGTCTGCCCGGTGCTGCACCCTCCCCTGCGGCGGCGGAGACGGATTCGGCCATGGGCGGAGGATACGGGTTGACCGTCCCGGCGGAGGGACGGACCCGCGGCGGGGTTTGCCAGGGGAGATCGGCCACCGGCCGGCCGTCCCTCGGCTATCGTTTCCGATGATGGGTCGCTGGCTCTCGGTGGTGTGCGGCGCGAGCGCTGGGCTGGGCCCCGCAGTCCTCGACGCCATGGCCGCGCTGGGCGATCCCGTGGTCGGCGTCGCGTCGCCGCGCTCCGACCCGGAGAAGCTCGCCGCGCTGCGCCCGGACGTCCAATGGCTGCGCGCCGACCTCGCCGACCCTGACGCGGTCGAGGCCCTCTGGCGGACCATCGACGACCTCGGCGAGGTCCGGCGCCTGGTCAACCTGACCGGCGGCTTCGCGGGGGGCAGAGTGATCGAGACCTCCCCCCGCGTGGTCCGGGAGATGCTCCGCGTGAATCTGGAGACCGCCTGGTGGTCCAGCCGCGAGGCGGCCCGCCGGATGACGGCGCTCGGCGGCGGGACGATCGTCAACGTCGGCTCGGTCGCCGGCGTCGAGCTGCGCGGGGGTGCCGCCGCCTACGCGGTCTCCAAGGCGGCGCTCCACGCTCTGACCGAGGTGCTGTCGGACGAGCTGAGGAGTGCCGGGGTCGGGGTCAACGCGGTGGCGCCGGGGACCATCGACACCCCCGCCAATCGCGCCTGGATGCGCCCCGCCGACCTCGCCAAGGCGGTCTCCCCGCAGCGGGTCGCCGAGGCCATCGTCAGCTTCTGCAAGCCCTCTCCCTTCGTCACCGGGCAGGTCGTCCAGGTCGTCTGAGAGACCTCGACCCGCCGCGGTCAGCGGAGGCCTACGTGCTGGTCTTGAAGAAGATCTCGACGAGCGCCGGGCCCAGCAGGACGACGAAGATGCACGGGAAGATGCAGCCCATCATCGGCAGCAGCATCAGGACCGGGGCCCGGTGGCCGGCCTCCTCGGCGCGCTGCTTGCGCTTGCGGCGCATCTCCTCCGACTGGATGCGGAGTACGTTGACGACGCTGACACCGAGCGGCTCCGCCTGCACGACGGCCCGGCAGAACTCGGTCAGCTCGTCGACGTCGTTGCGCTCGGCCATCGCCATCAGAGCCTCGCCGCGGGGGCGGCCGAGCCGGACCTCGTTGAGCAGCTTCTGGAACTCGAGGGCGAGCAGGCTCTCGTCGGCGTCGCCGATGCGCATCATCGCCATGTCGAGGGAGAGTCCCGCCTCCATGCAGACGGTGAGCAGGTCCAGGACGCCCGAGAGCGCCAGCAGGATCTCCTTCTGCCGGCGCTTGGCCTTCCGCTCCAGGGAGAGGGTCGGATACATGTACCCGCCGATGGCTCCGACCACGATCAGGAGGTAGTTCTGGGGAGGCGTGAGGTTGGCCAGCAGGGAGAGTCCGAAGCAGATGACACCGCCGGCCACGGGGAGGATGAGGCGGAGCGCCAGCAACGTCTCGGGCCTCTGACGCGACCCGGACCTGGCCACCAGCTTGCGGAGCTGCTGGAGCTGCCCCTCCTTTGTCCGTCTGGCGATGACGCCGCCGATCGAGCTGAGGATCGGCAGGACGAGCCGGTCGAATGCAGGTTGGGTGAACTCGCCGGTCTCCAGGTCGATGTCGTAGGAGGCGGCGTTGGGGACGCTGGAGAGCCGCTGCTCGAGCAGGCTGGCGAGCGGGGTCGATGGCACCATCAGCCAGACCGCCAGGAAGACGACCAGCACGATCACGGCGCCGGCACCCACCAGGACGACGAGGTGGCTGCTCATATCTTGATGTTCACGAGGCGGCGGATCAGGCCATAGCCGCAGAGGATCAGGAAGCCGGCAAGACCGAGCATGACCTGGCCGGCGGTCTTCTGGATCATCGGGTCGAAGTAGCTCGGGGCGATCATCATCAGGATCCCGGCCATGCCGAAGGGCATGCAGATCAGCACCCAGCCCTGGGCGCGAGCCTGACCGGTCAGGGACTTGATCTCGCCCTTGATCCGCACCCGCTCGCGCACGGTGAACTCGATGGTGTCGAGGATGTGGGCGAGGTTGCCGCCCACCTGGGACTGGATCTGGACCGCGATGAGGAGCAGCCGGAGGTCCTCGGACTCGTTGCGCCGCACCATCCGGCTGAGAGCCTCGTTCATGGGCAGGCCGAGCTGGACTTCGCGAGTGACCCGTCCCAGCTCCGAGCCCATCGGCGCCGGCAGGTTCTTGGCGGTCAGGTCGATGGCCTGAGCGAAGGTGTAGCCGGCCTTCATCGAGCCGCTCAGCTGAAGGATGGCCGGGGAGAGCTGGGCGTTGAACGCCTTGGTCCGCTTCGACTGCCGGTAGCGGACGAAGAATTGGGCCGCCGCATACCCCAAGACTGCGCCAATCAGGCCGAAGAGAATCGCCCCGAAGCGCAGGTACCCGATGGCTCCGACCGCAGCGGCCGCCCCGATCGAGATCAGCACCCACTCCGTCGGCCGGACCTTGAGGTCGGCGCGCGCCAGGCGATCGGCCATGTGGGATCCGCGGTCGGTCCGCTCGAACCGGCTGCCGACGGCGGACTGGACGACGTGGCGGATCTGTCCGAGGGTATCCCGGGGGACCGCCGCTTCCTTGGGCACCATCGGCGCGACGTCGCCGAGGTTGCGCAGCCGGTTGTGGAGCATCGAATCGCCGCCGGGCAGGATGAAGACCAGGATGGCGGCAAAGAGCGCCACTGCCCCACCACCGGCCAGGAATATGGCGGGCGACGTCATCTCAGATCCCTACGGCGCTCAGTGCGCTCAGCCTTCCAGATCGGTCAGGGCGGTGTTGGCGTTGATCGGTCCGATGACGGTGCCGGGTGTCGGCACGGGCATAGCCGAGGAGCTGTAGTCGCCGGGGGCGACGAGCAGGTACTGGATGGTCACGTTGGCCCCGTCTTCCATGTAAGAGAGGTCGGCGGCATCCTGGCGCGGCAGCTGCACGATGATCAGGCTCGCCGACACCGTGGCCGCGGCACTGGACGAGGCGGGCGCCGAGGCGACGGGCGAGGCGCTGGCCGAGGCCACGGGAGCCCCTGTCGAAACGCCGACGGCGAGGACCGGGACGTTCTCGTAGGCCCAGTACATGGTTCCCAACTCGTTGTTGGGATTGGGGACGGGATCGACCTCGAGGAGGATGTCCACGCGGTCGCCGGCCTGGATGTAGCCGCCGGTGCCGGCGCCGTCGATCTCGCCCTTGCCGGCGTTGGGGCTGTACGGGAGTGACAGCGCGACGTCGCCGGCCGGGAGGTTGAAGTTGGTGCCGCCGACCGGCGCCTGGGCCGCAGCCTGGTTAGTGGTGACCATCGAGCTGAGGATCACCGTCCCCACCGGGATCTGGATCGCGGCGTACTCCGTGGGCGTGGTGAGAGTCGTCGAGCTCGTGTAGTAGGGAAGCGTGGTGCCGACCTTGGCGGGGAGGTCACTGGCGGCGACGGCCACCATCTTGAGGTCGTTGGCGGTGATCGCGGTGCCCTGGGGGACGGCGCTGCTCGCCTCCACCACCGTGACCGTCTGGACCGGGGGCGCCGTGGCCGTCGCCGTTCCCGACGTGGTCGCGGGAGTCTTGTTGGTGTACTCGATGGCGAGGTAAAACGCCCCGGCCGCGATGAGGGCCGCGACGACGGCGACGAGGACGCGGCGGCGTCGCTGGGCACTTACAGCCACTGTTTCCTACCTGTGACTCCGCGATGGCTGCCCGTTCGGGCTCCGAGCCACGCGGGAGACCCGATGGGCTTTGGCGGTCCTTGTGGATCCGCTCCGCAGATCGTGCCGGGCCGTCAAGGCGGAGGAACGAGCGCGTCATCGAACTGTGAACGCCCTGCGGCATCTCGGGGACCGGGTGACGGGCGTGTGGTTACCTGCGCGGGGCCGGGAGGCTCGGCGCCCGCTGTTAGCATCGGGCGGTGCAGCAGAGGACCCGGCTCTACCTCGTCCGCCACTGCGACGTGGCCAACCCGCGTGGGGTCCTCTACGGCTACCTGCCCGGCTTCGGGCTGAGCGAGAAGGGCCTCGCCCAGGCCGAATCGCTGGGCCAGCGGCTGACGGGGCAGCCGATCCGCGTGATCCGGACCAGCCCTCTGGAGCGGGCCCGCCAGACGACCTCGATCATCGCCCAGCACCTCGACTCCCCTGAGATCGTGGTGGACGACGATCTGCTCGAGGCCCGGTTCAGCCTCTACCTCCAGGGCGTTCGCTATGCCCAGGTGCCCTGGCGCCGGCCGCTCTGGTGGGTGCACATGGCCTACCCCGGCCTCCTCCGGCGCGATGAGAAGGTCGGCGCGATGGCGGCGAGGGTGGAACGGTCGCTCCAGCGGGTGCTGGAGAGTGTGGGAGACGGGACCGGCATCTGCGTCAGCCACGGTGACCCCATCCAGGCCTTATGGATCCGGTACCTGCACCGCCGGCCCTGGGCCCTCCACCATCTCCAGTGCGCCAAGGGGGGCCTCCTCGCCCTCGACTACGAGGACGGGAAGCTCGCCAAGGTCAGCTACGTGCCGCCCCAGGTCGCCGCCCCGATGGGCGGGGAGCAGCCGAACGATCGGGCCGGCGAGACACCGGCCGCGGACTCCTCGCAGGTCTGACCAGGCGGGATCGGGCCGCGCGTCGGGGACCCCGACGGTCCTCAGGCTCCGACCAATATCCCCTCGGGGTCGAAGACGCCGGTAAGCTCACCGACGTCCCGCGGGCCGGCCGGTGCGGCGACCTCGACCGCTGCCGCAGCCGGCACCAGCCGGAGGTGGACGGCCAGGATCGCCCCCAGCCTCCCCGAGCTCCCCAGCAGAAGCGATGCGATGTCGTATCCGACGACGTCCTTGAGGACCGCTCCGCCGAACTGGACGAGGTCGCCGCCGGGGAGGACGGCCTCGATCCCGGTCAGGCTTCGTCGGGGGACGCCACCGCGGGCGATCAGGGCGCCCACGTGATCCGAGCCGGGAGCGGAGACGAGGCCGGGGACGGCCATGCCGGCGTCCGCGAGGGCCGCGGCCAGGGCCGTGAGCGTGGTTCCGGCCTCCGCCCGGGCGACCCCGTTGGAGGCGTCAACGCTCAGTTCCACGAGGCGGGCGAGGCTGAGGATGGCCCCGCCGTTCGGGGCTGTCACGGCCTCGCCCGCGCCACTTGTCAGCCGCACGTGGAGCTGGTGCTCCTCGGCGATCCGCAGCACGTCCGACACGCCATCAGCGGTGGCGGGCGCCAGGATCGATCCATCGTGAAGGAACGAGTCGGGCCCCACCGCCTCGACGAGCGCACGTCGGAGGGTCACGTCCACTGGCGGTGAGTGTATGCGTGCCCCCCTCGACAAGGTCGACGGTAGGGCTGGCCCCCCAAGAGACTCGTGGGTTGGCCGGGTGGCGAGAAGAGGTTCGACTGCATAACCTCGAGTCATCGCAGACAGCACGATCCGGGCCCATTGGGAGGTCACGCGGCGATGAGTCTCGTCTGGCTGGTTGTCTGGTTCATCGAGGGACAGCCGCGCCTGACGGCATGGAACGGGTGGCTGATCGCGCTCGTCGTGTGCATCGTGCTCGACGCCTGCAGCAGGGGACGCCGGCCAGGACACAGCCGTGAGGGTGCGCCCCTGGGCTCTTGCTGAGACGTCCAGCTCGGCAGCGGTCCGGTGATCATCGAGCAGACCGGGTAGCGCCCTCGGGGCAGCGGGGCACCACGCTCGCGTCCTTCAACCGACCCCCTGGTCCAGTAACCTCCGGCCGAAGGATCGCCTTCACCCCTCGGCGGCCCGAGGGGGGCGGCTTCAGGAGGACCGGCGGTGGTGAGACGCAGGAATGGACTGCTCTTTGCCGCGGTCGGGGTGCTGCTGGCGGTGGGCAGCTCCGGCTGTGCACCGTCGAGCCCGCACGGCACTGTCAGCGCCACGCCCGCTGGCAACCAGGCGGCTCCGCAGAGCGCCGGTACGTCGCCGAACGCACCGCTCTCGTGGCACTTCGTCTCCGGCGCCGCGAACTCCGGGGATGGGGGGCTCTCGCTGTACGGCGTCGCCTGCCCCGGCGTCCATGACTGCTGGGCTGTCGGATGGGACGGCTCGGCCAACACGGCCTTGATCGAGCACTACACGGGACAGTCGTGGAGCATCGTCCCCGCTGGCATCACCAGCCCCACCCCCGGCCCTGGCGGCGCCTTCCTCTACGGCGTGACCTGCGCCGATACCAGCGACTGTTGGGCTGTCGGTTCCCAGTACCCCAGTTTCGCGGGCCAGGCCTTGATCGAGCGGTACGCCGGATCCGTTTGGAGCGCAGTCCCCACTCCCACCCCCTCGGGCCCCGTCGATAGCCAGCTCGACAGCGTGACCTGCGTCAGCCCCAGCGACTGCTGGGCCGTCGGGGTCACGAGCGACTACGGCAACGGCGTCAACCAGGGATTGGTCCAGGGGCTGGTCGAGCAGTACACGAGCAGCGGTTGGAGCATTGTCGCCAGCCCCACGCCATCCCCCGGCACGGGGAACGCTCTCTCCAGCGTGACCTGCGCGAGCGCCGACGACTGCTGGGCTGTCGGCTACACCTCGAGCGACACCAACGGCGACAGTCAGGGCTTGGTCGAGCAGTACACGGGGGGCGGCTGGGCCGTCGTCACCAGTCCCCTTCACTCCTCCGGCACGCGCACCGCTCTCTCCGCCGTCGCCTGCGTCAGCAGCATCGACTGCTGGGCCGTCGGCTCGACTGACGGTGACACCCAGGGCTTGGTGGAACAGTACGCGGGCAGTGAGTGGGACATCGTCACCAGCCCAACGCTCTCCCCCAGCGTGCGGGCGGAGCTCAGCGGGGTGGCCTGCACCGGGGTCGGAAGCTGCTGGACCGCGGGGGAGTACTCCCCCGCCACCGACCTGGACCTCGAGTACGAGTTCCAGGCGCTGATCGAGGGGTACGCGGGGGGAACGTGGGAGGTCTCCGCCGCTCCCGGGTTCTCGGGCCACAGCTCACTGGCCGCCGTGACCTGCGTCGATGCCGACGACTGCTGGGCCGTGGGCTACGTGACCGCATATAGTCCCCTTCGCACCCAGGCGCTGATCGAGTACTTCTCCCCCGCCTCTGCGGCATCACCCGGCCCGAGATCAAGTTGACGCCCCAACCGGTCAACCCGTATAGTTGCCCGACGATGCAGATCGCGCACGCCTCGAAACAGCTCGCCGGACGTAAAGCCCTCGCAGGGGCCAAATCCGCCGGTACGAAGTAGAGGCGCGCGCCGCGAGGCGCTCCCGCCGCCGCGGAAGAGGGCTCCCCCAGAGCGAGGGAGCCCTCTTCGTTCGTCCAGAGCAGTTCAGAAGCAGTCCGCGGGAGTCCCATGAGCATCCAGTCGCAATCGCACCCGATCCGTGTCGTCGTCCTTCCCGGCGACGGCATCGGCCCGGAGGTCATCGCCAGCGCGGTGAGCGTCCTCGAAAGCGCCGCCGCCGCCCACCAGCTCCCCCTGGAACTCACCGAGCGGCCGATCGCCGGAGCCGCCATCGAGGCCGAGGGACGCCCCCTCCCCGAGGCGACACTGCAGCTCTGCCGCGAAGCCGACGCCGTCCTCTTCGGCGCCGCCGGTGCCCCGCGCTGGGACCACCTGCGCGGCGACGCGAGGCCGGGAGCAGCCATCCATGGGCTGCGCCAGCGGCTGGGCCTCAGCATCAATCTCCGCCCGGTCCGCGCCTTCCCCGCCCTCTCCGGCTGCGGCCCACTGCGGCCCGAAGTCACCCGCGGCACCGACTTCATCGTGGTCCGCGAGCTGTCCGCCGGCGCCTACTACGGCGCTCACGGTCGGAGCGGCGAGGGTGACTCGGAGCGCGCCCACGACACCATCACCTACAGCCGCCAGCAGATCGCCCGCGTCGTCGGCTTCGCGTTTGAACTGGCCCGCGGCCGGAGCCGCCACCTCACCTCGGTGGACAAGGCGAATGCCCTGGTGAGCGGGCGGCTCTGGCGCGACGTCACCTCCGAGCTGGCCGCGGACAACCCGGACGTCGCCCTCGATCACCAGCTCATCGACAGCTTCGCGCTGCGCATGCTCCAGCAGCCGTCGGCGTTGGACGTGGTGGTCGCCGAGAACCTCTTTGGCGACATCCTGAGCGACGAGGCGGCGGCGATCAGCGGGTCGCTCGGCCTGATGGCGTCGGCCAGTCTCAATCCCGACGGCGGCCCCGCCCTCTACGAGCCGATCCACGGTACCGCGCCGGACATCGCCGGGCGCGGCATCGCCAACCCGGTGGGCTCGATCCTGAGCGTCGCCCTCCTCTTCGAGCACTCGCTCCGCCTCCCCGAGGTCGCCGCGGAGATCCGCGCCGCGGTGGACGCGGCCCTCGACGCCGGAGCACGCACCCCCGACCTGGGCGGTACCAGCTCGACCGGCGAGATGACCGCCGCGGTCCTCGACGCGCTGAGCGCCCGCGAGTCGCTGGAGGCCCGGAAGTGACCGTCGAGCGCATGGCCATCATCGACTCGACCCTGCGCGAGGGCGAGCAGTTCGCCGGGGCCGATTTCACCACCGACCAGAAGCTGGAGATCGTCGCCGCCCTCGACGAGTTCGGCGTCGACTACATCGAGATGACCTCCCCGGCGGCCTCGCCCCAGTCGGAGGCCGACCTGAGGGCCGTGGTCGCCGCCCGCCCCCGGGCCCGGGTGCTCACCCACACCCGCTGCTCCATCGAGGATGTGGACCGGGCGCTGGCCGCCGGCGCGGACGGCGTCAACGTCCTCTTCGCCACCTCCGACGTGCTCCGACGGGCGAGCCACCGCCGCTCCCTCGACGAGGTGATCGACATCGCCTGCGGGGTCATCAGCCATGTCCGCAGCGCCGGCCGCGAGATCCGCTTCAGCTGCGAGGACGCCTTCCGCAGCGACCTCGAGGAGATCCTGGCGGTGTACCGGGCCGTCGACGCCTGCGGACCCCACCGGGTCGGCATCGCCGACACGGTCGGCATCGCCACCCCGCGTGAGGTCGAGGAGATGGTGGTGGCGGTGCGGGCCGCCGTCGGCTGCGACATCGAGTTCCACGGCCACAACGACACCGGCTGCGCGGTGGCCAACGCCCTGGCCGCCCTGGAGGCCGGGGCCACCCACATCGACACCACCGTGCTCGGCATCGGCGAACGCAACGGGATCGCCTCCCTCTCCGGGCTCATCGCCCGGATCGGAACCGTCTCCCCGGAGCGGGTCGAGCCCTACCGCCTCGACCTCCTCCCCCAGCTCGACGCCCTGGTCGCCCGCATCCTCGGCATCGGGGTGCCCTTCAACGCCCCCATCACCGGTGCCTTCGCCTTCACCCACAAGGCGGGGATGCACAGCAACGCGGTGCTCCGCGACCCGCGCAGCTACGAGGTGCTCCGGCCCGAGCGTTATGGCCTGGATCGGCAGATACTCATCGGCCACCGGCTGGTCGGCCGCAACGCCATCCGCGACCGCGCCGCGAGCCTCGGGCTCGTCCTCGACGAGGAGCAGATCGTGGCGGCCACCGCCGAGATCAAGCGGCTCGCCGACTCCGCAACTCTCGCCGACGAGCAGGTGGACGACCTCCTGCTCAGCTGGCCCAACCCCGCCGCCTAGCCCACACATCAGGAGAATCCAAACCGAGATGGGAACACTGGTCGAAGAGATACTCAGCCGGCGCCTGGGCCGGCCCGTCCACGCCGGC
>PMYJ01000204.1:9061-18113 GCA_003170875.1 Candidatus Dormiibacterota bacterium | reverse complement strand
CTCCAGGAGCCGGGGCAGATCGAGTCGCGGAGCCACGGGGCGCAGGCGGGCCGGCATGAGGCTGGAGTGTAGAGGCGTCAGCGCCCGCCGGCCGATGGCGGGGCCACCCTGACGGGCCAGGCACCTCGAACGGAGGCGCGGATGACGGGACTAGACGGAGCGGCCGACGAAGCCGGCGAGGCGGTCGAGCGCCGGGGCGTCCGCCGGCACAGGCTGCTCGACCCCGAACCCGCGGGGGTCACGGGGCCGGTCGGCGAGTGTCAGGTGCAGGCTGGCGAGGGTCTGCTCGGCGATGGCCTCCGGGAAGGCCGGGGTCTGGCCCGTGGCCCGGGCGAGGTCCCAGCCGTGGATCAGCCCCTCGCTGGTCCGCATCAGGATGACGAAGTCGCCGCTCCGTTCGCCGATGGGCGTCAGGTAGGTGCCGTCCGGGAAGTCGGGGTCGGAGAAGGCCTCGAGGAGCTGCCGCCCGGAGTCGCGGAAGGTCTCCACCGGGTCGTCATCCGCTGCCGGGGCGACCCGGGCCCGGAGCTGGAGGAGGCCCTCCATCCCCTCGGGCCGCTCACCGCTTGCGAGGGCGGCGAACATTCGGTTTCCGGAGGTCACGTGGTCCAGCAGCTGGCGGACGTCCCACTCGGCGCAGGGGGTGGGGCTGGTCCACTGCTCGGGGCGAACGCCCTCGACGAGGAGGGTGAAGGCCGCGAGGACCCGGTCGAAGTCGGCGAGGGCGATGGCTGTTGCGGGCATGCACCGCATGGTACGAGGGCCTGGTCCGCGCATGGCACGCTCGTTCTCCGCCAGCCGGCCGTGAGCCCATCGAGTCCTCGGAGGCGTCGGTCGCTGGCCTCAGGCGCCCAGCGCGGCCGCCATCGCGCCCGGATCGCTTTCGCGGTGGCGCCGCAGCATCGCCGCCCCGATGAGTCCGGCCGCCGCGGTGCAGACCGCAGCGGCCAGAAAGATGGTGCGCAGCTCATCGAGGAGCGCGTGCTGGGAGAGGGCGTTGTAGGCGGCGCAGCTGAGCGGGTGCCCGGGGCAGAGGATCGCCGGCGACGGGATGGTGGCCGCCTCCTGGTAGTAGCGGTGCAGCCCGATCGCGGTGAGCAGGGAGATCCCGACCAGCATCCCGACCATGCGGGCCACCACCACCAGCGCTGCGGCGAGCCCGTGCCGGGCGGCGGCCACGGCCCCGAGGATGGCGGCGTTGATGGGGGCTATGGCGAGCCCGAAACCGAGGCCGCAGCCCACCAGGACCGGGTCGCTCACCCGTAGTCCGGAGCCCAATGAGCTCGCCGTCCACCCTCCCATCAGGACAAACATCGCGGTGGTCAGGGCCATCCCCAGCAGCGTGGTCACCCGGTAGCCGAGCCGCTCGCAGAGGAAGCCGCCGAGCACCGCGCCGACCGGCACCGCAGCCAGCAGCCGGAGCAGCACCAGGGCGGCGCCCAGCTGCGAGCCATACGCTGTGGCCCGCGCAAAGATGGGGATGTCGACCAGCGCCGCCATCAGCCCGGCGCCGATCGCCAGGTTGCAGAGGAGGGCGCCGGCGGCAGCGGGGTCACGGAGCTGGCCGAGCGGCACCAGCGCGGCGGGGGCTCGGGTCTCGCGGATGGCGAGGGCGATGGCCGCCACCAGAGCGGCGGGCAGCAGCACCGCCGCGGCCGGCGCCACCAGGCCCTGGCCCGGGTCGGCGGTGGAGAAGCTGATCACCACGAAGGCGAGCACCAGGGCGAGCAGGGCACCGCCCAGGCCGTCGACCTGCCCCCAGATCTGGGGGACGCGTCGCAGGCGGAGGAGACGGGGCGCGTCGCTCGCCCCCGACAACCCCCACGCGAGGGAGAGAGCGGCAGCCACCAGAGCGACCAGGGCCAGCGGCGTCGTCCACGCCGAGCCTCCGATGAGCGGGGCCCAGAGGACGCCCCACACCTCGCTCCCGGCGAGGGGCCCGGGAGCCGCCACCGCCAGGCCACCGGCGACGATGGCCGCGCCGAGCAGGAGCATGCCGGGAAGGTCCAGCGACCGCCCGGGCGCAGCGCGGGTCACGGTCCCCGCCGCGGGTCGGGCGAGCAGGAAACCGGTGCCGAGAAGGGCGGCGAGGGGCAGATTGAGCCAGAAGATCAGCCTCCACGTGGAGAAGGTGAGGATCGCGGCCCCGTAGAGCGGGCCGAGCACCGAGCCCAGTTCCTGGACGCCGCCGACCACGCCGAGGGGGATGCCGCGGCGTCCGGCCGGCCAGAGGTCGGCGACGATGGCGAGGGTGACCGGGACCAACCCGCCGCCGCCGACCCCCTGGAGGGCCCGGCCCACCACCGCGCCGGTGAGGTCCTGGGTCGACGCTGTGACCAGCGACCCGAAGGCGAACACCAGAAGGCATCCGGCGAAGACCGGGGCGCGGCCGAGGATGTCGGAGAGCCGGCCCAGGAGCGGCAGCAGCGCGACGTAGCCGAGCAGGAAGCCGCTGATGATGGGCGTGGCCGCCTCCAGGTGATTGAGGCTCAGGCCGATATCGCCCATGATCGAGGGGAGGGCGAGCACCACCACGTAGGTGTCGGCCGCCGCCAGCAGGACTCCGGCGGCCGCGAAGCCCAGCCGCCGGCCGGAGCCGCGCGGCGCCTGCGCCCCGTTCCGCTCCTCGCCGCTGCCGGTCCCCCCAACATCGATCGGACCGTCCACCTCGTCAGGGCGTGGGCGGCGGGCTCACGCTCACGTTCTCGCCATAGTTGTTGAGAACAAGGTGGAACGTGCTCTGGTGGCCCGCCTCGAAGATGGGGCCGGTCAGATCGACCTCCCGGACCTGGTAGTTGGCGGTGTCGATGGAGAAGACGGCGGAGACGGATTGGCTGGGGTCGGCGTCGACCAGGAGCGAGGCGATCAGGTTGCCGGGGAGGGTGGCGTCGACCTGCTGGAGCGACTCGCCGTTGAGCCGCACCGAGGAGCCGATGCTTGGCTTCTGGGCCGAGGTCAGCAGGGTGGAGATCCCGGTGTTGGGATCGAGCAGCTGGCCGGGGTCACCGAACCCATACTTCGACGGACTCGCCGTCTGGAAGTCATCGCTGAAGGGGAGCTGGACGTAGAACTTGCCCCCGGCGGAGATGACCTTGATCTGAAGCGGGAATCCCGCCTCCTCGACCGTGAGCGTGCCCGTGAAGCCGTCGGGGCGCACCGCATCCCCCTCGGCCGCGGTGAGCTCGGTCCCGGTGCCGGCCGTGTCCTGGCTGGTCAGCTGGATGTGAAAGGACGTCGTCTGGTCAAAGGTCGTCTTGGCGCCCTGCAGCAGGGTGGTGGCGGACGGCCCGGTGTAGCCACAGGCGGCGATGAGCGCGGACAGCCCGGCCACGGCGGCGAGACCCCGGCGATTGATGATCGAGCCCTCCCTGCGACGAGACCCCATCGGCCGCCGAGTATGACCGACCGGGGCGCTATCGTGGCAGGCCATGTCCACCCTGAACCGGCAGCGGGACCCCGCGCTCCGGGTCGTCTCGCTGCTGCTCCTGCTCTCCGCTCTCGGCAGCCTGCTCATCGGCATGGTGAGGATCTCCTTCTCGTCCGTCTTCATCACCGAGCTCCAGCGGTTACCCGGCCTGGGGACGCTGCCTCCCGCCTGCGTCAACGGCGGGATCGCCTCCTACAGCGGTCTCTCCCTCGCCACCGGCGGGGCTCCGTCGGTCAACGCCGCCTGCCTGACCCGGATCCAGGACGCCGCCCAGGCCGGCCTGGGCGTCCAGCCCCTGGTCCTGGTGGCGGTCCTCGCCGTCCTCGGAGCGGTGGGAATCACTGTGTGGGGGCCGCGCTGGCACCACCTGACGAGCGGCGTGCTCAGCGTCTGCGCCGCCGTCCTGCTGGTCGTGAACGCGCCGAATCTCGCGCAGGCCTTCGCCGCGCATTTCGGCCACGGAGCGTCGGCCGTCACCAGCGGGCCGGATGCCGGGCTGTGGGTCGTCGACGGCCTGCTCCTGCTGGTGGTGGTGGTCCAGCTCGCCTCGGCCGGGATCGCGTGGGCGCGGCGAGCGCTGGCGCCCTTCGACGAGCCGGACGCACGGGGCTCCGCCAAGCCATAGCATTGCGCCACCCCCGTGAGCGCGATCACCAGGAGTGGTGAGATGGCTGCTGCCGTCAAGGAACCGGCCCCGCGGATCGTCTCGCCGGTACTCCTCGTCCTGGCCGGTCTCTGCTTCCTGCTCCCCTTCGCCGGGGTCTCGTGCAACACCTCCACCGCCAAGGCGGAGCTCGGGTCGATCTCCTCCATCTCGCAGCAGCTCGGCGGGCCCTCGAGCGTCTCAGTGCCCGCGGGGGTGACCGGCTGCCTCAACAGCCTTGACAACTACAACTTCGCCACCTACACGGGCCTCGACCTGGCCGCCGGATCCGCCCCGAGCGTGGCCGGCGCAGAGCCGAGCGGCTGCTCCGCGCTGACCAAGGAGGAGGGGACCTCGAGCTCGATTCCCACCAGCGCCGACGCGAATCAGATCGGGCTCGGCGCCCAGCCGCTGCTGCTGGTGGCCCTCGTGGCCATGCTGCTCGGCCTCCTCCTGAGTCTCACCCGCTTCGCCCTCCGCGGGCTGCTGGTGGCCGTTGCCGCGGCGGTGGCAATCATCCTGCTCGTCGTCGAAAAGGGGCAGGTGAGCACTCAGGTCCTCGACAAGATCACTCACAGCGCCCTCGGCTCCATCTCGGGAACCCTCGCGGCCCACGGCACCCTGGGCGTCTCCAACTTTCTCAGGGTGGAGATCTCCAACTCCTTCACCATCACTGTCGGCGTCGGCTTCATCCTCGCCATCGTTGCCCTGGTCGTGGTCGCTCTCTACAACCTCGCGGCACAGCTGGTGCCCCTGATGTCGGGAGGCGCCCAGGCCGGCGCCCCCGCCGGCGATCTCCCGGCCCCGCCCCCGGAGGCGTCGCCGCCGGAAGTCTGAACTCCGGCGAGCTGTCGCAAGAGGCTCACCTGCCGGACGTCCGGCCCCTTGCGCTCGTGTCCGGGGACCTCGAGCACCCAGGGGACCCGTCGCAGCCGTGGGTCGGCGAGCAGGATCCGGAAACCGGCCACACCGATCTCCCCCTCCCCGATGTTGGCGTGACGGTCGGCGTTGCTCCCCAGCGCTCGAGCCGAGTCATTGGCGTGGACCAGGCCCAGCCGCTCGAACCCGATCAGCCGGTCGAAGTCATCCAGGGTCCGCGCCACACCGCTAGCGTCGCGGACGTCGTAGCCGCTCGCGAAGGCGTGCTGGGTGTCGAGGCAGACCCCCACCCGGTCCGAGGCGGCGGCATCGACGATGCGCGCGACCTCCTCGAAACTTCGACCCACGCATCCCCCCGATCCGGCGCTGTTCTCCACCAGCAGCCTGGCCCGCCCGGGCGGGCTGCGGTCGACCACCTCCCGGATCGCCGCCGCCACCTGGGAGAGCACGGTGTCGAAGCCCGCCCCCAGGTGGGACCCGGGGTGGAACACGACCCCGTCGGCGTCGAGGGAGGCCGCCACCTCCATGTAGTGGAGCAATGAGGCCACTGAGGAGCGGAGCAGCGCCTCCTTGGGCGACGCCAGGTTGATCAGGTAGACGGCGTGCAGGTAGTGGCCACGCAGCCCGGAGGCCGCGTACTTCCGGAGGTAGAGGTCGCGATCGGCATCCTCGAGGCGAAGGGGCCGCCACATCTGAGCCGGCGTCGGGTGGGTCTGGATGACCTCCGCCCCGATTGCGAGCGCGTTGTCCACTGCCGCGTGGATACCGCCCCGTGCCGCCACGTGGGCGCCGATCAGCATGGAGCCGATTGTCGCAAGGCCGGGATCGGGCTCAGGGCGCGACCAGTAACTTCACCGCCAGTCCGATCCCGACCGCCGCCACCCCGTAGCGGAGGGCGAGCGGCGGGATGCGGCGGCCGGCCATGGCGCCGAGCGCCCCGCCCACCACGGTGCCCGCGCCGAGCACGAGGGCGTCCAGCCAGTGAACGGGTCCGAAGATGGCGAAGCCCACGGCGGCGATGGCGTTGACGGTGGTGGTGCAGACCACCTTGGCCGCGTTGAGCCGCTGCAGAGTGTCCTGGATGAAGAGGCCGAGGATGGCGAGGAGCATCACACCGAGCGCGGCGCCGAAGTAGGCGCCGTACACCCCCCCGAGCACCAGCCCTCCGCGGAACACCAGGGACCGCTCGCCGGCGTGCGCTCCGATCAGCCGTGCCAGCAGGGGCTGGAAGAGCAGCGCCAGGCAGCCCAGGATAATCAGCCAGGGCACCACCCGGGTGAAGACGCCCGGTGAGGTCCGGAGCAGCAGGACCGTCCCGATCAGCCCCCCGATCGACATCGGCACCAGCAGGCGGCCGATACGGCGCCCCTGGCCCACCAGCTCGGCGCGGTACCCGTGACTCCCGGTCAGCAGGCCGGGGACCAGCCCGACGGTGTTGGTGACATTGGCGGCGAGGGGGTTGAGGCCGGCACCGAGCAGCGCCGGGTAGCTGAGCAGCGAGCCGCCCCCGCCGATGGTGTTGGCGATGCCGGCGAGCACGCCGGCACCGGCGACGAACCCGGCCTCGAGTCCCGTCACCCTGGTCAGCCTTCCTTCCAACCGGCCATCGGCGAATCTTCGCAACTACGGGGGCCTCGCGCGCCGCGCCCCTCCGGCGGGCGCACTACGCTCACCCGCGCCATGCGCGGCTCCCTGACCCTGCGGGTCGCCTCGTGCGTGCTCCTCCTCGGCGCGCTCGCCCGCTGTCTCGCCCTCAGCGTGGCCCGGATCACCTTCACCGGTGACTACCCGCCGCTGGAACTCGTCGGGCCCCCTCAGCCGGGCCGGGGTCCTCGAGCCGTCGGCCTGTAGGTCCTCCGGCAGCGCGCAGATTCTGCAGCTACGCGGCCGTCTCCGCCGGGACCCGCCCGGCCGGCTCCGTGGCCAGTTGCACCGCCGACTCCGTGACGCACACCGAGGTGGGGGGTGGGTAGGCGGCGTCGAGGCTGTGGCCGCTCTTCTCCGGGAGCACCAGGGTGAGGAGCGCGCCCGCGACCCCCACCCCGGAGCAGAGGATTAGCACTCCGCCCAGGCCCAGCGCCGAGTTGAGCACGGGGAAGAGAAAGACGCCGAGGAAGGCCCCCAGCTTGCCCACCCCCGCGGCGATGCCGTGCCCGGTCGTCCGCTCACTCACCCCGAACACCTCGGTCGGGATCAGGAAGGTGGTCACGTTGGGCCCGAACTCGGTGAAGAAGTAGCTGATCCCGTAGATCAGCAGGAAGGGGACGATGACGTGGGTCAGCCCCGGGATGAAGCCGATCAGCGCGAAACAGACCGCCATGGCCAGGAAGCCGATCCACTGCAGCCGGCGGTGGCCGATGCGGTCGACGGTGAGGAAGGCGCAAACGTACCCGGGGACCGCGAAGAGGGCAAAGATCATCAGGGTCCACGCCGTCGACTGGATGAGGGTCGCCCCCGGCGCCACCCCTCGGAGGATGACCGGCGCCGAGATGGTGTTCCCGTAGTAGACGTAGTCGAGGAGGAACCAGGATCCCGCCGTGCCAAGGATGAGGAGCAGGGAGCGGGGGTCGGAGAGGAACCGGCGGAAGCTGGAGTGGACCCGGCCGGTGCCGCCGGCGACCGCCTGAACCACCCCCTGGCTGTACTTCTCCATGGCCGCTCGGGCCTCGGCCTCGCGGCCCTGGACCTGGGCGGCGAACCGCGGCGACTCCGGCATCCGCGTGCGCATGTAGACGACGCTCAGGGCGGGGAGGGCGCCGAGGCCCAGCATCACCCGCCAGGCGAGGTCGTGGTTGACCCCGGCCGCCAGGAGGGCCAGAGCCACCACGGGGCCGATGAGCAGACCGGCCGCCTGGGCTGAGAACACCAGGGAGACCAGCAGGCCGCGGCGCTTGCGGTTGGCGTACTCGCTGGCGAGCACGGCGCTCACCGGGTAATCGCCGCCGATGCCGATGCCGAGGACGAAGCGGAAGACGACCAGCCAGACGTAGCTGGGTGCCACCGCGGTGGCGAGGGCACCCAGGGCCATGATCGCGGCCACCAGTCCGTACACCCGCTTGCGGCCCGCGAGGTCGGCGATCCGCCCGAAGATCAGGGCGCCGAACAGGGTGGCGATCAGGGTGGCGCTGCCCAGGAAGCTGGTCTGGACGGCGGAGAGGTGCCACTCGCCCTTGATCAGGACGAGGGCGACCCCGATGATGAAGAGGTCGTAGGCGTCGGTGAAGAAGCCCATAGCGGCGGTGACCGCCGCCTTGAGGTGGAAGAGACTCAGAGGAGCCTCGTCGAGCGCCTCGCCGAGGGTCCGCTGAGAACTCGTTGAGCTGGCGGTGCTGCCGTCCACGTGGTGCTCCATACTCTTCCNNGGATTCCTCGGGCTCCGGGGCGGATCAGGTCCTGGCGGACGTCTGGCAGCTCGCCTCCAAGGTCGAGGCCCAGCTGGCCGAGGCGCTCCGAACCCTCGCCGACTCCGACCTGGAGGGCGCCGACGTGGTGGTCCAGGCCGACCTCGAGGTCAACCGGCTCCGCTACCTGATCGAGGAGCGGGTCACCGCCGAGCTGGCCCCCGGGCTCGACGAGGAACGGCTCCACCTGCTCATCGCCGTCCTCTACGTCATCGCCGACCTGGAGCGGATCGGCGACCACGCGGAGGGCATCGCCAAGGTGGCCCTGATGCTGGGCCGCCCGCCGATGCGCTCCCTGCCGGCGAGCGTCCTGCAGCTGGGGACCATGGTCCGGGCGATGCTCTCGGCGGGGGTGAGCGTGCTCCGCGAGCGCGACGTGGAGGGTGCCCGCCTGCTGGTCGGCGATGACGACGCCATCGACCGTCTGTACGACGACATCTACGGCGAGATGATCGCCACCATGACCGCTGAGCCGGACACCGTCGTGCCCTGTACCTACCAGCTGTGGGCGACCCACAACCTGGAGCGGATCGCCGACCGGGTCACCAATCTCTGCGAGCGCACGGTCTACCTGGGCACCGGCCGGATCGAAGACCTCAACGTCTCGACCTATTGACCTGATCGGTCTGAGGGCTCACTAGTGCCCACGGTTCTGCTGATCGACGTACCCGAGCCGCGCGCCCGCGGTCTCGAGGAGCACCT
>PMYJ01000204.1:0-9005 GCA_003170875.1 Candidatus Dormiibacterota bacterium | reverse complement strand
TGGTCTTGGTCACCGAGGCGGCGCCGACGGACCGGGTGGCCGCCCTGACCTGCGGCGCCGACGTCTGCCTGGCCGAGACCGAGGCCGATCCCGTCGTCGAGGCGCATGTCATGTCCCTCCTGCGCCGGTGGCAGCCCCGCGTCCGCCATCAGCTGGAGACGGTCCAGGTCGGCGAGCTGTTCCTCGACCCGCCGGGCCGCCGGGCTCAGGTGGGCGGCGACGAGCTCGAACTCCGGCCGCGCGAGTTCGACCTCCTGGTCGCCCTCGCCCGTTCCACCGGGCGCGCCTTCCGGCGCAACGAGCTGCTCGACCAGGTCTGGGGCCCACGCTTCAGTGGCGGTGTCAACACCGTGGACGTCCACATCTCGTGGCTGCGCCAGAAGTTGCCCGTGGCGGCGCGCGTCCGGATCACCACCCTCCGCGGGGTCGGCTACCGGCTGGACGAGCTGAGCCGTCTGCCGTCACCGACATCTCCCGTGGAGCCGTTCTCCGCCAACGGAAGCCCTGCCCCGGCCGATTGGCGCCTCCCCGGGGAGGACGCAGCCCCGCCATCCGAGAATGCGGTCCCGCCGCCGGAGACCACGGACCCGACACCGGCCGGCTGATAGCCCTTCGGGTGCCGCCAGGCCGCATCGCGCCTGGCCGGACCGTCACCATGCGCTCCGCCGTGCTCTACGTCCTCGTGCTCACCGCCGTCACCGCCGTCTGGGGATGGACGTTCGTCGTCGTCAAGGACTCGATCGCCAGCTATCCGGTGGCTCCCTTTCTGGCGCTCCGGTTCGGCCTGGCCGTGCTGGTGCTGCTCCTCCTCTCCCGGCGCCTCCCCAGCCGCCGCGCGCTCCTCATGGGGAGCGTCATCGGCCTCGCCGTCGCCGCCGGATACGCCTTCCAGACCTACGGCTTGAAGGGGACCGCCCCCGGGACGGCCGGGCTGATCACGGGTCTCTTCGTCGTCTTCACGCCGGTGATCGACCACTTCTTCGGGGCGAAGATCGCCCCGCGGACCGCGGTGGCCGTGGCGGTCGCCCTGATCGGAACCGGGCTCCTCGCCGGCGGCGATCCCAACGTGAACGTGGGGCTGGACGACCTGCTCGTGCTCCTCGGGGCGGTGGCCTTCGCGGTCCAGGTGGTGCTGCTCTCGCACCGCGGCCCGGGCATTCGCTCCATGGATCTCGCTTTCCTGCAGATGGCCGTGTGCTTCGTCGTCTTCACGGCGGCCGGTGCCCCCTCGGTCGCCCGCCCGACCGGTGTCGTCTGGTTCGGCGTCGTCATCACCGGGGTCTTCGCGAGCGCCCTCGCCTTCCCCCTCCAGGCCTGGGCCCAGGCCAAGATGAGCGCCACCCGCGCCGCCCTGATCATGGCGATGGAGCCCGCCTGGGCTCTCCTCTTCGCGGTGCTCCTCGCTGGCCAGCACCTCAACCTGGTCCAGGGGCTGGGCGCGGTCCTGCTACTGGGCGCGGTGGTCGGCCACGAGGCGCTGCCGCAGCTGGCGGCCGCGCGGCGATCCGCGGCCTGATCTCCCAGCCGGCCCGGGCGCAGCCGGCAAGGGGAGGTGGGTGCCGGGCTGCGCTGCGGGCCGTGAGGATGGGGACGTACTCCTGCCTGCCGTCCCCGGCTTAGCGGCTGTCACGGTGCGACCGCGACGACCACCGCGCTCAGTGTCCGGCCGCGGCGCGGACATTCCACGGACAAAGCTCCCGCCGCCCCCCGGCGCTCGTCAGCGGTCGGTCGGTACGTCCTCGCGGCCGCCGGCCCCTGCATCGGAGGCGATCAGCCGCCGGAGCCCACCCACCGCGGTGTCAATGGCGGCGTCGATGGGGAGGCGGTTCGGATCCGGCAACCCGGGCACACCCTCGGAGGCGCTGTCGATGACCGTGAGCACGGCCCCCGCACGCACCCGGCGTACCGCGGCGACGGTGAGCACGGTCGCCGCCTCCATCTCCGCCGCCAGGCAGCCGGCGCGCGTCCAGGCGTCCCAGCGTGCCCGGATGATCCCCTCCATCGGAAAGGTCTCGGGCGCCATCTCCGCGTAGAACGCGTCGTTGGTGAGCACGACGCCGACCCGGAAGCGGTGACCTGCCGCCCGCGCCTCCGCACGCAGGGCCTGCACCACGTCGATGTCGGCGACGGCGGGGAAGCCGGCTGGGGCGTAGTGGTCCGGGGTGCCGTCGCCCCGAGCCGCCGCCTGCACCACCACCAGGTCACCGAAGCGCAGCCCGGGGTCGAGGGCACCGCAGCTCCCGATCCGCACCAGGGTCCGGGCCCCGACCCGGACTAGCTCCTCCACGGCGATGGCCGTCGAGGGGCCGCCGATCCCGGTCGAGGTGACGCTGACTGTCACCCCGTCCAGGCTTCCCGTGTAGCTGGTGTACTCGCGGTTGGCGGCCACCTGCCGGGCGCCGTCCAGCCGCTCCGCGATCCGCGCGCACCGCCCGGGGTCGCCGGGCAGCAGCACGTACTCGCCGATCTCGCCGGCCTCCACCTGGAGGTGGTACTGCCGTTCGCCCACGATCGGCGAAATGTACCAGGGCTGACCCCCTCTTTCCGCGTACCATCCCGGCCATGTCGACCTCTCGCCGGATCGCCATCGGCAGCGACACCCGCCACCCGATCCCCGATGCCATCGCAGGCTGGCTGGAGGCGGGCGGTTTCTCGGTGATCCGCTGTGGCGCCGTGGACGCCGCCGACACGCCCTGGCCCGAGGCGGCCGAACAGGTGGCGCGGCTGGTGGCTCAGGGGGTGGCCGAGGCCGGTGTCGTCTGCTGCTGGACCGGGACCGGGGTCAGCATCGCCGCCAACAAGGTTCCCGGCATCCGGGCGGCGCTCTGCAAGGACGCCGAGACAGCCGGCGGCGCCCGCCGCTGGAATGACGCCAACGTTCTCGCCCTCGCCCTCTCCGATGCCACCGCGGACGCCGCCCAGGCGATCGTCGAAGCCTTCCTCGGCACGACCGGCATCGACCCCGAGGAGGCGGCCAACGTCCAGCGCGTCACCGCCATGGAGCGCCGCTACGGCGGGGCCGGGGGCGAAGAGAGGTTCCGGGAACCCTGACCCGCAGCGCACTGGCGGGTGGCACGACCGCCTACCAGGCTCCCCGACCAACCGTTCGCGATGCGTAGGATGGGTGCGGTGACGGCCGCTCGCATCCTCTGCATCATGGGCTCGGGAGAGACGGCCCCGACCATGGCCCCGGTCCACCGCGAGCTCATCGAGCGGGTGGGCGGCGACGGTGCCCGTGCCGCGCTCATCGATACGCCCTTCGGCTTCCAGGAGAACGCCGACGAGCTGGTGGCCAAGGCCCAGGAGTACTTCCAGCGCAGCATCGTGCACCCCCTCGAACTGGCCAGCCTGCGCCGCGCCGAGACCGCCTCCGAGGTCGAGAAGGAAGCTGCCTATAGCCGCATCCACGAGGCGGACTACGTCTTCTCCGGTCCGGGGAGCCCCAGCTACACGCTCCGCCAATGGCACGGGACCGAGATCCCGCGACTCCTCGCCGAGAAGCTGGAAAGGGGCGGCTGCGTGACCCTCGCCTCGGCCGCGGCGATCACCCTGGGGGTCGTCTCGCTCCCCGTCTACGAGATCTACAAGGTGGGCGAGGCGGTGCACTGGCTGGAGGGCCTCGACCTGCTGAGCGCCGCCGGCATCAGGGCCGCGGTGATCACCCACTGGGACAACGCGGAAGGTGGCACCCACGACACCCGCTTCTGCTANNGGCAGGGGACGGGCCGTGGTGCGGCGAGAGGGGATCGAGTCCGCCCTGCCCGCTGGTACCGCGATGACCCTCGGCGAGCTCCGGGCACTGCTCTCCGGCGCCACCACCGCCGGCGCCGCGACCGCCGTCGCCGCCGGCGCGACTCCGCAGCGGGCGGATGCGCCACCGGAGCCAGCCCAGCACGAGGAGCCGTTCATGGCGCTTCTCGCCGAGCGTCAGGATCAATTCGACCGCGCTCGCGAAGGCCGGGACGCAGACGGCATGGTCGCCGCCGTCCTGGCCGTGGAGACCGCCATGGCGGAATGGTCGAGCGAGACCTTCTCCGGCGATGAGCGCGAGCGGGGCAGGGCGCAGCTCCGGCGGATGGTCACCCGGCTCGGTGACGTCGCGGCAGAGGGCGATGCCGATCCCCGGGAGCGGGTCGCCCCCTTCGTCGAGGCGATCCTCGGGCTGCGCCGGCAGTTCCGGTCAGAGCGCCGCTTCGACGACGCCGACCGCCTCCGCGACCTTCTCACCGGGTGCGGGATCGAGGTGCGCGACGGCCGCCAGGGTGAGGAGAGCGGCTGGGAGCTCGCAGCGCCGTCCGGCTGAGGCCGGATCGCGGCCCGACGGACCGGCGCTGGACCGCCGGCGTTGCACAAGTGAAGGAGACGCAGATGGCGATGGAGATCGCGGACGAGCTGGAGCCCCGGCGGCTGGGACGCTCCCCCATCCGGCTGACCCCGATGGGAATCGGCTGCTGGGCCATCGGGGGCCCGACGGTCGGAGAGGACGGGCGGACCATCGGCTGGGGAGTGGTGGACGACGACGAGTCGGTCCGCGGCATCCGCCGCGCCTATGACCTCGGCATCCGCTTCTTCGACACCGCCGACTCCTACGGCGCGGGCCACAGCGAGAGGGTGGTCGCCAAGGCTCTGGAGCACCACCTCGAGGACGTGGTGATCGCCACCAAGTTTGGCAACACCTTCGACGAGGACGGCAGCCGGCGGGGGCACACCATGGACGTGAGCCCCGCCTACATCCGGCGCGCCTGCGAGGCATCGCTGCGACGTCTCCAGCGCGACGACATCGACCTCTACCAGTGCCACGTCGGGAGCCTCTCCGACGCCCAGTCGGATGCGGTGGTGGAGACACTCGAGAGCCTTCAGTCGGAGGGCCTGATCCGCGAGTTCGGTTGGAGCTGCGACGTCGCGGAGCAGGCCGGGCGCTGGGCCGTCCGCGGCACCTGCTCGGCGCTGCAGTTCATCTGCAACGTGCTCCAGGAGACGCCCGGGATGATCGAGCTCTGCGAGAAGCGCCGGATGACGGCGGTCATTCGCAGCCCGCTCGCGTCCGGGTTCCTGAGCGGCAAGTACGGGCCCGACTCCCGGCTCCCGCGCGACGACTGGCGGGCCCAGGCGCTGGAGCTGGGTTGGGGCGACATCTTCAACGCCGACGGCAGCGCCAACCCGGCCTGGCTCGCCAAGCTCGACGCGCTCCGTGAGGTGCTGACCGACGGCGGGCGAACCTTGGTCCAGGGGGCGCTGGGCTGGCTCTGGGCGCGCAGCCCGGCGACCGTCCCCATCCCCGGCTTCAAGACGGTGGCCCAGGTCGAGGAGAACGCCGGCGCGATGCGGTTCGGGCCGCTCTCCGCGCCGCAGATGTCCCGCATCGACAAGATCCTCGGCCGCTGAGTCGCAGCCGAGCCCAGGTCGGGTTCCCGGACGCCCCCGATGCGCGCGGGTAGCATGGCCGGCATGGTCGAGCCACCCGCCGCGAGCTGGAGCGAAGCCGTCGGCGAGGCGGACTGGATCCGTGAGCGCCTCACCCCCTTCGCGGCGCACGTCGTGGCCTCGGTGGTCCCGGGCGGTTTCGAGGCCTACGCCCGCGTCCTCCATCCGGCAGCCGTCTTCGCTCCGGGGGAGGGGCCCCCGGTGCGATGGCGCGACGTGGCCGCCTGGAGTGGGACGTCGGTCCGCTCCGACACCCAGTACCACTCCATCGCCCTTCCCCCGACCCGGCCTGCGGGAGAGGCGCCGTGGAAGGGGCAGCATGGCCCCTCCATCGGGACCCTCTATCCGCCCGATGTCCTGGTGCTCGCCGAGCTCCTCCGAGCCGCAACCCGCACGCCGGAGCACTGCTTCCTCTGCGTCTGGGAGGGCTATGGCTGGGAGGGGCATTGGCTGATCCCCCGGCGGAGGGAGCCGTCCGAGTTGATCCCCGGCCCGGTCCCCGAGCCTGTGCTCCGCGCACCCCGTGTGCGCCTACCGAACCGCGACTACCTCCTCTACACCGGATGCGTTGAGGACGCTGTCACGAGCGCGCTCTTTGGCCACGTGCTCCACCAGCCGGCGAACCTCTGGTGGCCGGAGGACCGGGCCTGGTGCGTCGCCAGCGAGATCGACCTCCCCTGGACCTACGTGGGCGGGTCCGCCGCCGTCATCGAGCGCGTGTTGGCCGACCCGCGCATCGAGGCCGTGCCCGCCACTGTCGACGACCCGGTCACCCGGGTCGAGGAGTGGGTGCGGGCGTGGGTGGACGCGGGCGTCGCCGCCCTGCTCGCGACCGGCGAGGCCACCATCACCACCTCGATGGGCACGCTGGAGGCCTCGCTCGAGAGACCGGGACGCTTCCGGTCGGGTGCGTTGCAATGCGGTAGAGGCGGCTGGTCGCTCCCACCTTCCAACGAGGCGGGTCTCCGCCGGACCCTGTCCGCCTACCTCACCCACGCGGTCATCGGACTGGTGGGCGGATAGCACGCGCTAACCTCCTCTCATGTGTCGAAGCATCAAGACCCTGCGCGGCGCCGAGCCCCCGGCGTCCGCCGATGACATCCAGGCGGCAGCGCTGCAGTACGTGCGTAAGATCAGCGGCTACCGGCAGCCAGCGCAGCGCAACCGCGAGGCGTTCGAGGCCGCGGTGGCCGAGATCTCGGCGGTCACCGGGCGTCTGCTTGTGGAGCTTCTGCCGGCGACGTCGCGCTGAGGCGGCCGTCGCGCCTGAGGTGAGAGGGGCGCAGGCCGGCGCTGCCGCGCGAGTGCGGGTGCGATCGCCCGTCGGTCAGGGCTTGCCCCGATCGCCCCCGTCCAGCACGATCGCCCCCTGGTCGCGGACGATGCGGGCCAGCTCGTCGTCCCGTCCCTGCCACATCATGGTGATCATCCGGAGGTCGCCGCGCAGGCTCCAGAGCGGGTGCCCGAAGGTGGCCGGGCGGTTCTTCTCGATCGCGAGGTGGCTGCCCCAAGCCACCCCGTAGCTGATCAGCGGGAGGACCAGGACGCCCACCGGACGCCGCTTCACCAGCGCCGCCGTCGCGGCGATGGCCCCCAGGTGGGTCCCCGCGAAGTGCAGCCACCGGGTCGCAGGCCGGCTGTGCTGACTCACGTAGTACGGGAAGTAGTCGTCGAAGCTGTGGTACTCGCGCCCCCCGGCGCCTCCCCGCTGAGATCCCATCGTTTCAGCCTACGCTCCCCGCCGCCAAAGCTGTAACGAAGCGGTGGACCCACGAGCCACCCGCGGAGCGGATGTGATGCTGGCGCTGCCCGGCTCTCTCCTCCTCCTCAGTCCTCCTCAGTCCGAGATTTGGAAAGGCCGGGCCTCGTCGCGGCGCTCCCCGCGCCCGCCTGGCGCGGGGAGCTCGCCCCGAGACCGAGCGAGCGCCGCGCCCCTCCCGCCCATCACGTGCCGTCAGCACGCTCTCCGGGACTCAGGGTTTGGCCGCCAGGCGCGCCTCCACCACGTAGATCGGTACCCCCGGCCAGAGCTGCCGGCGCCGCCAGCGGCTGAACCCCGCGTCGCGCAGCAGCCCCGTCAACTCCGGCGCGTTGCGATAGCCACTCCCGTGATGCCGTTCGAGCGATCGCATCATGCGGCCGAAGAATCCGATCCCGAGCACGTCGGCGAGGAGCAGCCGTCCACCCGGGGCGAGCACCCGGACCACCTCACGAAGTGCCATCTCCTGGTGGTCCCAGTGGTGGAAGGACATCGTCGTCGTGACCGCGTCGACGCTCGCGTCGGCGAGCGGCAGGTGCTCGGCTGTGGCCACCTCGAGGCGGACCCGCGGCTCGGCCGCGAAGCGGGTGCGCGCCACCGCGATCATCCCCTCGGCGGGATCGACGCCGACCAGCTCCGCGCCCGGCAGATGGGGGAGGAGCGACTCGAGCAGGCGACCGGTCCCGCAGCCGAGGTCCACGACGCGGCGCGGGAGCACGCGGCCGGAGCAGACCGCATCGACAACCGGCCGATGGATGCGCCCGAAGAAGAACTGCCCCGGGGTGCGGTCGTAGGTGGTCGACCACTCGTCGAAGCGCTCGATGTCGCCGTGGCGTGGCCTCTTCATCAGCGGGCGATCATCAGACCACAACGGACGGGGCGGCAGTCGCGGGCGCATACTTCCGCTCTTCCCCGATGAGCCTCCACGACGTCGTCATCCCGTCGAGCCAGACCCGACTCCAGGGCTGCCTCGCGCTCCCCGACGGGCCCGGCCCGCACTCGGGCGTGGTGGTGATCCACGAGGCGTACGGCCTCAACGACAACATCCGCGACATCACTGGGCGCTTCGCGGCGGAGGGCTATGCAGCGCTCGCCGTCGACCTCTTCAACGACCACAGCCGGGTGATCTGCTTAGCCCGCCTGATGGGCGAGGCGATGATCGGCCGCGAGCAGTTCGCGATCCCCCACCTGAGGGCCTCCGCGGACTTCCTGATCGCCCAGCCGGAGGTCGATGGGGCGCGCATCGGGGTGATCGGCTTCTGCATGGGCGGCGGTCTCGCCCTCGCCTGGGGTTGCCGGGACCAGCGGCTGCGCGCAATCGCCCCCTTCTACGCCATGAACCCGCACCCCCTCAGCGCTGCGCGCCGCCTCTGTCCGGTGGTGGGCAGCTACCCGGGCAAGGACTTCACGGCGCGCTTCGGGCGCAAGCTCGATGCCCGCCTCGAGACGTACGGGATCGTGCACGACATCAAGATCTATCCGGGGGCACGGCATTCGTTCTTCAACGACCAGGGCAAGGCATACGCCGCCGCTGCCTCCACCGACGCCTGGGAGCGCGTCCTCGCCTTCTTCGCCGAGCACGTCCGCTCTGCACCGGCCACCCCCTAGCGCGCGATCCCTCCTAGGGCTGCATCTCCCCGCTGTCGCCGCGCAGCCAGGTGAGCACTGACAGCACCCTGCGGTTGTCGTCCGCGGTGTCCTCGATGCCCAGCTTGGAGAAGATCGCCGAGACGTGGGCCTCCACCGTCTTGGGGCTCAGGAAGAGCCGCTCTCCGATAGCGCGATTCGACCTTCCCTCAGCCATCTGCTCCAGTACCTCGCG
>PMYJ01000075.1 GCA_003170875.1 Candidatus Dormiibacterota bacterium | reverse complement strand
AAGTTTCCCGGAATACGTCTGCTGACGCCGCACAGCCACAGCCTGCGGCGCATCGAGGTTGACAGTCCGCTGATCGCACCGGACCTCGCGCTCGACCGGCTTCATCTCATCGTGCCCGATGGGAGCGATGCCATGGTCGTGCTCACCACACTTGCAAACGGCGGTGCCGCCGGCGCTGATCCGCGCGCCCTCTTCGCCGAGCGAATGTCGGAGCTCGGCCATCTCACCGTCTCCTTCACCGACGAGGACCCCCCACAGGTCCGGCTGGCACTCCCCGACCTGACCCTCCAGTGCGTCCCCCAGCCGGATCCGGGCGGCGATCCCGCCCATCTGGCTCTGCGGGTGATCTCCCTCAAGCCGATGAGTGACCACCCCGAGGGGGCCAAGATCCTCACCCTGACCGCCCGTCACCCGGTGGTGACCGCCGCCAATGGTGTGGCCAGTGACACCTTCCGGATCCTGGATTGGCGCCGAGCCGCCGCCAAGGCCGCGAAGAGCGAGCGTCTCTACGCCACCCTGAAGCTGGTCGAGCGGCTCGAGGGGGCAGAGAAAGGCCGCGCTCAGACCCAGCGCACCCGCTACGTCGCCGCCCGCGAATTCTGGCGCTGCAAGACCTGCCGGGCACTGTGGCGGCCCGGGGAGCACACCCAGTGCCCGTCGTGCGGGCGCGAGTTCGGCGAGATGGACCGCAGGCAGCCGGAGATCGCCAAGGTCGAGTTCTCCGTCCCCGAGGGGGAGACGATCAACCTGGCGCCCGACGCCGCCGTGCTGGTGGAGCCAGAGGACGAGCCCAACTTCGTGGGACGGGTCTCCCGGATCGACCACCGCCGGCACACCGTCGAGGTCTCGACCCGCACCTTCGAGCACGCCGGGACGGAGGGCTACATCACCCCCTCGTTCAACCGGTCGCTGTACCAGGCCAAGCGCTCGGTGCTGGCCGCGATCGCGACCCGGGACTACGGGGTGGGCCTGCTCGCCCAGCTCCTGGTCGCCGCCGACACCGTGCGCTCCCCCGCGTACATCCCGAACACCGAAGCTGGAGGGTGGCTCACCGAGGGGATGCAGGGCAACCCGCCACAGGACCGGGCCGTCGCCCTCCTCTCCGGCCTCCAGGCCGGACAGGCCGTCTTCATCCAGGGCCCGCCGGGGACCGGCAAGACCACCGTCATCGTCGAGGCCGTCAAGCGGCGCCTCGCCGCCGATCCCGACGAGCGAATTCTGGTCACCTCCCACTCCAACCTGGCCGTCGACAATGCCCTGGAGCGGCTCGCCGGCACCCCCGGGATGCGAGCCGTGCGGGTCGCACGGGCTGAGCGCGTCCACCCCGCGGTGGAGCGCTTCCGCTGCGATGACGAGGACGACCCGCGGCTGATGGAGGCCAACTGCTACTTCGCCACCTGCGCGACCGCGGCCACCTCGGCGATCACCGACATGAACTTCGACGTGGTCATCCTCGACGAGGCCAACAAGGCACGTGCCGACGAGTCCCTCCCGGCGCTGCGCCTCGGCTCGGCGCTGGCCCTGGTCGGCGACCACAAGCAGCTGCCCCCGGTCGAGGACGACTCCCTCTACGGCATTGTCGAGACCGATCCCTTCCTGGAGGAGCTGGTCAACACCTCACTCTTCGAGATGGCCTGGGACGGCGGCCTTCCTGCCGAGGCCCGGTGCCTGCTGACCATTCAGCACCGCATGCATCCGCAGATCTCCGCCTACATTTCGCGCGCCTCGTACGACGGGCAGCTCGAGGACGCCCCGGAGGTCCAGGCGTACGAGTTCGTGACCCGCAAGCCGCTGCCGGTCGCCCTCCACTTCGTGGACACCGACGGCATGCGGGGAAGCCGGGAGCGCCGCGGCCCCGGCGGCGCGCTGCGCAATGAGACCGAGGTGCGGGTGGCGGCCCATGTGGTCCGGCTGCTCGACGAGCGCTGCCCCCACGAGCTGAGCATGGCCGTCATCGCCATGTACGCCGAGCAGGTGGAGCGGCTGCGCCAGGCGCTGGGGCGCCGCAAGTTCAAGCGGTCCGTGAAGATCGACACCGTCGACTCCTTCGAGGGGCGCGAAGAGGACCTGGTCGTCATCTCCCTGGTCCGCTCCAACGAACGGGGCCGGATCGGCTTCTTGCGCGTGCCCAACCGGCTCAACGTCGCCGTCTCCCGGGCCAAGCGGCTGGTGGTCTGCATCGGCGACGCCGCCACCCTGAGGTCGGGCGAGGAATCGATGTACGGGGTGCTGGTCGAGGCCGCGCGCGAGTCCGGCGGCTACGTCCCCGCCGCCGAGGTGATCTCGCCGCGGCGCCGGCCGGACCACCTGTTTGGGGAGGAGGGAGAGTCGAATCCCCTGGAAGGCGGAGGCCAGCCGCGCCGCCGGCGCCGCCGGCGCCGGGGAGGAGTCGTCGGACAGGCGCCGCAGGCGCTTGGCCCTGACGGCCAGCCGCTGGCTCCCGCCGCGGGAACCTCGGGCACGGAGTCGGAGACGGGCCAGCCAGCCCGCCGTCGCCGGCGTCGCCGCCGCCGTGGGGGGGCGCCCCAGGCCGTTTCCGGGGCCGGTCCAGGGCCGGAAGGTGAGCAGTCCCAGACCGTGACCGAGGGGGCGCCCGCCACGGGCGGGCAGCCGAGCTCGCGGGCGCGCCGTCGTCGTCGCCACCGTCATGGCCCGCGCCCCGCGGGTGCACCGGGCACCGGCGGGGGTGCCGACGCCTTCGGGCCGTCGGGTCATGCCGGCGGCGAGGGTGCGGGCAGCGGCCCGGCCGCCCCGCCACCGCCCGCGTGAGCCGGTCCGGCCCCGGGGAGACTCCGCCTCCCTGCTAGCCTTCCCCCCGGGAGATGAGCGAGCAGGTCACCGTCTTTGTCCGCGGAGGAGATCCCGCCTGCGCTGCGGCCCTCCAGTACCTCTCTCAACGCGGGGTCGAGCACCGGGTGCGGGACATCCTCACCGACCCGTCGGCCAGCGCCATCCTGCTGGGCCGGCTGGGAAGGGTGACCGTCCCGGCGTTCCAGATCGGCGACCGCCTGGTGGTCGGATTCGATCCCATCCAGCTCAGCCGGCTGCTCCCCCGTCCCGACGGGGACGCCGGGCCGGCCGTCAGCTTCGGTGCCGGGGTGCGAACGGTGACCGCCTCGATCGCCGCTGCCCATGGGCTACCCGCCGCCTACGGTGTGGAGGTCGGCCCCGTGCGGGGGGGCTCCCCGGCCGCGGAAGCGGGCGTGCGCCCCGGAGACGTCATCACCGCCATCGGGGCTTACACCCTCACCGGCGGCGAGGCCCAGTTCCGGACCGCGGTGTCCGCCCGGCACCCGGGCGACTCCATGGCCATCACGGTCTGGCGGGACGGCGCGTCGGAAGATCTGGCGGTGCAGTTTCCGAGCGTCGACAACGAGCCGTCGGCCCCGTCGGAGA
>PMYJ01000054.1 GCA_003170875.1 Candidatus Dormiibacterota bacterium | reverse complement strand
ATCGCGGCGGCCGCCCTGGCCGGCGCGGCCCTCGCCGCGGTGGCGGGCGGCGGCGCCTACCTCCTCGTCAGTCGAGTCTCACCCGGCTCGCCGAACGGCACCAGCGGCACGGCGACACCCCTGCCACTCCCCAGCGGATCGACGATCCCGGCCTCCGGGGAGCCGCCGATCCAGCCGGCTGTCGACTGCAGCGGCGGCAGCTCCCTGGACAGCTACATGGCGGCGGCGGTGAAGGACATCTGCCAGGTCCTGATCCCGATCGCGGCCATGGACCCCGCCTGCGCGGGCACCCCGGGGGCGGGGTGCGAGAGCGCCGCCCGCCAATTGAGCCAGGCCGCGGAAGTAGCGCTGAAGGACATCGGGGCCCGGAAGCCGGTCACCGCGGGCGAGCGGGCCGCCGGCCCCCACCTGAAGGCGGCCTTCCAGGATTACGTGAACGCGGGGACCGAGATCTCGGAGGGGGTTGCCACGGGTAGCCGCTCCCTCGAGAGCAAGGGGATGGCCGCGGAGACGGCGGGCACTGACGCGCTGAGCGCGGCGGGGGTGGATCTGAGCGGCTGAGCGTCAGCCCGGGAAGCGGCCACCGACCACGCGGGTGATCCCGCCCCGGTCCGCCTGGACCGTGACCTCGAGGTCGGCCCGGCGCATCAGCGCCTGAACCGGCCGGCTGAGGTAGGGGGCGACCTCGAACAGCAGCACGCCCCCGCGGCGGAGCCACCCGGGGGCCTCCTCGACCAGATCCCTGACCAGGCCCAGCCCGTCGGGCGACCCGTCGGTCAGGGTGTGGCGGGGCTCGAAACCCCGGATCTCGCGGGGGAGAGTGCGGACCTCCCGCCGGGCAACGTAAGGGGGGTGCATGGTGAAGGCACCGACCTCGCCGTGGAGGCGCCGGGGCAGGGCGGCAAGGAGGTCGGAGACGCGGAAGTGGGCGTTGCCGAGGCGATTGCGCCGAGCATTGGCCCGGCTCAGGGCGACGGCGGCCGGATCGATGTCCAGCCCCCAGACCTCGGCGGAGGGCAGGGCGTCGGCGATCGCGCAGGCGACGGGCGCAGCTCCGCAGGCAACGTCCACCGCAACCTTGACCGGGCGGCGCCGGAGAGCGGCGATTGCCGCCTCGGCGAGGAGCTCGCTGGACCCTCGGGGAACGAAGACGCCGGGGCGGACGGCCAGGGTGAGGCTGGCGAACTCGACGACCCCGCGGATGAGCGCCACCGGCTCGCCCGCGGCCCGCCGCAGCAGGAACTCGAGGTAGCGCCGCGCCGCCCGGGCGGGAACGATCGCCTCGGGGTCGAGGGCGTCGGTCGCCACCCCGAGGGCGAGGGCGAGGAGGTCCTCGGCGTCCTCCCGGGCGATCGAGGCCCTCCAGTGGTCGATGGCCGTCGACTCCCTAAGCAGCGTGCGACCATCGGTTAACAGCTGGCCGACTCTGGGCGCGGCGAGGCCCATTCGTGCTTGCATGAACGGGCATGGTAGTCGCGGAATCCCGACCCTGGCGCATCGCGGCCTTCTTCGACGTCGATCGGACCCTGGTGCGCGGCTCCTCGATCGTCGCCCTGGCTGGGCCTCTCTGCCGCGCTGGGCTGCTCCCGAAGCGGGCGCTGCTCGGCGCCGCCATCCGGGGCCTGCAGTTCAGCACGCGCGGCTTCGACGAGGAGGAGGTCCAGCAGGCGGTGCACCGCATCGGTGCCGCCGTCCGCGGCATGGATGCAGTCCAGCTCCGCCGGGTCGCGGACCGGGCCATCCCCCGGGTGCTGGGCCCCCGCGTGTACGGCGAGGCGTTGCAGCTCATCGCCTGGCACCGCGCGCGCGGACATCTGGTGTTCCTCGTCTCCGCGTCCACCCATGAGCTGATCGACAAGCTCGGCAGCATCGTGGGGGCCGACGGGGTGGTCGCCTCCGAGGCCGAGATCGTCGCCGGCCGTTACACGGGCACGGTGGCCCTCTGCCATGGCGCGGCCAAACTGGAGGCGGTCCGCCAGCTGGCCGCGGCTCACCGCGTCGATCTGGAGAGCTCCTTCGCCTACGGCGACGGAGCCGGGGACATCCCGATGCTGCTGGCGGTCGGCCACCCGACCGCGGTCAACCCCGATCGCCGGCTCCGGGCGACCGCTGCACGCCACGGCTGGCCGCAGCTCCGCTTCCGAGCACGGGACGGACTGTCGTGGCTGGACGACCCCGGCTGGCCGCTCGGGGCGGGATGGACTGCCGGCCCGCCGCGACGCGGAGAAGCCGGCGAGGTCCTGCTCGCCACCGAGCTCCCTGCGGAAGCGGTCAGCACCCCCGCCTACTGACCGCCGGGGTCCGTCCGCTGACGGCGGCACCGTTGACGCCCGGCACCCTCTCGTGACCGTCCACGCGACCGAGTCCGGGACGGGGCCCGCTTACAATCCGCCGACCGGCATCCACCGGTCCCATGGACAACGCTCCACCGCCCACGCCACAGCTTCCCCCGCCGCCCGGGTGGGGCCCGCCGCCGAGCGCGGCGGTGCCGCCGGGGCAGCCACCCGCCGTGCAGCCACCCGCGGTGCAGCCACCCCCGTGGCAGGAGCAGGCATGGCAGCCGCCCCCATGGCCACCCGGCCCGCCCACGGCCCCGCCGCCGTCGTGGGCCTTGCCGCCGCCACCGTCCGCACCGCCGCCATGGTCCGCACCAGCCCAGGCCGCGGCGCACGCGGGGATCGTGCCGCCTGGAGCGGAACTGCGGCTCGCCGGGTTTGGCCGCCGGCTGGGCGCCTTTGCACTGGACTTGGTGTTCATCGTGGTGATCGCCGTGGCCGGGGCCGCGGTGGGGGCGAGCCTGATCGGAGCAGCCGTCCCGGGCTCGACCGTCATCCCGGCGGCGGGCCAGAACCTGCCCCTCGTCCTCATCGGCCAGCTGATCGACCTGCTCAGCCTGATCGCCCCTCCCTTCGTCTATCCAGCGATCGGCTGGCACGCCGGCGCGACCCCGGGGATGCGCATTCTCGGCCTTCGCGTGGTCGACGCCCGGAGCGGCGACCGGCTCACCTGGGGGCAGTCGATGCTCCGCACCGCCGGGTGGTGGTGGTCCCTGCTGACGCTCGGCGCCGGCTTTGTGCCCGTCCTGGCCGATCGCTGGCGGCGGGATCTCCCCGACTGGATGGCCAGCAGCTTGGTGCTCGCGGTTCGGCCCCTTCCGCTGGTCTGGATCCCCGCCCCCTACGGATGGACCATGGGTCCGGCGCGGCCGCCCCAGCCAGCCCCGCTCATCCCCACCGCCCGCGACGCGACGGAGCCGCAGGCGACCCGGGCCTCATGGACCTGGACCGACGTGGTCCCGGTGCTGATCACCCTCTTCCCCGTCATGTTCGGAGCCAACTGGCTCGCCGAGGCCTCCGCGCAGGGACTGCGGATCTCGGCCGGCAGCGGCGGCGCCGTGGCCCTCACCTATGCCGACGAGATCGCCGTATACGGCGCCAGCCTGCTGCTCATCGTGGTGCTGGTACGGGGGCGGCGGCACACCCCGCTGACGGCGCTCGGTCTCCGGCTGCCGGCCTGGCCCTGGCTGGCCGCCGGGCTCCCCCTGGGCTTTGCGGCGTACTTCCTCCAGGAGGTGGGCGGGGGGATCTCCCGCATCATCCTCCCCGCCGCCAACACCACCAACCAGTGTGTCGGCATTCGCGGCGAGTTCGGCGGCTCGGTGGTGCTGACACTGCTGGCGGTCGCGGTGATCGCGCCCGTCTCGGAGGAGATCATCTTCCGCGGCTTCACATTCCGCTGGCTGCAGGGACGGCTGCCCCTCTGGGGCGCCGTGCTGGTGAGCGCCGCCATCTTCTCCGCCGCCCATGCGGGCTGGGCGGAGCCGAGCCTCTTCCTCCCCGTCTTCCTGGGCGGCGTCCTCCTCGCCTACGTCTACGCCAAGTCGAGGTCGGTGTGGCCGGGGGTGATCATCCACATGACCATCAACATCGTTGCCGTAATCCTGATCCTGGCGGTCAGCGGCTGCTGAGCGGGCTGCCACCGAGGCGATGAGCGTCCCGAAGGAGGACCCGTGGTGGGGGGCCTCCGGCCCTGAGGAGCTGGCGTCACCGAGCGCGTCTCCCGCCCGGCACTCAGGCGAGGCGCGCGCCCGCCGGCCGTCCCGCCGCAGCGACCGCATCGGCCACCGCCCCGGCCTCCGAGGGGTCCAGGCCCGCGCACGTGATCCTCACGCCCGGCCCCGTCGCGATCCGGAAGCGCTCGCCGGGGAGTGCCGCGTAGCCCGCGTCGGCGAGCGAATCGAGCACCGGAGCCTCGGCCTCCACCGGCACCCAGACGTTGTAGCCGGTGGCTCCCTGGGCGGCGATGCCGCGCCGCTCAAGGGCGTCGATGAGACCCTCGCGGCGCTGCCGGTAGGTGTCGGCAGCATGCGCGAGCAGGAGATCCAGGCCGGGGCGCGACCAGAGGCTCAGGACCAGGCGCTGGAGCAGGTGGCTCACCCATCCGGGTCCGACCGCCAGGCGTCCCTCGACACGCGCCACCGTCCCCTGGTCACCGCAGACGATGGCCAGACGGAGGTCGGGCCCGAGGGTCTTGGAGACGGACCGGACCACGGCCCAGGCGGGTGAGCCGGGGATGGCCACACCCACCACCGCCCCGCCCCCGACCGCCTCGGCATGGTCGTCCTCCACCACCAGGAGGTCCGGGTGCCTGGCCAGCACCCGGCGCAGCTCGGTGCGGCGGAGGTCGTCGAGTGCGCTGCCGAACGGGTTCTGACTTCGGGGGGTCATGACCACCGCGCGGGCACCACGGTGGAGGGCGCGCTCCAGGTCGTCGGCGAGCATGCCCCGGGCGTCGACCCGGACCGCCTGCGCGCGCAGTGACATCGCCCGGAGAAGGTCGAGAATCGGGGGATAGACGGGGTCCTCCACCGCCACGCTGTCGCCGGGCCGGAGATGGGCCTCGAGGACCCGTTCGATGCCGTCGACGGCGCCGCCCACCACGGTGAGGTGGGAGGCGTCGAGCCCGTCGGCGCGGAGGCGCTCTCGGGCGAGGTCGGCCAGGTCGGCGTCGACCATGGGCGAGCCGTAGAGGGCGGACTGGCGAGGCAGGGCGGCCAGGGCCCGGCTCCAGTCCGGCAGGAGCTGGGGATCCGGCTGGCCCTGGGCAAGGTCGCGAAGACCTGGGCGCGGCCGAGCGGTGACTCCCGCGTGCAGAGGGGGGCGCGGCGCGATCGAGGTCCCGGAGCGGCCGGATCCGACCGCCAGACCGCGACGGCCCAGTTCCCGGTAGGCTGCCGCAACGGTCGCCGGGCTCACTTCCAGCTCGCTTGCCACCCGGCGGACGGTGGGCAGGTGCTCCCCCGGCCGGAGACGTCCGTCACTGACCGCTCCCTCGACCGCGGCGGCGATGTCGACGGCTCTCCGCCCGGTCATGTAGAATAGTTCGGTAACGTTCACCTGTTTGTATCATAACGTAGATGCAGAATTGATGCAGACGTTGGGAGGCGGGCCTGAGGTGCGCGATCCCGAGAGCGCAGGACCGGCGAGCCCGCGGGTCCAGGTGCACCGGCACCCGGAGCGCGCCCGGTACGACCGGGAGACCATCGACACCATCCTCGACGAGGCTCTGATCTGCCACCTCGGGGTGGTTGTCGACGGGGAGCCGCTGGTGCTTCCCACTGGGTTTGGCCGGGTTGGCGACACCCTCTACCTCCACGGGGCGGCGACCAATCGCAGCCTAGCCGCGGCGCAGGACGGCGTCTGCATCACCGTCACCCACGTCGACGGGCTGGTGCTGGCCCGCTCGGCCTTTGGCCACTCGATGAACTTCCGCAGCGTGGTGGTGCGGGGGCGCGCCCGCCTCGTCACCGACCCCGAGGAGCGCCGGGCTGGACTGGTGGCCGTGGTCGAGCACAGCCTCCCGGGCCGCTGGGCGGAGGTGCGCCAGCCGAGCGCCAAGGAGATCGAGACCACCGCNNGACCCGGTCTCCGACCGCGACCTCCCCGTCTGGGCGGGTGAGGTGCCCCTCCGGCTGGTCGCCGGAGCCCCCCGTCCGGACCCCGATCTGGTCGAGGGCATCGACGAGCCCCCGAGTGTCGCCGAGGTCCTGCGGAGGTTCCCTGGCCCCACCCCCGCCGGCGCGTGACGGGGTGACCCGAGCCCGCCCCGCGCCCCTGCTCGTCGCCGCCTTCGCAGCCGTCTACCTGATCTGGGGGTCCACCTATCTCGCGATCCGGCTGGCGATCGACACAGTCCCTCCGCTCGCCATGGCTGGGGTCCGGTTCCTCATCGCGGGCGCGCTCCTCTTCCCCATCGCCCTCCTCACCGGTGACCGGGAGGACCGGCTGACTCCTGGCCATTGGCGCTCGGCCCTCATCATCGGCGTGCTCCTGGTCGCCGGCGGCAACGGGGTGCTCACCCTCGCAGAGCTGCACGTCTCCTCCGGGGTGGTCGCGATGCTGGTCGCCACCGTGCCGCTCTGGATGGTCGTCCTCGCCCACTTCCGCGGTCTCCAGAGGGTGAGCCGGCTGGGCGCAGCGGGGCTGGTCGTCGGCCTCGTCGGGGTCGGCCTGATGCTCCGGCCCGGCAGTGTTGGCTCCGCCGCACCCATCTGGCTCCTCTTCACGCTGATCTCTCCGGTCTCCTGGGCGGTGGGGTCGATCTACGCCCGGGGCGCGAGCATGCCGCGCCGGCCGCTGCTCGCCACCTCGATGGAGATGCTCTGCGGAGGGGCAGCGCTCTGCCTCATCGCCTCGGTTCTCGGCGAGTGGGGCCAGGTCCACCCGGCGGCGATCACAGGCCTCTCAGTGGCCGCCTTCTTCTACCTGGTGATCGCCGGCTCCATCATCGGCTACAGCGCTTACGTGTACCTGAACCGGAAGGTCTCGCCCCAGGCGGCGTCCAGCTACGCGTACGTCAACCCGCTCGTGGCGGTGGTCCTCGGGTGGGGGTTCCTCGGTGAGAGCGTCACCGCCACGACCCTGGTGGCAGGGGCGCTCATCGTGATCGCCGTGGCCGTCCTGCTGGCGGGGGGACGCCGCTCCTCGGCGTCCGCCCCCGAGGTCAGCTGCATGGAGGGCGGCCAGCCGGAGGTGGCCTGACCTCGGGGGACCGCTCCGGTCTCGCCCGATGGGCACAATGGCCGGGTGACCTCTGAGCCGGCCCTCCCGGCCCACGATCCCGCCGACTCGCCGCTCACGGGAGCGGGTCGGTCCCCGGCCGAGACGGCCGCTCTGCCTCCGCGCCAGCGTCTCATGGCGGGACGCTGGGGATGGCTGGACGTCCTGATCGTCGGGCCGCTGGTGGCCAGCTCGATCTACTACTACGTGGGGATTCCCCTCGGCACCTGGCTGATCCTGCACAACCAGCCGGTGAAGGCGGCGCTGCTCCGGGGTTCCACGGCGTCGATGATCCTGACCGGTGCCGCAGTCCGCACCTCAGGGCTCAGCATCTGGGTGGCGCTGCTCGCGCCGCTCCCGATCACCATGTGCACGGACCCCTGCTTCTTCTACGGAGGTCGCCGCTACGGCCGAGCCCTGATCGACTTCCTCGGCCGCAACGACCCCAGGTGGGATCGGCGGCTGGCCCGGGGGGAGCGGATCTTTGCCCGCTGGGCAGGCTGGGCGGTCTTCCTCGCCCCGGTGATCTGGTTGCCCAACGCCGTCTTCTACTTCCTGGCGGGAGAGACCCGTCGGATGCCCTTCTGGCAGTTCATCCTCCTGGACGCCGCCGGCGAGCTGGCGTTCATCGCGGAGATCGAGGCCCTCGGCTACTTCATCGGCAAGCCGGCCGAGGACGTCGCCAAATCCCTCTCCGCCTACAGCCTCCCGATCGTGATCGGGATGGTGGTCCTGGTCGTGCTCGTCTCCGTGGTGACCGGGGCTCGCCAGGCACGGACGGGTTCGGGTTCCGCGAGGTGACGGGCCCCCCCGATTCGGCCACAATCTCCCCCGTGACCGACGGCCCGCGGCAGTTCGTCCTCGGCGTGGACCTGGACGGCGTCTGCGCCGATTACTACCCCTTCATGCGCACTGTGATCGCGGAGTGGCTCGGCCGGGACCTGGAGTCGCTCCCCGCCGACGTCGGCTGGGAGATGACCGAATGGGGCATCGAGCCCGGTGAGTTCCACAAGGTGCACCGCTTCGCGGTGGTGGAGCGCAACCTCTACCTCGACATGGGGATGATCGCCGGCGCCGGCCCGGCCCTCCGCCGCCTCTCCAACCTCGGCATCCGGATCCGGATCATCACCCACCGCCTGGTCATCGAGCACTTCCACCGGATCGCGGTGGGTCAGACCGTCGAGTGGCTGGACCGTCACGGCATCCCCTACTGGGACCTCTGCTTCATGGGGGAGAAGGGCGCCGTCAACGCCGACCTCTACCTCGAGGACGGTCCGCACAACATCGAGGCGCTGCTGCGCGAACAACGGGACGTCATCGTCTTCAGCCACGCGGCCAACCGGCATCTGGACGTGCCCGTCGGGGACCGTGCCCGCAACTGGGCGGAGGCGGAGCCGCTCATCGTCGCGCGCTTCCGTGAGTGGGAGCGGCGCGGTGGGGCGTCGGGTATGCGCCGTCGCGCATCGGATCGCGACGCGGAGTGAGCGCGGAGACCGTCGAGGTCGACGGCCGGGACCTCGCGATCAGCAACGGCGACAAGCTCTTCTTCGCCGATCGTGGGATCACCAAGCGGCAGCTCATCGACTACTACCTCGCGGTCGGTGAGGGAGCGCTCACGGGCTGCTTCGACCGGCCGTCTGTCCTCAAGCGCTACCCGAACGGGGCGGCCGGCCCGTACTTCTTCCAGAAGCGCGCTCCCGTCGGCGACGCCGGCTTCCTGCGCACCACCACGGTGCAGTTTCCGAGCGGTCGCAGCGCCGACCTGCTGGTCATCGACTCGCTGGCGGCGCTGATCTGGTCGGTCAACCTCGGCTGCATCGACATCAATCCCTGGCCGGTGCGAAGCGGCGACACCGACCATCCCGACGAGCTGCGCGTCGACCTCGACCCTCAGCCCGACGTCCCCTTCTCCGACATCCGGAAGGTGGCGCTGGTGGTGCGCGAGGTGCTCGAGGCGATGGGCCTGCAAGGCTATCCCAAGACGTCGGGATCGCGAGGGATCCACATCAACGTGCGGATCGTCCCCGAGCACGGCTTCACCAAGGTCCGCCGAGCCGCACTCGCACTCGCCCGCGAGGTCGAGCGCCGCGCCCCGGCCCTCGCCACCAGCAAGTGGTGGAAGGAGGAGCGCCACGGCGTCTTCATCGACTACAACCAGAACGCCCGGGATCGCACCGTCGCCAGCGCCTACTCGGTGCGGCCCGTGCCCGATGCGCGGGTCTCCTGCCCGCTGGAGTGGGACGAGGTGGCCGACGTCGAACCCGCCGACCTGACCGTGGAGACGGTGCCACGCCGATTCGTCCAAAGAGGTGACCCGGGCGCCGGCATCGACAGCGTCGCGCACCGGCTGGACACCCTGCTGGAGCTGGCCGACCGCGACGAGCGCGAGGGACTGGGCGACGCCCCCTGGCCGCCCCACTTCCCCAAGGGCGACGACGAGCCGCGCCGGGTGGCACCGTCCCGCGCTCGCAAGAGCTGACGAACTATCCCCGCATCACGTCGCAAGCCTCGCTCCGCCCAGCCAGGGGCCGCGCGGTGCGTCCGTGGCGGCCCGCGGGATCTCAGCGACGCGCCCGCCGCCTCGAGCCCACCTCGTCGTCGAGGCACTCCTCCCAGGTGCGGCGACCCAGGACGGCCCCCTCGGGAGCGAGGTTGGCGCCCGCTCGGATCGCGCGGGCGGCCCCACCGGGCATGTGCAGGGGGAGGAGCACGCGGTGGCGGTGGCTGGCCCTCAGGTAACCGCGGAGCAGATCGCCCATGGCGTACACGCGCGGCCCGGCCATCTCGGGCACGAGCCCGGCGGGCTCGCCGAGGGCGAGCGCCGCGACCCGAGCCGCAACCTCCCGGGTGTCCACCGGCTGGAAGCGGACCCCGGCCGCGACCGGCATCACCGGCAGCCGCGACATCCCCCGGGCCAACCAGACGAAGGCGTCCTGAAATTGGGTGGCACGTAGCGTCGTCCAGGGAAGTCCAGATCCGGAGATCACTCGCTCAGCGGCCAGCTTGGCGGCGAAGTAGCCGAACATGGCACGGTCGACGCGACTCCGGATCGGCACCCGGTCGACGCCCACCACGGAGATGTTGACGAGGTGTGGAGTTCCCGCCCGCTGCGCCGCCCGCACCAGGGTCTCGGCCATCCCCTGATCGCCCTTGGGGCTGCCGGCGCAGTTCACGACGGTCGCGACCCCCGCCAGCGCGGGCTCGATCCCCTCGCCGGTGTGAAGGTCGCCCACCATATGCTCGATGCCTTCTCCAGCGTCACCCCGGTGGCGGGTGACCACGCGCACTTCGCAGCCGGCGTCTCGCAGCAGCGCGACCACGGGCCGCCCCAGCCTACCGGTGCCGCCGATGACCAGAATCCGTGCTGCCATGGTTCCTCCTGATCCACGGGCCGATCCGCCCGTCACATCTGCTCGATCTCGCGGGTCTACCCCTCAGACACGCTGAGAAGGAGCTATGTGACCGGTGGCTGACCAGGAATGGCTTGCGGACCGTTTCGAAGAGCACCGGGCCCATTTGCGGGCGGTGGCGTACCGGATGCTGGGGTCGCTCACCGAGGCCGACGACGCGGTCCAGGACGCCTGGCTGCGGCTCAGCCGGACCGGCCCGAGCGAGGTCGAGAACCTGCAGGCGTGGCTGACGACGGTCGTCGCCCGTGTATGTCTCAACACGCTGCGCTCCCGCAACGTGCGCCGCGAGGAGTCGCTCCCCGTGCACGTGCCCGATCCAGTCATCGCCTCACCTGAGGAGCAGGCGCTGCTCGCCGATTCGGTCGGCCTCGCCCTGCTCGTCGTACTCGACACCCTGGCCCCGGCGGAGCGCCTCGCCTTCGTGCTCCACGACATGTTCCAGCTTCCCTTCGAGCAGATCGCCCCGATGGTGGGCCGCACGCCCGTGGCGGCGAGGCAGCTGGCAAGCCGGGCGCGCCGGCGGATCAAGGGCGCGGAGGTGCCGACTCCGGACGCCGACCTCGCGCGCCAGCATGAGGTGGTCGACGCCTTCTTCCAAGCGGCCCGCGCGGGCGACTTCGACGCCCTGGTCGCGCTGCTCGACCCAGCGGTGGTGCTGCGTCTGGACGCCGGCGCCGCCCCGTCCGCCGCGTCGATGGTGCGCAACGGGGCGGCGGTGGTGGCCCGCCAGGCGCTGCGCGGGCTGCGCTCCGGCCTCCCGGGTGCAGAGGTGCTCCCCGCGCTTGTGAACGGCGCGGCCGGGGTGATCGTCACGGTGGACGGGCGCCCGCTGACGGTGATGGGCTTCACCGTCAGCGACGGCAGAATCGTCGAGATCGATGCCATCGCCGATCCCGAACGCGTCGCGAGGATCGCCGCCAACCTCCTCCCCACCGAGTAGGCGGGCACCGGCTGCTACGTGCGGGACTCCAGGATCGCCCCCAGGTCGAAGGGATGGGGAGGCAGGAGCTGGTCGTACCCGCATTCGGTCGCGGCCTTGTCGGGGCGCCAGCGCAGAAAGCGGGAGGCTTGGCGGAAGCGGTTGCCCTGCAGATGGTCGAATGCGACCTCGCAGACCAGGTCGGGACGCACGGCCACCCAGTCCGCATCACGACCCCTCGTCCATCGCGACGGCCCACCCGGTGTCCTCCCCGCACCGAAGGAGGTGCCGCCCTCCAGGGGCCGCAGCCGCACCAGCAGGTCGCGGCGCTCGGCAGCCGAGAACGACGCGGTGTGGCCGACGTGGTGGAGAACTCCGTCCGTGTCGTATAGGCCGAGCAGGAGGGATGCCACCGCCTCGACCTTGAGGTCCCGGCGGTATCCGCCGACCACAGCGTCGACGGTGCGAAGATGCTTGACCTTGATCCAGCCGCGGTCTCCGCTCCGGTACGTCGAGTCGAGCGGCTTGGCGACCACCCCGTCGCAGCCGGCGCCCTCGTAGCGGATGAACCAGGACGCCGCCTCCTCGGGGTCGGTGGTCTGCGGGGTGAGGGCCACCTGGGGGTTGGGGGTGAGCTGGGCGTGGAGGCGAGCGGTGCGGTCGACGAGCGGCTGCCCGCGGAGGTCCTCGTCCCCGCTCGCCAGCAGGTCGAAGGCGATGAAGGTCGCCGGGCTCTCCGCCGCGAGCATGCGCACCCGCGATTCGGCGGGGTGGAGGCGGAGCTGGAGGGCGTCGAAGTCGAGGCCGCGCGGGCCGGCGATCACGATCTCGCCGTCGACCACCGCCTGCTCGGAAAGGGCCGCCCGGAGCGGGTCGAGAAGCTCGGGGAAGTAGCGCTGCAGGGGCAGGCTGTTACGGCTCTCCAGGTGGATTGAATCGCCCTCGCGGAAGACGATGCAGCGGAAGCCGTCCCACTTGGGCTCGTAGACGAGGCCGGGCGCTGCGGGGATGTCGTCCGCGGAGCGGCAGAGCATGGGCTGGAGGGGCGGGTGGAGTGTGGGCATTGCTCCGATCGTACGTCAGGGGTCGCCGAGCGGCTGGAGCGAGCCGGCTCAGCAGTCCGCGCCCGCGCCCACAGTCCCGGCGGCCCTCGGGGGAAGGAGACCGGCCACGAGGCGGATGACCGAGCAACCCTGGTCGTTCAGGGGGGGTTGCTGGGTCGTCCCCACACTCACGTCAACGTTCTTGGGGCACACCCATCCCGAGACGTCGTAGGTCTGGCCGGAGCCGCTCAGCGGGTAGAAGGTGATCGTGTAGAGGAGAGCGTCCCAGCCCACGACCGTGACCGCGATCCTGCGCGTGCGCACGTCCCTGCAACGCGCCAGCATGGCAGCCCGTTCCCGGGAATGCCACCCGGGCTCAGCTGGCTAGGGCCCCCCCGGCGGACGGAACTCGCAGCCGGATCAGGTTGACCACCTCCGCCCCACCGCGCGCCCTCTCGATCACCTCGCTGGCACGGCGGATCAGGTCGAGCGAGTCCACCTCGCCTCGGACCGTCAGGGTGTCGTCGTCGCCGGCGATGACCCGGAGCGAGAACCCGTCGGCGCCGAGCCCCTCCAGCAACGCGTCCTCGATCCGCGCCACCACGTCCGCCACCGCCGCCCCTGTCCGATGCCGGCGGGTGCCGATCAGAGAGGTGGCATTGGCCCCGTGACGGGCCAGGCGCTTTCCGCCTCGTCGGACTGCCTCGCGGCGCTCGGCCCCCTTGCGCGGCTGGAAGAAGAAGGCGGCGGCCGCGGCGGCGACCGCGCCCACCCCGACGATGCGTAGGCGCTTCATGGCTTCCCCGGTCGATCGGCGGACGGCGGCGACGAGCGGCCCAGCGGACCGATGTCGAGAGAGATCGCCGGGCTCAGGGCAAAGGTTACGCGCGCGGATCGCGCCCGCCCATCCCCCGGAGAGGTGAATTCTCCCCTGGCGGGCAGGGGGCGCTGATCGCCGCTAGCGCAGGTTGAGGGCCGGGCCGGTGACCGCGAAGGGGACGTGGCCCGCCGCCGCGAACAGCGCAAAGAGTGCCAGCGCAGCTCCGATCAGGGTCAGATTCCGGTAGAAGCCGCTCACCTGGGTGCGACGGGCGGCCGGGTCCGAGACGGTCCAGAAGGGATGGAACAAGAGGGTGGTGGGAACCAGGAACGCCGCAATCATCAACGAGCCGATGTCCGTCCAGATGCCCGCGATGAGGGAGACGGACGCCAGGATCAGGTAGAGGCCGGTGGGCACGCGGCGAGGAAGGCGATCGGCAGCTTCCCGGTGGCAACGCGGACATACTGGGGATGCCGCTGGATGTGCCCCCGCGCGGAGTAGACAAAAAGCGCCGCGAAGAGCACTCGGCCGGCGAGAAGGAATGCCCCATCCAGCGTGGTCATGGACTGCATTGTCGCGTTGCCGCGCTTCCCGACGCCGTGTGCCTCACGACGCCTCAGGGGGCGATCGCCCCGAAGTCGAGGGCGACGCACGGCTCGTCCCCGACCACCCAGGCGTCATGCGCGGGGCCGACCTCCAAGCTTCCGAGAACCGAGCGGCGACGCCGGCGACTGCCCCGAGTAGTGAATCTGGATCACCGTCACAGGGCGCAGCCGACTGTCGCGGACTGGCTGGCGGCGCGTCATACTCCAGACGGCCGACCACCAGACAGGAGTGCATCTGTGACCGATCCGAGTGAGACCGCACGCGCGGGACAGCATTCCCGGAAGC
>PMYJ01000165.1:5235-9623 GCA_003170875.1 Candidatus Dormiibacterota bacterium | reverse complement strand
TCGAGGACGTCGTTGACCAGCTCGAGGAGGTGCTTGCCGCTCGCGTGGATGTTCTCCAGGCATTCGTGGCGCTGGTCCTCGGAGAGCTCCACAAGGTTGTCCTTGAGGATCTCGCTGAACCCCAGGATGGCGTTGAGGGGGGTGCGCAGCTCGTGGCTCATGTTGGCCAGGAACTCGCTCTTCAGCCGGGAGATCTCGGCGATGTGGGCGTTGGCGATCTCCAGCTCGCGGGTCCGGTCGGCGATCTCCTTGATCTGCCTCTTCTGGGTGGTGTAGAGGCGGGCGTTGTCGATCGAGATCGCCGCCTGGTTGGCGATGATCTGGACCAGCGCCTGCTCCACCGACGTGAAGGGTTTGACCTCCTTCCTCGCGATCGTCAGCGCGCCCACGAGGCGGCGCGGCGACTCCAGGGGCATGATCAGTACCGACCTCGGCGAGTAACCCATCTCAAGGTTCTTGAAGCGGCTGTCCTGGGTGGCGTCGTTCACGGAGACGATCTTTCGTTGCTTGGCCGCCCAGCCAACAATCCCTTCGCCCAGCTTAAAACGAGCCACCTTGTTGACCGCCTCGGCGAATGGGAATGTCGCGATCGCGGAGAGGGTGCGATCGTCCTCGTCGAGAAGGAAAACGGTGGCCGCGTCACAGACAGCCAGGTCGCTGGCCGCCTTGAGCATGAAATCGATGGTCTCCTTCAGCTCAAGGCTGGACGTGAAAAGATTGCCCACCTGGCCGAGGAGGTCGACGATGACCTTATCGTCCATCCGCGGCGAGTATAGGCCAGTCCTGCCATCTGCAATGACCCTTTGTTGCAATCCGGTCACCGTCCGATGACGACGAGATCGGGGCGGCGGCCCAGCTGGGGGGCCGGGCGCGACCCGCGGAGTGGTCAGCCCGGCCTGGACCTCAGCTCGTCGCGGAGCTGGCGGAGGACGATCAGGGCGTCGCCCACGATGCCCAGGTCGGCGAGCTTGAAGATCGGCGCCTGGGGGTCCTTGTTGATGGCGACGATCTTCTGGGCTCCCCTCATCCCGACGGTATGCTGCATCGCCCCGCTGATGCCGCAGGCGATGTAGACGGCCGGCTTGACGGTCTTGCCGGTCTGACCCACCTGCAGGGAGTAGGGGACCCAGCCCGCGTCGACGACGGCTCGGCTCGCGCCGACGGCACCGTGAAGCAGCTCGGCCACCTCGCGGAGAAGTTCGAAGTTGCCTGCGTTCTGAATGCCGCGGCCTCCGCTCACCACCACCTCAGCCTCCTCCAGCTTGGGCCCGGCGGCGATCTCGACGGAGCGGTCGACCACCCTGGCGCGCCGGTGGCATTCCCGGATCACGGCCGGGACCTCGACGACCCGGGGAGCGACCGCGCCGGGAGCCACCGCCGCAGGGAACGACTTCGGCCGGAAGAGGGCGAGGGCGGGTCGCCGGGCGCCGAACTCGGTGCGGACGACCTGGGTGGCTCCGAAGATGGCGGTGGTCACGGTGATCGCCTCGCCGGCCTCGATGTCGAGGCCGTTGGCGATGACGGGCACGTCCAGCTTGGCCGCCAGCCGCCCGGCGACGTCGCGGCCGGTGTGGGTCGCGGCGAAGAGGATGAGGTCGGGCCGGTGCTCGGCGACGGCGGCGGCGAGGGTGTCCGCGGCCGGCCCGCCGAGCAGGAGCTCGGCGAACGCGGGGTCCGTGGAGAGGCGGACGGTCGTGGCCCCGTGCCGGCCGAGCTCGGCGACGGCGTCGCCCGCTCCCGGACCGAAGCAGACCGCTTCGACGTCCGCCGCCCCGAGCGAGCGCGCCTTGGTCAGGAGCTCGAGCGCTCCGGTCGCGGCTCGATCCTGGCTCAGCTCGGCGAAGACCCAGACGGTCCCGAGCGCCATCTCAGATCACCCGCGCCCTGGCCAGGAGCAGGACGATGCGGTGGGCACCGTCCCCGTCATCGGTGACGACCTCGCCGGCCCGGCGCTCCTCCGACGTGGTCACCGACACCACGGTCTGGCCGGCGCCCGCGCCACCCACGCCCCCGAGCCCAAGGTCGGCGAGGGTCCAGCGATCCATCGGCTTGGACTTGGCCCCCATGATGCCCCGCAGCGAGGGGTAGCGCGGCTCGTTGACGCCGGCGGTCACCGAGAGCACGCAGGGAAGTCCGGCCAGGATCGTCTCCGACCCGCTCTCGGTCTGGCGGGTGACGGTCAATGCCGTCCCGTCCGAGACGACGCCGGTGGCAAAGGTGACCGCGGGGACATCGAGCAGCTCGGCGAGCGCCTGGGGGACGATCCCCGTATAGCCATCGGTGGACTCGGTGGCGGTGATGACCACGTCGAACGGCTCGCGGCCGATGGCGGCGGCGAGCACCTTGGCGGTGGTCAGCGCGTCCGAGCCGCCCAGATCGTCATCGGTGACGAGCACTCCCCGTGCGGCGCCCATCGCCAGAGCCTTGCGAACGGCGTCCAGGGCCCGCTCCGGCCCCATTGAGACGACCCGGACCTCTCCGCCGTGGGCCTCGACGAGCCGCAGTCCGGCCTCGACGCCGAACTCGTCACCGGGGTCGAGAACCGGCTCGGCGAGGTCACGGCGGAGCCGGTGCGTGGTCGCGTCCAGCTGTCCCACGCTGTCCGGATCGGGGACCAGCTTCACGCACACCACCACGTTCACGGCCGTCCTCCTTGTCCCCCGCGACCTCGGCGGCGGGTCGCCGCCGCCGAGCTTACCAGCCGGTCCGAGGCCCCATCTGGCGGCCTGCCCGCGCTCAGTCCTCGGCTAGACTGCAACGATGCCCAAACAGTACGCACGATCCGAGCAGGTCATCGATCCCACCGGCCGCTACCTGGCAGCCATATCCACCGACCGGGGGGACATCGAGTTTGCGATGGAGGCCTCACGGGCGCCAAAGACGGTCAACAACTTCGTCTTCCTCGCCGGTGAGGGTTTCTACGACGGCCTGACCTTTCACCGCGTGGTGGATGGCTTCGTCATTCAGGGAGGCTGCCCCGAGGGCAGCGGCCGCGGCGGCCCCGGCTACCGTTTCGAGGACGAGCCAGTCCAGGGTGACTACATCGCCGGCTCGGTGGCGATGGCCAACTCGGGGCCCCACACCAACGGCTCCCAGTTCTTCATCTCCACCGTGGACAACCGCCGCACCCTAACCAAGTCGTACAACCTCTTCGGCCAGGTGGTGAAGGGGATGGAGGTGCTGAGCGTGATCCGCGTCGGCGACGTGATGCGCTCGGTGAAGGTCCGCCCCGCGACGCCGTGACAGACGCCGTGAGCGACGTCTCGGGGCTCCGTCTGCTGGCCGTTCACGCCCATCCGGACGACGAGACCATCACCATGGGCGGGCTGCTCGCCCTCTGCGCGGATCGCGGCATCTCCACCTCGGTGATCTGCTGCACCGACGGCAAGGTGGCGACCATCTTCGACCCCGAGTACGCTGCCAACGAGGACGAGATCCGGCCCCGGCTCAAGGAGATCCGCGAAGCCGAACTGCGCCGGGCCGGGGAGATCCTGGGGGTCTCCGAGATCAACTTCCTCGAGTTCGGCGACTCGGGGATGGCCGGGACCGAGACCAACAACGCGCCGGGAGCGTTCTGGCGGGCCGACTTCGATGCGGCGGTGGGCCGGGTCGTCGCCCACATCCGCCGCTTCCGCCCCCACGTTGTCGTCACCTATGACGGCAACGGCGGCTACGGGCATCCCGACCACATCCAGGCCCACCGGGTCACCCTGGTCGCGGTCGAGGCCGCCTACCACGCCGTCTATCCGGGGCTCGGCGCTCCCTGGCGGGTGAGCAAGCTCTACTACACCGCCTTCCCCCGCTCCGAGGTGCGACGGATCGCGGAGATGGCCAAGGCGGCGGGGATGAAGCCGCCCTTCGGGGAGGCGGATCCCGACAGCCTGGACTTCGTCACCCCCGACGAGCTGGTGACCACCCGGGTCAACTGCCGCGACCAGCTGAGCCGCAAGCGCGAGGCACTGATCGCCCATCGCAGCCAGCTCACCGAGGAGTTCGCCCTGCTCAGCGTCCCCGAGGAGATCCTCAGGGAGCACTTCTCCGACGAGTTCTACCAGCTGGTGTTCTCGAGGGTCCCCACCACGCTGCCCGAGACCGACGTCTTCGCCGGCCTCACGGGTGAGGCGGCCCCACCCGCCTGAGGGCCACAGCCGGCGAGCTCAGAGAGCGGACCCCGGGGCAGCGCTCCGGGGCAGGGAGCCGGCTCAGGCCGGGCTTCGGCGCGCGGTGGAGGTGGAGCCGGCGACGACCGGCTCGCCCCCGAAAACCTCTCCGTAGCGGGCGACGAACTCCGCCGGGGTGAAGCGATGAGCCTGGGGCCCCTGCTGCTCCACCGCGTAGGTGGCGGCGAGCGACCCCATGCGCCCTGCCTGCGCCGGATCCAGACCGCG
>PMYJ01000165.1:1851-5168 GCA_003170875.1 Candidatus Dormiibacterota bacterium | reverse complement strand
GTGCGGTTGCGCACCAGCTCCAGCTCGTAGTCGTTGCCGACCACGAGCCAGGCCGCGTCGAGACCGGCCACCAGGGTCTGATCGCTGATCGACGGGATCTGCTGGGCGGGGGCAAAGACGAGACGGGCCCCCATCTGGCGTGCCTGGGCGATGTGGGCGGTCATCCCGTCCGGGGAGTCGGGGGCGACGACCACGTGCTCGACGTCTTCCAGGGCGCGGAGGTCGATGTCGGCGGCGCGAGCCATGGCCCCGGGAAAGAAGGCGGTGATCTGGTTGTCGGCGAGGTCGGTGGTGATGAAGCAGGAGGCGGTGGGTACGTCGTCACAGCCGAGCGCCGCCGAGGTGTCGACGCCGGTCCGGCTCAGGGAGGCGCCGTACTCGGTGAAGTCGCTGCCGACCGCCGCGCAGAGCATCGGCCGTTCGCCCAGGAGAGCCAGGGTGTAGGCGATGTTGGCCGCNNAGGATGTGATCGCCGAAGCGCCCGGGGAAGACCATGATGGTGTCGAAGGCGACCGAGCCGGTCACGGCAATGCGTCCCATGGGCCCAAGGATAGGGACTGCACCGTGGCCTCCGACCCGAGACCCCTGCCGGGGTGCGCCAGAATGGACCGATGCCGCTCCGCACCCCGCAGCGCCCCTCGTCCGGCCCGGACGACCCGGCCCAGCCCACCCCCACCGGTAGCGAGGCGACGATGGCCGAGGCCGTGGAGGTGTACCACCGCACCTATACGACGCTCCTCCGGTCCACCGGTGAGACCCCGCTGCGAGTGCTCGAGGCCTCGCATCGGGCCATGGGGTCGAGCCTGCACAGCCTGGCTGCCTCTACCGAGCCCGACCTCGGCGCCTTCCTCTACGCGGTACGGCGGCTGCCGGCCTCGGTGGTGCGGGCGGGACGGGTGGTCATGGGCCAGGCCATGGAGGTGTTTGCCCGCAACGACTTCCAGCTCACCGAATGGGCCGAGGCGTCGGCGCCCGGCCGGCGCCGGCGGTGGTACGAGGACGGCAGGGGGACGCTGGCCGTTCTCATCGCGTCGGCGTCCGACGTCGACGACCTCATCCCCACCCTGGTCGCCTTCCAGATCGAGTGGAACAAGCTCCGCATCGCCCTCGGCCCCGCCGCCGTCCCCGACGAGCCCACGCCCACATGGCTGTCGAGCGTCTGTGGGGGGCGTGAGGACGACTGGACGCAGCTCCAGGAGATCTGGGGTGCGACGTTCGCCGAGCGCCTCCGTCTGATCGCGGCTCGGAAGAAGTCGATCCGGGTGCGCATGCTCGGCGGCACCCAGGTCGGCTACGCGCGGGTGACCCGCCGCTGGTGGCAGCAGGTGACCGGGACGATGCGCAGCCAGTCCCTGCTCGATCGCCCCGTCTACTTCGTGAGCAGCAACTCCCACAGCCTCGCCAACCTGGTCACCGGGGTGGCCCGCCACCACGAGGCCTCGCTCGTCGAGATGGTCGAGGCCCGGGGGCCGGGCGACCTCGGCCGGGAGCTGGAGCGCTTCCGGAAGGGTCTGGCCGAGGGCGACTGGAACAACTTCCTCTACTACGCCGCCCGGCTCCACACCGGGAGCATCGCGACCGACGAGCGCGGCCGACTCCGGCACGAGGAGCGGGAGCAGGGGGTCCACGGGGTGGCCAGCCGCACCGCCCTGGACGTCGCCGCCCAGGTGATACCGCTCGACCGGCTGGACCCCGCCAACTTCGATCCCCGGCTGGGACCGGTCGACGCCGCCCGCCTGCGCAGCAGCCAGGCGGTGATCGTCAACATCGACTACCCGCTGGGGCTCGCCGCCTACAACATCCTCCGCGAGGTGGCCGAGACCGCGGCCGAGCTGCGGGGCGTCTATGTCCTGGGCAAGGCGGCGACGCTCAACGCCGACGTCGGCGACGTGATGATCTCGAGCGTCGTCCACGACGAGCACAGCGGCTGCACCTACTGGCTCGACAACGCGTTCACGGTCGCCGACATCGCGCCCTACATCCGCTTCGGCAGCGGTTTGGACAACCAGCGGGCGGTGTCGGTCAAGGGCACCTTCCTCCAGAACCGCGGCTACCTCGACTTCTACTACCGGGAGGCCTTCACGGTCGTGGAGATGGAGGCCGGGCCCTACTGCAACGCCATCTATGAGATGAGCGAGGCCGGACGCTACCCGGCCGGGGAGCCGGTCAACTTCTCGAAGCTGCCGCTCGACTTCGGGATCATCCACTACGCCTCGGACACGCCCTTCACCCAGGCCCGGACGCTCGGCGCGCGCGGGCTCTCCTACTTCGGCATGGACTCGACCTACGCCGCGTCGGTGGCGATCCTCCGCCGCATCCTGGCGCGGGAGGGTGCGCTCGCGGGGGCCCCGTCCCGCGACGGCGGGACCGGAGATGGCGCGACTGCGACGGCGGAGGCGGAGGCCGCGAGGTCACGCGCCGCTACCGGGATGCCACCGCCCTGAAGAAGGTGTAGCAGAAGACGCCGTCCTGCTCGGCGGTGCGGTGCAGGGCGTCGACCCCCCGCTCCCACTCCGCCTCCGAGATCAGCTGCTGCTCCAGGGCCTCCGCGCGGACGCCCTCGACCATGGCCGTGAAGGTCCTCAGCGTGAACCCCTCCACGAGCTGGGGAAGGGAGCTGTCGGCGTAGACCATGCGGGGCTCGACGCGCACGCCCCGGAAGCCCGCGGCGGACAGCAGCGGGTACAGGCGGCGCCCGATCAGGCTGTCCCCCCCGACGCGCGCCTGCAGCTCCACCAGGCAGCCGATGGCCCGGCGCGCCGCCTCGCTGTCGGGGTAGAAGTACGCCGAGCCGTGGTCCCCCTCCACCACAGTGATGCTGCCGCCCGGTTTCAGCACCCGGCGAAGCTCCGCCAGGCCCAGCGCCGAGTCGGCCAGGTGCTCGAGCAGGAAGCAGACGAAGACGTGGTCGAAGGACGCGTCCTCGAAGGGCAGGCGGTGGATGTCCGCCCGCTGGAAGGTCACGTTGGTGAAACCGGCGTCCGTCACGCGGCGGCGTGCCTCCGCGAGCGACGCATCCGAGAGGTCCACCGAGACGATGCGGGCGCGGGGGCTGTGCGCGGCGAGGTGCACCGTCTGGGAACCCACGCCGCAGCCGGGCTCGAGGACGCTTTCGCCGGGCGGGAAGGCGACGCCGTCGTGGAGCAGGGCGGCGAGGGTGTCCGCTTGGTCGGTGAGGCGCTCCGCCTCCCTCCCCGAGTAGCCGTGGACGTAGTCGACGCCGGTCACCGTCTCCTCCGCTGATGGTCGGGCCGATGGTAGCGGCGCGCCCCTCCCCTCCCGCAGCGACCCCGCGGGGCTGTGCCAGCATGTCGCCG
>PMYJ01000165.1:0-1807 GCA_003170875.1 Candidatus Dormiibacterota bacterium | reverse complement strand
CGACGGGCAGATCGACCGCCAGCGCGGGCTCCGCAGCGCCCACCTCCCCCAGGACGCGCCCGTCCCGGTGGCGAAGACCGTCCTCGAGGAGGTGATGGCGTCGCGGACCGACCTGGCCGCGATGCGGCACGAGCTCTCCCTCCTCGAGGTGGCGATGAGCCAGGAGGGGCCGGGGCTGGAGGGCCAATTGAGCCGTTATGGGGACCTCCAGCATCGCTACGAGGACGCCGGCGGGTACGAGCTGGAGGCGCGGGCACGTGAGGCGCTGGGCGGGCTCGGGATCGACGAGGAGCAGCGAAGCCGTGACCCCGCCGATCTCTCCGGGGGCCAGCAGCGACGGGTGGAGCTGGCCAAGCTGCTGGTGGCCGACGCCGACCTCCTGTTGATTGATGAGCCGACCAACCATCTCGACCTGGAGGGTATCGAGTGGCTGGAGGACTTCATGGCCGGGGTGGGCACCGCCTTTGTCCTGGTCTCCCACGATCGCCGCTTCCTCGATCACGTCTGCACCGGGGTTCTGGAGCTCAACCACGGCACCGCCGAGGAGTACCCGGGCAACTACAGCGCCTACGTCCGCCTGCGCGTGGAGCGCCGGGCCCGCCGCCTCAAGGAGTACGAGGAGCAGCAGGACCACATCCGGCATCAGGAGGAATTCATCCGCCGGTACCGCGCCGGCCAGCGTGCCCGCGAGGCCCGGGGACGGCAGACCAAGCTGGACCGCCTGCCCCGTGTGGCCGCACCGCCGGACGACCGGCGGCCCCGGCTCCGCTTCGCCACCGCCCCCTCCTCACGGGTCACCCTCAAAGCGTCGGGGCTCGTGGTGGGACGGGAGGCGCCGCTCTTGGAGCTGCCGCCATTGACCCTCGCCCCCGGGGACCGGATCGCCGTGGTGGGGGCCAACGGGAGCGGGAAGTCGACGCTCCTCCACACCCTCGCCGGCGAGCTGCCCGCGCTGGAGGGCCGCGTGGAGCTGGGCCCGCGGACGGTGTTCCGCCTCTACCGCCAGGACCTGGGCCGCGGCCAGGTGACCGACTCCCAGAGCTTCGCGAGCAACCAGGACAGCACGGTGATGGAGGACCTGCTCGCCGACCACCCGATCGGCCCCGAGCGGGGCCGCAACATGCTGGGGGCGCTGCTCTTCTCAGGTGACGAGGTCCACCGGCGAGTGGGCGACCTCTCGGGCGGGGAGCGTGCCCGCCTGCTGATGGGCAAGCTCGCGCTCGAGCCGACCAACCTCCTCTTCCTGGACGAGCCGACCAACCACCTGGACCTGCCCGCCCAGGAGGTGCTGGAGGGGGCGCTCACCAAGTACCCGGGAGCATTGGTCCTGGTGTCGCACGACCGGGCGCTGATCGACGCCCTGGCCACCGAGACCTGGGCCATCGAGGAGGGAGGGATGGTTCGCAAGGTCGTGGGCGGCTACACGGCGCTCCTCGCCGATCGCCAGCGCGACCGCCGGCCCGGGGGTGGGGGCGCGCCCGTGGTGGCCGCCGCGCCGGCAACGGGCNNGTCGTCGGAAGGCGGCGGGTCGCGACGGCCGCGGGCGGGACCGCTCCGGATCCGACCGCTCCGGACAGCACCGCTCCGGCTCCGACCGCTCTGGGCAGCACCGCTCCGGCCCCGACCGCTCCGGGCAGCACCGCCCTGAGCCGCCACCGGCTCCGTCCCACACGCCCGCCCTGGGGCGCAAGGTGCGCGCCGCCGCCCGCTCCCTCTCCGCCGCCGGTCGCCTCCTCGAGAGTGAGATCGCGGAGACCGAGGCGGCGCTGGCCGAGACCCGGCGACGCCTGCTCGACCCCGCCACCTT
>PMYJ01000084.1:29085-36492 GCA_003170875.1 Candidatus Dormiibacterota bacterium | reverse complement strand
CCCTCACAGCCGTGGCAGATCACGTGGAACTGCTCGGGGCGACGGATGGGGCGGGCCACCGCCTGGCGATATCCACAGCACTCGCACGTCACGATGGCTCGCATCTCTCCCCTTGCGCCTCCACTCTCCTCGAGCCGGCGCCCCTGTGGGCCGCCATCTCTCGCGGAGTTCCCCGACTTTGCCACCGGCTTCGGGCCGAGCCGGGTCTTACATGGCACCGCGACCCGGCCGTTGCACGTCCGTGTCAGGGGCTGGAACTCGCTCGTGGAGATGTCGCGTCCACCGTGGCGGGATGGTCGAGAACGGCCAGCCGGCTCCAGAACGCGAAGCGGAAGAGGAGGCCGGCGGAGATCACCAGGGCGCCGAAGACGTCGACGACCCCGGTGACCGAGTGGAAGAGGTCGACCGCGCCCCCGAAGGCGAGGAGAGGCAGGGCGATGGAGGCGTTGATGACGGTGAAGACCCCGCCGAAGATGCGGCCGCGCGACTCCTCCGTGGTCCCCTCCTGGAGGACGGTGAAGGAGGGGATCAGGATGGCGCCGAGGGCGCAACCGAAGACGAGGGCCAGGAACACCACGGCGGGGATGACCAGCCCGCTGATGCCGAGGCGCTGGAAGACGGGGGGCAGCACGCCCATCGCCACCAGGCAGGTTCCCGTGGTGATGAAGGCGATGACGCTGATCGAACGTCGAGAGAGGGTGATGAGATGCTGCCCGAGAACCCCCGCCATCGCCACCAGCCCGACCATGGCCGGGCCCAGGACGATGGAGATGTCGTTCGGGGAGCGGTGCAGCACCTTCTGCAGGTAGGGCGCCCCGAGCGCGTAGATGGTGAAGACCATGATCAGCGCCAGCCCGAGCTGGATCATCCCCCAGCGCAGCGCCGGGCCCCGGCGGAGGATGCCGATGCCGTCCTGGAACTCGCGGAAGACGTGGCTCTGGGGGCCCGCACCCGCCTCCACCGCCCGGAGCGATGCGCCGATCCGCCAGCAGGAGAGCGCGGCCAGCGCGAAGAGGCCGGCGGCGATGTAGAAGGGGACGAGATCCCCGAAGAGGATCAGGCAGACGGGGGCCAGCACGCTGCCGAGCAGGAGGGTGAAGATCACCGTGGTCATGAAGAGGGACATGGCGCCCTGGATCTGCTCGCGACTGACCAGGGAGGGGATGCTGGCCGCCTCGGCCGGAGCGAAGACCTGCCCGACCGAGCTGAAGAGGAAGGTGATGATCAGGAGCGGCCATGCCTGGTGATGGAGGAAGGGGATCAGCTGGCTCACCGGGATCAGCACCAGGAGCCCGGCGCGGAGCAGGTTGGTCAGCATCATCAGCGACCGCTTGTCGTGGCGGTCGGCGAACACCCCTGCCGGCGCGGAGAGCAGCACCCCGGGGAAGGTGAAGGCGACCGCGACCGCCGCCACCGCGGTGGTGAGGCCGGTGAGGTCGAAGACGACGACCAGGAGCGCGAACTGGATGAAGTTCTGCGCCAGCTGACTGCCGCACTGGGCCCCCCAGAGGAAGCGGAAGTCGCGCCGGCGCAGCACGCGGGCAAAGCCGGCGGCGTCGTCGGGGTGGGGCGGCACCGCGGGACGGACCGCGTGCAGCGGGACGTGTTCGGGCGGTGGCTCGGGCAGCCGCTCCCCGCTCATCCCATCTCCCTCGCGGCGCGCGCCAGGCAACGCCATTCGTCGAGGTCGAGGGTCTCCGGCCGCCGCCCCGCGTCCACCCCGCAGTGCGCGAGCACCGCCTCGACCAGGTCGGCACGGTCGCCGAGGGCCCGGCCCAGGCCGTGGCGGAGGGTTTTGCGCCGCAGCTGGAAGGCGGCGCGGGCCAGTCGGAGCACATCTCTCCTTTCCGCCTCGGGCATGGGCCGGGCGGGGTGCATGCGAATGATGCTTGACGCCACCGCCGGTTCGGGCATGAAGCTCGCCGGCGGCACGTCTCGGACCCGCTCGACGTCCGCCACCGACCGCACCGCCACCGTCGCCAGGCTCCACCCCCCGGGCGGCGAGGCGATCCGGGCGGCAACCTCGCGCTGGACCAGGAAGACCCCCCGGCGCGGCGGGATCGGCGCCTCGAAGAGGTGGCTGAGCAGGGCACCGGTGAGGTTGTAGGGGAGGTTGCCGGCGGCAAGGTGATCGTCGGGGAGGCGCAGGCTGGCCGCGTCGACCCGCAGCGCGTCCCCCTCGATCAGTTCCACGTTGGCGAGACCGCGCAGGGTCACCCGGGCGGCCCGAATGCAGGCGGGATCGAGGTCCACGGCGACGACGCGCCCAGCCCGCCGGGCCAGCTCGGCGGTGAGCACCCCGATCCCCGGCCCGATCTCCCAGACGGTGTCGCCGGCCGCCGGGTCCAGCGCCTCCACGATGGCTTCGAGCGCGCCTCGGTCCACCAGGAAGTGCTGGCCGAGCCGGCGCTTGGCGAAGAGGCCGGCCTGGCGGGCCACCCGCGCCACCGTCCGCGGGTCGGTGAGATCGAGCGGGCGGGTGGCCGCACTCACCCCACCCACCTCCGGATGCGACCGGACGGCCCGGGCCCGGCGCGACGCGCCACGGCGTCAGCCACGGAGGAGGTCGTTCACGGGGAGGGCGAAGAGGCGTCGCGCGCTGGCGGTGGTCTCGGCGGCGACGACGTCCGGGGCGACCCCGCGCAGCCGCGCCACCGCCGCTGCGGTCGCCGCCACGAAGGCGGGGGTGTTCGGCTGCCCCCGGTGGGGCACGGGCGCGAGGAACGGGGTGTCGGTCTCCACCAGGTATCCCTCAGCGTCCACCTCGCGGGCCGCCGCCTGGATGCCCTCGCTGCGGGGGAAGGTCACGATCCCCGAGAAGGAGAGCAGGAAGCCACGCTCCCGACAGCTGCGCGCGTGGGCCGCATCGCCGGTGTAGCTGTGCATGACGCCGTGCACACCGGGGACCGCGTCCACCGCTGTGAGCACCTCGGCGTGGCTGTCACGATCGTGGATGACCACCGGCAGTGAGCGGGCACGGGCCAATTCCAGCATCTGATGCAGGGCGACCTGCTGCACCTCCAGCGGGGTCTCGTGGTACCCCGGTCGCCAGTACTGGTCAAGCCCGACCTCGCCGACGCCCACCGCGCGCGGGTGCCGGAGCAGCTGGTCGAGCGCGTCGAGCTGGGCCCGATCGGGGGCAGCCCGCTCGTGGGGGTGCCAGCCGACGGTGAAGAAGACCCCCGGATGCGCCTCCGCGAGCTCACGGCAGCGGTCACTGTCCTCGAGGTTGAGGCCGGGGCAGACGACCTGCACCACACCGGCCGCCGACGCCTGCTCCAGCGCCCGCTCCACCCCGGAGGCACCCCCCCGCTCCGCGAGGATCTGGAGGTGGCAGTGGCTGTCGACGAGGGGTTCGTGGCCGGCCATGGCGGGGCCCGGGTCGCTCATCTCCCGCCCAGGATCGCCTCACGATCCAATCGGGGGAAGAGGATCTCGCCCACCCCGACCGGATCACCCCCGTGAAGCGCCGGCCACGATCGGACGGCCCGGGTCAGGTCGCCGCTCAGATCGATGCCCAGGTCGGTCGCGACCCTCGCGGTGCCCCGGGGGATGAAGGGGTGGAGCAGCCCGGTGCTGACCCGCACCGCCTCGAGCAGCTCGGCGCAGACGGTGCCGAGCCGGTCGTCGCCCGCGCTCTTCAGCTTCCAAGGGGCGGTCTCCTCGATGTACTTGTTGGCCCGGGCCACGAGCTTCCGGACCGCCGCCAGAGCAACGGTGAAGTCGAGGCCGTCCATGGCCTGGTCGTACTCCGGCACCACGGTGGCGGCGAGCTCGCGCAGGTCGGCGTCGATGGGCTCCTCCCCTCCCCGCTCAGGCACCCGGGCCTCGAAGTAGCGCTGGATCATCTTCTCGGTGCGCGACACCAGGTTGCCGTAGTCGTTGGCGAGGTCGGCGTTGTAGCGGTCGACAAAGTTCTCCATCGAGAAGTCGCCGTCGCGGTCGAAGGGGACCTCGGCCATCAGCACGTAGCGCACCGCGTCGCTGCCGAACTGCTCCACCAGCGCGGTGGGCTCGACGAAGACACCGCGAGTCTTGCTCATCTTCTCGCCACCCAGGGTCATGAAGCCGTGGGCGTGCACGCGCCTGGGGAGCGGGATGCCGGCGGCCATCAGCATCGCCGGCCACATCACGGCGTGGAAGCGGGTGATGTCCTTGCCGATGACATGGACGTCGGCGGGCCAGAAGCGCGCGAACTCCTCGTCGTCGGAGGCGTAGCCGACCCCGGTGATGTAGCTGATCAGCGCGTCGAACCAGACATAGACCACCTGAGAGGCGTCGAAGGGGAGCGGGAAGCCCCAGTTCGAGAAGCCGCGCGAGATGCTGACGTCCTCCAGGCCGCCCCGGATGAGCTGGAGGATCTCGTTGCGTCGCGGCTCGGGAACGAGGAAGTCGGGGTGGCTCTCGAGGTGGTCGAGGAGGCGGTCCTGGAAGTCGCTCAAACGGAGGAAGTAGTTGTCCTCCTCCACCAGCTCGACGGCGCGCTCATGGACCGGGCAGAGCCCGGCGACCAGCTCCTTGTCGGAGTAGTAGCGCTCGCATGACGGGCAGAGCCAGGCGCGGTACCAACCCTTGTAGATGAAACCGGCGTCGTGAACGGCCTGCATCAGCCGCTCGGTGCTGCGCCGGTTGGCCTCGCCGCTGGTGCGGACGAAGGCGGTGAAGTCGATGTCCAGCGACGCCCAGAGGGAGAGGAATCTCTCCGCCTGGGAGGCGACGAAGTCCTCGGGGCTCACGCCGCGGTCCCGTGCGGCCCGGAGCACGGACTGGCTGTGCTCGTCGGTCCCGACCGTGAAGCGGACGTCGTCGCCGCGCAGCCGGTGATGGCGGGCGAGCACGTCACAGCCGACCTTCTCGTACACATGGCCGAGGTGGGGGTCGCCGTTGACGTAGTCGATGGCGGCGGTGACGTAGAAGGTGCTGCTCATGTCCCGATCACGACTGTGCACTCGCCCCGGGGGGGCTGCCGGCGAAGCTCCTCGACCAGCTCCCGGGCGGTGCCGCGGTGGAAGGTCTCGTGGACTTTAGTCAATTCCCGGGCGACCACGACCGGGCGGTCGGCGAGGAGCGGCTCGATCAGCTCCAGGGTCTTGGCCAGGCGGTTGGCGGCCTCGAAGAGGACCACTGGCACCCCCAGCCCCAGCGCGGCCTCGACGCTGCGGCGCAGACGCCCGGGGGAGCGCGGCGGAAAGCCCAGGAAGACGAATCCGCCGCCTCCGCCCAGCCCGCTGCCGCTCACCGCGGCGGTGACCGCGCTGGGGCCGGGGACCACCGTGACGGTGATCCCGGCGCGGTGGGCGGCGGCGACCAGCCGGCTGCCCGGATCGCTGACCGCCGGCGTGCCCGCGTCGGAGCAGAGGGTGAGGCGCTGGCCGGCCTCCAGCCTGGCCAGCAGGGCGGGAATGCGGCGCTCCTCGTCGAAGGCGGGTAGGGAGATCACCGGACGCTCGATGCCCAGCGAGCGCATCAGGATGCGGGTGCGGCGGGTGTCCTCGGCGACCACCACGTCGCATTCGCGCAGCGCGCGTTCGGCGCGCCGGCTCACGTCCTCGAGGTTGCCGATCGGCGTCGCGAGGACTGTGAGCAGCGCCCCCGGAGGGGTGTCCGCGTTCGTCAGTGGCCCCAGTCGCGCGGGTAACGGAAGTCGCGGTCGATGGTCCGGTTGGAGAGCTTGGCGATCAGCGGTGGCCGGCGCTTGTACTGGCTGTCCCTGACCCGGCGCTGGATCTGCTTGACGAAGGCGTCGTCGAAGCCGAGCCCGTGCAGCTCGGCCCGGGTGCGGCGCTCGTCGATCATCTGGTGGAGCAGCTGGTCGACCGCCGCGTACTCGAAGCCGAGCTCGTCCTCGTCCGACTGGCCCTCCCAGAGGTCGGCGGAGGGGGCCTTCTCGATGACCGCCGCGGGCAGCCCGAGATGCCGGGCGAGGGCGAAGATCTGGGTCTTGTAGAGGTCGCCGAGCGGGTTGAGGGCGTGGGCCATGTCGCCGTGGATGGTCCCGTAGCCGAGCAGGAGCTCGGTCTTGTTGGACGTCCCAACCACCAGCGCCGCCCGCGCCAGCGAGAGGTCGTAGAGGATCGACATCCGCTCCCGCGCCATCTTGTTGCCGCGCCGGTTGCGGTCGGCGTCCGGGTAGCGGTCGAAGTAGGCGTCGATCTGGGGTGAGATGTCCACGACCAGCGGGGTGGTCCCGAGCTGAGCGGCGACCAGGCGGGCGTCGCGCTCCGACGCAGGGCTGCTCGCCCGGTAGGGCATGATCACCGGTAGAGCGTTCTCCGGCCCGAGGGCCCGGCAGACCACGGCCAGGGTGAGCGCGGAGTCGATGCCCCCGGAGAGCCCGACCACGCCGCGCTCGAATCCGACCTTGCGCACCTCTTCGCGGACAAATCCGGTCAGGATCTCGGTGACCAGGGCGCAATCCACGGCCAGCGCGCCGTCGGTGCGGCTCAGCCCGGCCGCGGTCTCAGTCACGTTCGCGGCGGTGCAGCCGCCGGCACTCGGCGTCGACGATATCGTGGCGCTCGTCGCGGAGCATCGGGTTGGCGATCCGGGCCCGGCGGAGGGCCGCGAGGTCGAGGCGATGGAGGGGCATCCCCTCGTCGCGCCCAGCCGGCTCGCCGACCAGGTGTCCCTCGGGGTCGACGATCCGGGAGCCTCCCCAGAAGTTGATGCCGTCCTCGTAGCCGATGCGGTTGCAGTAGACGACGTAGGCGGTGAGGAGCTGGGCGTAGGTCCGGGTGATCACGTCGTAGCTCTGGGCGGTGCCGAGCTCGGATCCGTGCCCGACCCCGCGACCCGGGGACGCCGACGGGCAGATGATCACCTCGACGCCGTCGCGGGCGAGCAGGTATGCGGAGCTCGGGTGCCAGAGGTCCTCGCAGATGAGCACGCCCACCCGCCAAGGACGGTGCGCTCCGGCGGAGCGCAGCGGAGCCTCGAAGGCTCGGAACCGGTATCCGGCGGCGAGATCCCGGGCCTCGTCGAAGAGGCCGTAGGTGGGCAGGTACACCTTGCGGTGCACGTGGACGATGGCGCCCCCCGAGAGGTAGAGGGCTGCGTTGTAGAAGCGGTGGTCGTCGCTCTCCAGGATGCAGCCGACCACGGCGTCCACGCCCCGTGCCGCTTCGACGAGGGTCTGGATCTCGGGGCTGTCGAGGCGCAGGGCGGTCTCGGTGACCAGGTCCTTGAGGAAGTAGCCGGTGAGCGAGAGCTCGGGGAATACCACGAGGTCCGCTCCGCCCGCGGCGGCGGCGCCGATCAGCTCCAGGTGGCGGGTGACGTTGGCGCCGAGGTCGCCCAACCGGGGTGCCATTTGGGCGAGCGCGACCACGATGTCGCTGCGCGGCCCGGCTTCGCTCGCCGTAGCCGTGGCCGGTGCCGAGTTCACCATGGGGTCGATTCTCCGCCATC
>PMYJ01000084.1:5923-29064 GCA_003170875.1 Candidatus Dormiibacterota bacterium | reverse complement strand
CCCCGATCGGTGCCCGAGCGGATCAGACGGCCGAATCCCTGGCGCAGGCGGATGACCGCTTCGGGGAGCACGTAGCTCCCGAACGGATCGCGCAACTCGGCGGTGCGAGCGCGGACGAGCGGGTCGGTGGGGACGGCGAAGGGGAGCTTGGCGATGATCACGCACTGGAGGGCGTCGCCGGGGACGTCGATCCCCTCCCAGAAGGTGCTGGTGCCGAGCAGCACCGTGCGGGGATTCTCGACGAAGGAGGCCAGGAGCTGGCGCCGGGTCCCGTCGAGGCCCTGGGCGACGACGGAGATCTGGCTGCCCGCAAGCCGCCGGCCGACCAGGTCGCGGACGCGGCGGAGCGCCCCGTACCCCGTGAAGAGGCCGAGGGTGCGGCCCCCCAGCCGGCGCCCGATGCCGGCGGTGATGGCCGCCAGCGCCTGCTCGTACTCGGGATCGTCGTAGGGAGGGATGTCGGTGACGACGATGCAGAGGGCCTGGGTGAGGTAGTCGAACGGTGACGGCAGCGCCAGCTCCTCGGTTCGTGCCCCCAGCCCGAGGCGCTCCCGGACAAAGCCGAAATCGCCGGCGATGGCGAGCGTGGCCGAGGTCAGGACCACGGTGCGCGCCGCGTCCAGGAGACCCTCACCGAGGGCGGTTCCCGCCGCCACCGGCGCGTCGCGCAACTCCGCCTGCTCGGCCCGCAGCTCCATCCAGGCGACGTGTCCCTCCCGCCGGTGGAGGAGCACGTCGTCGATGGCGCTGGCCGATCCCTCGAGGGCGGACGCCGCCAACGCCAGCTCCTCCTGCTCTCGATCCGGCTGCGGGAGGAGGTCGGTCTCGAGGCTCGCCGGGCCCGCCGCGCGGAGAGCCTCAGCAGCCCGGCGGAGGACCGTGATGGCGTGGCGGGCGTTCCGCGCCAGGGGCTGCATCCGCGGCTCGCTGAGCAGGTCGTCGGTGACGCTGAGGCTCCCGGTCGGCGCTCCGCCTCCCCCGCCGAGGCGCTCGGCGAGCAGGCCCTTGGCCTCGCCGAAGAGCCGGTTGGCGGCGTCGCGGCAGGCCTCGAGGGCACTGGCCAGGCCCGGGTCCAGGACCTCGGGGAGGTGATCGAGGGCCCGGAGGACATCCGCGCTCCGGAGTCGGTGGCCGCCCGCCTGGGTGGCCTGCTCCTCCAGGTGGTGGGCCTCGTCGACGACGAGGGCCGAGTAGTCGCCGAGCAGGTGCCCCTCCGCGGGCTCGTCGCTGAGCAGAAGGGCATGGTTGGTCACCACCAGCTCGGCTGTCGCCGCGGTCCGGCGCGCCGCCACCATGTGGCACGCGCCATTGCCCCAGTTGGCGCAGGCGCTGCCCAGGCAGTCATCCCCGGTCGATTCGACGGCACGCCAGAGTTCGCGCTCGGAGGCTCCGAGGTGCAGCTCCGCCCGGTCTCCGGTGCGGGTCAGGTCGAGCCAGCGCAGCAGCTTGAGCTTGAACCTGATGACGTCGAGGTCCGGCCCACGCGGACCGATGTCGCCGCGGCGGAGGTGGCGCTGGAAGCGGCGCAGGCTGATGTAGTGGCTGCGGCCCTTGAGCATCGCCCAGCCGAGGGGTCGGGGAAGGTGGGGCTGCAGCGCGGGCAGCTCCCGGGTGGCGAGCTGCTCCTGGAGCGTGATGGTGTGGGTGGCGACCACCGCTCGACCGCTGCCCCGCTCGATCCAGATGGCGAGCGGCGCCAGGTAGCCGAGCGTCTTCCCCACCCCCGTTCCCGCCTCCACGAGGAGGCGTCCGCCGCGCTCCAGGCTCTGGGCCACGGCCCGTGCCATCTGCTCCTGAGTCTCCCGATACTCGTAACCGCGGCGCTCGGCGAGGGAGCCTCCGGGGCCGATGAGGCGCACGGCGGCGTCGGCGAGGGGCCCGAAGAGGAGCGCCTCGCGCTCGCCGCGGGCGGCTTCCTCCGCGCCGGGGTCCGCCACCACCGGTCCGGGGCCCGCCGCCGTGGCAGGGCCCTCGCGCCCGGGGTGCGGTCGGTCCTCCATCCCGGGGTGGCTCCTCCGCTCGGCCGCGGCGAGGTCGAAGAAATGCCCGAGGGAGGTCCCCGCCTGGGCGGCGACACGGTGCATCTCCGCGAAGGTCGTCCTCCGCAGCGAGGCGGCCTCCACCAGCAGCCACCGGAAGAGCTCCGCGGTCGCCTGGGCGTCGCTCAGGGCGCGGTGGGGACGCTCGTGATGGAGCCCGAGCTGACGGCCGAGAGCCCCGAGGTTGTGGCTGCCCGCGAGCGGCAGCAGGATGCGTCCGAGCTCGAGCGTGTCCATCGCCTCTCTCCGGCCAAAGGTGTCGGGGAGGAGCTGGCTGCAGAAGGCGAGGTCGAATCCGGTCCCGTGGCCGACCAGGTCGGCACCCTCACAGAACTCGGCGAGCTGGGCCATGGCCTCGAGTGGCGACGGCTGGCCGGCCAGATCGGCGCCGGTGATACCGGTCAGCCGCTGAACCGGGAGCGGCACCGCGATGCCCGGGTCGACGAGGAGCTGGAGCTCGCGGAGCGTCACCCCGTCCTGCCCGAAACGGACGGCGCCGATCTCGATGACCCGCTCACTCTTGGGCGACAGCCCGGTGGTTTCGAGGTCAAAGGAGACGAGCTCGGCGGTCATCAGGCGGGAGGCGGAGTCACCGCCCGGTAGTCCGTCGTCCCATCGAAGATGCCGCGGCGCGACGGGGGAAGGACCTCCGCGATCCGCTCCATCAGCAGGTCCGAGATCTCCTGATTGGACCGGCGCGGGCCGTCCGGGTCCTCGGGGGGCAGCGGGGCGGCGTGCCCGAATCGGAGGTGGATCGGCGCGTGACGGGGCCGGATCGAGCCGAGGGGCAGGGCGCGCTCGGTCCCCCAGATCCCCACCGGGAGGATCGGCACCCCGGCCGTCCGGGCCAGGAACCCGGCGCCCGGGTGGGGACGCTGCAGCACCCCGTCCGGGCTGCGGTGACCCTCCGGGTAGACCAGCACGGCATGCCCCTGACGCATCAGTCCCACCGCCTGGCGGAGCGCCGCCCGGTCCGCCGTGCCGCGCACGACCGGGAAGCCGTGGTACCCGACGATGAAAAAGCGGCCGAACGGGGACTGGAAGTAGTCGCTCTTGGCCATGAAATAGAGGTCCCGGCGGGGCATGTACGCGCCCGAGATGGGCGGGTCCGCGCTGCCCACGTGGTTGCTCACCACCAGCAGTCCGCCCCGCGGAGGGACCTTCTCAGTGCCGGAGACGTCGAGGAGATCACCGACGACCACGCGGCAGACGAGGCGCGACACCGCCGTCATCCACCGGTAGTTGAGGTCGAGCCCGGACGGCGAGAGGTGGGTGCGGGTCACAGACCGGAAGCCCGGCAGAGGGCGAGAGCCATATCCACCATCTCGTCGATGCCGTGGGCCCCGGTGTCGATGACCACGGCGTCGGGAGCCGCGGCCATCGCCGGGGCGTCGCCACTGTCACGGCCGAAGATCTCCACCTCGAGCGTCTCGGGGTCGATGGCCGCGCCCTCCCGCTCCAGCTGCGCCGCACGCCGGGCGGCGCGGAGGGCCGCCGTCGCCTGCAGGTAGAGCTTCACGGCCGCCTCGGGGAAGACCACCGTGCCACAGTCCCGCCCGACCGCGACCGCCCCCCGGGCGGCGGGTGCTCGCTGCATGGAGAGGAGATGGCGGCGGACGTCGGGGAGCTGGCTGACCGCGGTGAGGAGCCCCGCGTGCCGGGGATCGCGGATCTCGGCACCCGGATCGGTCCCGTCCACCCGCACCTGCCAGCTCTCGTCGTCGGGCGCAGTGTTGACCTCGATGGCGACGCCGGTAGCCAGATCGGCGATGCCATCGAGGTCGCCCGCTCCAAGCCCGGCCCGGCTCGCGGCCACGATGACCGCGCGGTAGAAGAGGCCGGTGTCGATGAAGGGGAGGCCGAGTGCCAGGGCAAGCCGGCGTCCGAGTGTCGTCTTGCCGCTCCCCGCCGGCCCGTCGACGGTGACGACAGGAATGGTCATGGCGCGGTCATCCCCACCGCGGTGTAGAGCGCCTCGAGCTCGTTGGGGGTCAGGAGCCGGACCCGGCCCTCCGCCAGATGGCCGAGCTTGAGAGGGCCGAGGCCGATCCTGACCAGGTCCAGAACGGGGGCGCCGAGGGCCGCGCAGAGGCGCCGGATCTCCCGCTTTCGCCCCTCACCCATGGTCACCTCGATGAGGTCCGCGCGCTCCACGCTCGGCCGCCGGACGCCGAGCGGCCGGGCGAGCCCGTCCTCCAGCTCCACGCCCTGCAGCAGGCGCTCGACGTCGGCATCGCTCAGGCCGCGACCGAGGACGACCCGGTAGCGCTTGGTCACCCCGTATCGGGGATGGGTGAGCCGGTGGGCCAGATCTCCGTCCGAGCTGAGCAGGAGGAGCCCGCGGCTGTCGGCGTCGAGCCGCCCGACGGGCACCAGTCCCGGCACCGGCTCGGGGAGCAGTCCCATCACCGTCGGCCTGCGGTGGGGATCACGGACGGTCGTCACCACCCCGGCCGGCTTGTTGAGCATCAGCGTCTCGAGGCGGTGGCCGCCCGCGACCGGCCTGCCGTCGACCGAGACCCGGTCCCGCTGCGGGTCGACCGTGGCGCCGAGCGCGACCTGGGTGCCGTTGACGGTCACGCGCCCGGCGTCGATGAGGCTGTCCGACCCGCGCCGGGACGCCACTCCACGACGGGCGAGATACCGATTGAGCCGCTCTCGGGTGGCTGCCATCAGATCAGGTCCGGCGGCGCCGGCTCGTCCTCGGGGCGAGCGGCCAGGGCTTCGGACCACGCGCGCTCCTGCTCCTCGGGAAGTCCGATGCCTGCTGGAAGTGGGGGGAGCTGATCGACGCGCTCCAACCCGACGAGCTGGAGGAAGCGGAGCGTCGTCCCGAAGAGACGGGGCTGCCCCGGCGTGCTCGCGCGGCCGATCTCCGCGATCAGGCCACGCCGCTCCAGGCTGTCGAGCACCGCCTCGCAGTTGACCCCGCGGATCGACTCGATCAGTGCACGGGTCACCGGCTGGCGGTAGGCGACGATGGCGAGCGTCTCCAGCGCCGGACGGCTGAGCCGCGCCGGGCGCTCGGGGTTGAGGGCCCGCTGGACCGCCCACGCGGTCTCCGGGCGGGTCACCAGCTGCACCTGGTCGCGATGGCGCTGCAGCATCAGGCCACGCCCACGCAGCTGGTGGGCGAGCGACTCGGCAGCCCTGTCGATGCGCTGGGAAGGCTGCCCGAGTATGCCCGAGAGCTCGCCGAGGGTCACGGGACGGTTGAGCACGAAGCAGACGGACTCGAGAGCCAAGGCCAGGTCCTCGGGTTCGCTGCCCGCCACCCAGTCGGGCACCCGGGGGCGGCCGATCTCGTCCAGCTCAAGGGTGAAGCCCTCCTCGCCGTCCTCGTCGCCGTCGAGGGGCAGGCTCGCGAGCGCCTGCGCCGGGTCGAGGCCCTCCTCCACTGGGCCGATGCCGTCCTCCGCCGGGTCGAGCTCATCCTCCACGGGGTCGATCTCATCCTCCGCGCCGAGCGTCGGCGGGGTCGGGGCTTCGCCGGGCACGGCGCCAAACGTCAGATCCTCAGTCACTCGCCCGCACCCAGATGGGACCGAAGGGCTCGGGCTGGTCGACCACCGCCAGGCCGCGCTTCAGCAGCTCGAGCAGGGCGAGAAAACAGGCGACCGCCTCCAGCCGGGTGGTCACCTCGGCGAAGATCGCCTCGAACTCCACCGCTCCGCGACCCAGGAGCTCGAGAAGCCACGCGACCTTCTCCTCGACCGAGAAGGTGATCATCCCGACCGGCAGAGGGGCCGCGTCCTGCAGACGCTCGAGCACCTGCCGGAAGGCGGCCGCAAGGCGATCAGGGGGAATACGGAGCCGTTCCAGCGGCAGCACCTCGGGGGCGACCAGGCCCAGGAAGCTGCGCTCGCCCGTTGCGGCGGGCTCGAGTAGAAGCGCCTCCATGGCCGCCCGGAAGAGCCGGTACTCGACGAGGCGCCTCCCCGCCTCGGACTCGACGACAGCCTCCTCTTCGTCGAGCTCGGCGGTGCCCTCGGTGACCTTCGCCGCCTTCATCGAGAGCAGGCGGGCCAGGAGCCCCAGTGCCTCCGCCGCGTCGCGAAGGTCCCCTCCCAGCTCGCTCCCGGTGAGCTGCCGGCTCACCTGAGTGGTCACCTGGGCGACTGGCAGGTCACGCAGGTCGACGTCGCCGCGCTGGGCGGCGAGGACCAGCTCCTCCAGGGTCCCGCTGAATCCACCCACCTCGACGGGGAAGCGCCGCGGCCATCCGGAACGGCCGCCGGCGGGCGCGCTGTCACTCATGGCGGCCCATGGTACGTGGTCGCCCAGCCGGGCGAACCCGAGGCCGGCGGCAGGGCCCGCGCCTTCACCGAAGCACGCTCGACCCGCCGCCCGCAGCGGTCAGCCGACTCCCTGGCGGGCTCCGGCGCCGGCATTGCCCTCACGAAGCAGCTCTCCGGCGCGTGCCATCGCGGCCGCGGTGGTCCGGCCCGACATCATCCGGGCGATCTCCGACACCCGCTCCTCGCCGTCGACCCGGCGCACGGTGCTCTCCACGGCGTCGCCGCCTCCCAGGCGGGAGACGAGCAGGTGCCAGCCGGCGCGGGAGGCGATCTCGGGGCGGTGGGTCACGGCGAGGACCTGGCGACCGCGACCGATGGCGGCGAGGAGGTCGCCGACCCGCGCCGCCGTCTCGCCACCCACGCCCGTGTCGACCTCATCGAGGACCAGCAGGGGCTGGCCGCCCCCTCCCCCGGCTGCGGCGAGCGCCAGGGCCAAACGGCTGAGCTCCCCTCCTGAGGGACCCTCGTCGAGGGGCAGCGGCACCCCGCCGCGATTGGCAGCCAACCGGAACTCCACCTGGTCGACGCCGTCGGCGTCGCAGCGGAGCGGGCCGTCACCCAGGTCGACGCCGTCGGCATCGGCGACCACGCCGAGGGTCACGCGAAAGCGGGCATCCGGGAGCTCCAGGACGGCCAGGTGCCGCTCGACAGCCTGCTCTAGAGCGTGGGCTGCCTCGCGCCGCGCGGCGCTGAGCCGGCGCGCGGCGGTGGCGGCAGCCGCCTGGGCGATCCGAGCGTCCGCCTCCAGGGCCGCGACGTCCACGCCGCCGCGGGCGGCGTCGCAGATCCTGCCAGCGCCCTCAAGCACAGAGAGCGCGGAGGGGATCGAACCATGCCGGCGGCGCACCCGGGCCAGCACGTCGAGGCGCTCCTCAAGCGCCTCCAGACGGACGGGGTCGACCTCCACCCGGTCGGCCAGCCGCCGGGCCGACACGCCGAGATCGCGCAGCGCCGTGGCCAGCGCGGCCCCCTCGGCCCCGAGGTCGGCGAGGGCAGGATCGACCCCGCTGAGCGCCTCGACGCCGACCAGGGCACGCTCGAGAAGGTCCGCGGCGCCCGCCTCGTCGCCGGTTGCGGCCTCCCCGAGAAGGGAGGCTGCACTGGCGATGCCGGTGGCGTGGCGGAGGCGCAGCCGCTCCGCGCCGAGATCGTCCTCCTCGCCCTCGCGCAGCCGCAAGGGCTCCAGCTCGGCGATGGTAGCCTCCGCCTCGGCCAGCTCCGCCGCCGTCCTGCGCCTGGCCGCACGCGCCCCGGCGAGCGCCGCCTCGGCGCTGCGCAGACGCCGGTGGGCGTCCGCCATCGCGGCCCGGGCTTCGAGGACGGGATCGCCGCCCGACTCGTCGAGGGCCCTCCGCTGCCACGCCCGGTGCAGCAGCCGGTGACTGGCACCCTGGGCGGTGACCTCGGCGAGCTGCTCACCGAGCTCCCGCAGGGTCGCCTGGGAGACCAGGGCGCCGTTGACCCGGCAGGTCGAGCGTCCCGAGCTCCCCGCATCACGAGTGAGCGTGACCAGGTCGTCGACGGGGATGCCGAGCCCCGCCAGCAGGACGACGCTCTCCGAGCTCGGTTCAAAGACGGCCCTGACCGAGGTCCCCTCCCCCACCGCCTCGCCCTCGACCCGAGCTCCGAGCGCCCAGCGCACGGCCGCGATGCAGAGCGACTTGCCGGCGCCGGTCTCTCCACTCAGGGNNCCGGCTTGAGCGGCAGACCGAAATGGACCTTGTCCCGCAGCTGGCGGAGAAACGAGGGGGAGTCGGCGCAGCGAATGACGGTCAGCTCGGGCCCGGGACCGATGCGCACGCTGCCCCCGGCGATGAGGTTGCCCTGGTACTGACCGTCGGCGGCCACGTGGATGCGACCGTGCATCACGGTCACCTCCACCACGGTGACCTCGGGCAGCACGATGGGCCGGGTGATGACCGCGTGCGGGGCGAGCGGGACCACCGTGATGGCACGCACCCGGGGGTCGATGGGCGGCCCTCCGGCGCTCAGCGAGTAGCCGGTCGAACCGGTGGCGGTGGAGACGACCACCCCGTCCGCGTCGAACTCGCCGAGGAGCTCCTGATCCGCCTCGACCCGGAGGCGCACCAGGACAACCTCCGGGGACTTCAGGGCGATGTCGTTGAGCGCCAGCAGGACGCGGCTCTCGCCGGCGCCGTCCTGGCCGCCCTCCTCGCCCGGCACGATCTCCGCCGCGAGCATGCTCCGCCTTTGCCGGACGGTCCGACCATCGGCAAACGCCTCGATGGCAGCCGGAAGCTGGTCGAGCTCCATGTCGGTGAGGAAACCGAGCCGGCCCCGGTTGACGCCGAGGACGGGGATGTCGCGGGGCGCGGCCAGCCGAGCCCCGAAGAGGAACGTCCCGTCGCCGCCGATGGTGACGAGCAGCTCGGTACCCTCGGAGTGCTCGGCGAGGTCCTCGACCGGGCGAACCTTGGTCGTCCAGGTGTGGTACCCGCAGCGGACCGCAGCCTCCACCGCGGCGGTCACGGTGTCGGGGCTCTCCCCCGGGTGCAGAAGGAAACCGATGGCACCTCTGCTCATCACTCCACTCCAGGGTCGCCTGCTGGCCGGGTCACGGCCAGCAGGAAGCGGACCAGCAGCTCCTGGTTGCCGCGGGTGCCGCGGATCGGAGCCGGGATCGGTCCCGCCGTCTCCGAGGCCCCCAGCTCGCTCACGCACCAGCGCAGGAAGGCGGCGGCGCCGGCCTCCGCCGCCTCCAGGTCCCGGACGATCCCACCCCGGGAGACGGCGTCGCGCCCCAGCTCGAACTGGGGCTTGAAGAGGGCGACCACCTCGGCCCCCGGTGCGAGGCGCGCCACCGCGGGCAGGACGAGCCGGAGCGAGATGAAGGAGAGGTCGAGGGTTACCAGGGTCGGAGCCTCGCCGGGCAGCTGCTCCAGGTAGCGGAGGTTGGTCCGGTCAAGGATCGAGACGCGGGGGTCATCGGCCACACGGGTGAGGAGCTGGCCGTGGCCGACATCGACGGCGTAGACCCGCGCAGCTCCTCGGGAGAGCAGGACATCGGTGAAGCCCCCGGTCGAGGCGCCGGCGTCGAGGCAGACCCGGCCCTGGCAGTCGACGCTGAAGGCGTCGAGGGCGGCGACCAGCTTCTCCCCGGCCCGGCTCGCCCACGGGCTCCCCTCCCCCACCATCCTCAGCTCGGCGGCCTCACCCACACGCTGCGCGGCGCTCCGGGCCTGCTGACCGTCAACCTCGACCATGCCGGCGGCCACCATCGCCTGGGCGCGCTCCCGCGTGGTGGCGATGCCGCGCTCCACCAGGACGAGGTCCAGCCGCTGCACGGTCACCGCCATCAAAAAGGAATCTCGTCCGGATCGATGTCCAGCACATCGCGCCGCCCCGGGATCGGCGTCAGCGGCGCACCGGGGGGGACGACAGGAACCGCCACGACCTCGCGCTCCGGCTCCAGCGGCTTCTCCGTGATCCGCCCCCCGGCCCCGACCACCAGCTGGGTGACCTTCTGCTCGGTGCGGTCGAGCAGGCTCCCGCAGTGCTGAGCCAGCCGGGCCCCCCGCTCGTAGGCGGCGATGGCCTCGTCCAGGGCCACGGCTCCGCGCTCCAGCCGCTCGATGATCTGGTCGAGCTCAGCGAGCGCCCGCTCGTAGCTCAGGCCCTCGATGTCCTCCCCGGCGCGTCGTACGCCGGCGGCCTCGCTGCCGTCGCCTTTCATCCTCTCTCCAGAGTGTCGTGCCCGGTATCGTACATGTGTTCGTCCTGCCCTGTCGAGCCCGAGGACTCGACCTTGCTGACCACGAGGCCCCGAGCCAGGCGGGTGCGGAGGAGCTGCCCGGCCCGGACCGCCGCTGGGTCGGTGAGCACCGCGCCACTCGCCGCCTCCATGGTGATCGAATAGCCCCGCTCCAGCACGCGCAGCGGGGAGAGCGCCTCGAGCTGGTCGCGCCGCGCCCGCACCTCCTGACGCCGTTGCACCAGGGCCTCACCGACCACCCGGGCGAGGCGCCGGCGCTGCCCGCCGAGACGCTGGCGCTCCAGGGCCACCCGCTGGCCCGGGGAGGCCAGGCGGAGGCGCGCGGCGGCGGCGTCGAGGCGCCGCCGCTTAGCCGTCAGCGAGGCGAGCAGGCCCGCCCGCAGGCGCTCGGCCCGGAGGTCAAGCTCCTGGCGGTGGCTGGGCAGCCGGCGGAGCGGCGACGCGTTGTCCAGGCGCAGCCGCTGACGCTCGAGGGAGCCCCGCTTGACGGAGAGCTCCTGGCGCGCCGCGGCTCCGAGGCGGGCCCGGCGCGCGCCGAGCTCGGCGCCCAGCCGGCGGGCGTCGGGAGCCACCAGCTCGGCAGCGGCGGAGGGCGTGGCTGCCCGGCGGTCGGCGGCGAGGTCGGCGATGGTCGTGTCGGTCTCGTGGCCGACGCCGGAAACCACCGGCAGCCGGCCGGCCCGGATGGCGCGGGCAAGCCGCTCGTCGTTGAAGGGCATGAGGTCCTCCAGCGATCCGCCGCCCCGGACGAGCAGCACCACCTCTGCGCCGCTCACCGACTGGGCCCGCTCCAGAGCGAGCACCAGGGTCTCGACCGCCCCCTCCCCCTGCACGGTCGCCGGGGAGAGCACCAGATCGACGCCGGGGGCGCGCCGGCCAACCACGGTGAGGACATCGCGCAGCGCCGCCCCGCTGCGGGAGGTCACCACCACCACCCGCCGGGGGAGGAGCGGCAGCGCCCGCTTGCGCGCCTCGTCGAAGAGACCCTCGGTTGCCAGCGCCCGGCGGCGCTGCTCGACGGCGAGGGCGAGGGCGCCGACCCCCGAGGGCTCCAGCCGGTCCGCGTAGAGCTGGTAGCGCCCCTGGGCGTCGTAGACCTCGATGCGGCCGTGGACGATGACGGTCATCCCGTTCTCGGGTCGGAACGGGATCTCGGCCCGCTGCGATCGCCAGACGACGCAGCTCAGGGCGGCGTTGGCGTCCTTGAGGGTGAAGTACAGGTGCCCGGAGGCCGGCATGGAGAGGTTGCTGAGCTCCCCCTCGACAAGGACGTCCTCGAGGTCGGGGCTGCTCGCGATCACCCCGCGGATGACCGCGGTGAGCTGGGCGACGGTCAGCGCTTGGCGGAGGCTCATCGGTCGCCACCCTCGACCGGGGGGCCCCCCGGGTCGCGCTGGAGAGGAGATGCCGGTTTCATCGATCGAACATATGATCGCTCAAAGGACGCCGCCGCCGCGGGGGCCGCGTGCCCCGTCCCGGTGCCGCGAGAGGCGGGCTCAGCGCTCAGTTCACGCCCCGCCGGCGGGCTGGCTCAGGCCTCGGGCCGGCGCTCACACCCGCTCCCGGGCGATCCGGCCGAGCACCCCGTTGACGAGGTGGACGGCCTCCTCACCTGCGTACACCCGGGCCAGCTCCAGGGATTCGTCGATGCTGACCGCGACCGGGGTCGCCGGCTCGAAGAGCACCTCGTAGGTGCCGAGCCGCAGCACCGCTCTCTCGACCTTGCCGTAGTCGACGAGATCCCAGTTGACGCTCGCCTCGGAGATGGCCGCATCGATGTGGACGACGTGCCCCAGGGTCCCCTCCACCAGGGTGCGGGCAAACTCGACCGTGTCCCGGGGCGCACCCATGTCGTCCGCCTGATACTTGAGGGTCGGGCGCGGCTCCTTCTCGGTCCCCTCCAGCTCGAAGAGGACGCGCAGCGCGAGCTCGCGTCCTCGGCGCCGCCTCCCCGCGGAGCGGCTCATGGGGCGAAGACGACCTCGCTGACGTGGACGTTGATGGTGCCCACGTCGAGGCCCAGCATCCGCTCCACAGCGTCGGCGACGCGCTGCTGGACCTCGGCCCCGACCTTGGGGACGGAGTGACCGGAGAGCATCACCACCCAGAGGTCGATGTCGAGGGTGCTGTCGTCGCGGAGCTCGACCTTGGCGCCGCGGTGAGCGGCGGAGCGGCGGAGGATGCGCTCCAGCGACTGCCCCGCCGCCTGGTACATGGCGTGGACGCCCTCCACCTGGAGGGCGGTGAGGACCGCGATCCAAGCCACCACCTCGTTGGCGACCCGGGTCACGCCGAGCGGCCGGCGGAGCTCGGGACGGTGCCCGTTGGTCGCGGCGTCTGCCGATGCGTCCATCAGGCCCTCTCCAGGTACCGTCCGTTGCGGGTGTCGACGCGGATGTGATCACCGGCGTTGACGAAGAGCGGGACATCCACGCTGGCCCCGGTCTCCAGGGTGGCGGGTTTGGTCCCCGCGTTCGCGGTGTCGCCCTTGAACCCCGGATCGGTCTCGACCACCTCGAGCTCCACCGAGGTGGGCAGCTCGACGCCGAGGATCTTGTCGTCGTACATGAGCAGGGTGAGGTTGACGTTCTCCTTGAGCCAGCGAGCACCCTCGCCCACCTGCTCGGGGCTGAGCGGGGTCTGATCGTAGGTGGTCGTGTCCATGACCACGTAGGCGTCCCCATCCCGGTAGAGGAACTGCGCCTCGCTGCGCTCGATGCGGGCGCGGCCGAACTTCTCCTCGGGGCGGAAGGTCTCCTCGGTCACCGCACCGGTCGAGAGGTTCTTCATCTTGGTGCGCACGATGGCGGTGCCCCGGCCCAACTTGATGTGGTTGAAGTCGAGGACCTGGAGGAGCTGACCGCCCCTCTCCACGGTGGCTCCGGGACGGAGATCGCCTGCACTGATCATTGATTCAATTCTCTTCTCTCTCGCACCATCCGGGTGGCTGCCTCCAGGGCGACCGCATACCCGGAGGCGCCGAGCCCCAGGATGACCGAATCGGCGGCCTCCGCGGTGAGCATGACCCTCCGGTAGCTCTCGCGCTGGAAGGTGTTGGTGAGGTGGATCTCGACGACCACCCCGGGGAACGCCCGGAGCGCGTCGAGCAGGGCCACGCTGGTGTGGCTGAACGCCCCGGGGTTGATCACCACGGCGTCGGCATGCCCGGTCTCGGTTTCGATGAGGTCGATCAGCTCGCCCTCGCCGTTGCGCTGCTCGGTGCGGATGTCGACGCCCATCGCCGCGGCGCGCTCGCGCAGATCGGTGTCGATCTCGGCGAGGCTGCGGCCGCCGTAGAGCTCGGGCTCCCGGCGCCCGAGGCTCCCCAGGTTGGGACCGTTGAGGACGAGCACCCTGGTCATGTCGCGTTCAGTACCTCCTCGAGCGTCTCGCGCACCAGATCGGCGGGCACGCGCTGGTCCACCACCGGCTCCCCGCGCCGGGCCAGGAGCACCCAGCGCAGCTCCCCGCCCACCGCCTTCTTGTCGAGGCCGAGCCGCTGCAGCACCGCCGCGGGATCGACCGGGGGCAGCGGCTGGTGGCCGATGCGGTCGAGGAGGCGGTCCTGCCACTGCAGGTCGGCCGCGGAGAGCCCCGCCATCTCGGTCGAGAGCCGGCCGGCGACCCGCATCCCCGCTGCCACGGCCTCGCCGTGGGTGACCGTGCCGTAGCCGGTGGCCGCCTCGATGGCGTGGGCGACGGTGTGCCCGTAGTTGAGAACGGCCCGCAGCCCGGACTCGCGGGGGTCGAGGCCCACCACCTTCGCCTTGATCGCCGCGCAGCGCTCGATGATCGGGGTGAGGGTCTCCACGTCGCCTGCCCCGGCACGCTCCACGCCCTCGTCGAGGAGGGCGGGGAGGTCGCTGTCGGCGATCATCGCGTACTTGGCGATCTCGCCGAGACCGGAGGCGAGCTCCCGAGCTGGGAGGCCGCGCAGCAGCGCGGGGTCGGCGAGCACCGCCCGCGGCTGCCAGAAGGCTCCGGCCAGGTTCTTGGCGGCACGGAGGTTCACGCCGGTCTTGCCTCCGATGGAGCTGTCGACCATGGCGAGAAGGGTGGTCGGCACCCCCACCCAGGCGATCCCCCGGCAGTAGGTGGCGGCCGCGAACCCGGCGAGATCACCCACCGAGCCCCCGCCCACCGCGATGAGGACGTCGCGCCGGCCCAGCCCCAGCGCGGCCAGCCGTTCGATCAGCCGCCCGGCCGATGCCCAGCTCTTGGCCGTCTCGCCACCGGCGAGGCTCACCAGCGACGCCTCCCGGCCCGAGGCGGCGATGACGGCGGCGAGATCGCGGGCCGCGGCCTCGACGCTGCGGTCGGTGACCACGGCGACCCTGCGGCAGTCGGACGGGAGATGGGCATCGAGGTTGCCCGCGGCATCCGCGCCCACGATCACGGGGTAGGCGGACCCGGCGGTCGGGACCGGTATGGAGACGGCCAGGGGGAGGATCGCCGCCTCGGCCTCGTCCGGCGAGGTGCGCCCGGTGTCGATCCGGAGGTGAGCCTCGGCGTAGGCGCGCTGCCGCCGCAGCCGCAGCTCTGCGAGGCGGCCGCTGACGTCGCCTCGGAGCAGAGGGCGGTCCGAGGCCGCGCCCAGCCGCTCCAGCAGGGTTCTGTCGGGGGCGTCGAGGGCCACCACCCAGGCGGCCTCGAGCAGCCGGTGGCGCGCCGCGAGTTCACCGAAGAGTCCGCCGCCGCAGGCGATGACGACCGCGCGCGGTCGTTCCAGCAGCTCGGTCACGGTGGCCAGCTCGATCCGGCGGAACGCATCCTCCCCGTCCAGGTCGATGATCTGGGCCGGGCTCCGCCCGGTGCCGCGCTCGATCTCCGCGTCGGTGTCGCAGAGCTCCCAGCCGAGACGCTCGGCGAGTCGCCGCCCCAGAGTGGTCTTGCCCGTCCCGGGAAGGCCGACCAGGGCTACCGGCCGCGAGCCGGCCGCAGAGGGTGCGATCAACGGAGCCGCCTCGTGCTCCGCCGGTAGCCGGCCAGGTTGCGGCGCATCTCGGCGAGCGAGTCGCCCCCCAGCTTCTCCGCCATGGCCGCCGCGATCACCCAGCCGAGCATGGCCTCGGCGACCACGGCGCCGGCCGGAACGACGCAGATGTCGCTCCGCTCGTAGTGGGCGTTGACCTCGGCGCCGGTGTGGGCATCGACCGAGCGCAGCGGGGCGAGCAGCGTCGAGATCGGCTTGAAGTGGACGGTCGCCCACACCGGCTCGCCGTCGGTGACCCCGCCCGTGAGCCCGCCCTGACGATTGCTGAGATGGCGGAAACCCTCGCCCTCGACGTACCTCGGGGAGTCGTGGACCTGAGAGCCGGGCGACCGGGCGGCGATCGCGGCGGCCCCGATCTCGACGCCCTTCACCGACGGGATGCTGCAGAGGGCCTGCGCGATCAGACCGTCGAGCTTCCTGTCCCACTGCGCGTAGCTGCCCAGGCCGGCGACCACGCCGGACGCGGTCACCACCGCGCTGCCCCCGAGCGTGTCGCCTCGCTCGCGGGCGGCGTCTATCGCCGCCACCATCCGCTCCGAGGCCCCAGGGTCGGGACAGCGCACCGGCGACGCCTCGACGGCGAGCGGGTCCACCTCGTCGCGCCAGTCGATGGCCACGACCCCGATCCGCTGCACCCAGGAGGTGACGCGGACGCCGAGCCGGGCCACCAGCGCCATGGCCACCGCCCCGGCGGCGACCCGGGCGGCCGTCTCGCGCGCGCTGGCCCTCTCCAGGACGTCGCGGGCGTCTTCCAGGTCGTACTTGAGCATGCCGGCGAGGTCGGCATGCCCGGGCCGGACCCGGCTCACCAGCTTGCGCTTGAAGCCGGCGGCGGTCACCTGCATCGGCCCTCGCCAATTGTCCCAATCGCGGTTGGTGATCACCAGAGCGACGGGCGAGCCCAGGGTGAGACCGCCGCGCACCCCGGCCACGATCTCGGCGTGGTCGTGCTCGATCTGCTGGCGCTTGCCCCGCCCGTATCCGCCCTGACGGCGGCGGAGGTGGGGATCGATGTCGTGCCGGGCGTCGAGACGCAACCCGGCGGGCAGACCCTCGACGATGACGGTCAACTGGGGCCCGTGGGACTCCCCGGCGGTCAGGAAGCGGAGCATCGATGCTGCTTCGGCACGGACCGGAGTGGCAGTGGTGGCTGAAAGTGGGATGGGGATGGGGACGGCATCACTCGGGGGAGCTCACTCTTTCTGTGCGCCTCGGGCGCCGCTGGCTGCGACAGCGATTCTACGGCCCCGCTCCGTCAGGCCACCGGGTGCGCGCCCCGCAGGCGACTCCACGCCGATGCCGACCGCCGGCCATCAGGCGACCGGGAAACCGTCCCGGACATAGATGTAGAGCGGGCCGGAGCGGTGGAGCTGGAAGTGGCCGGCCCCGTACTGGTAGAGCGGCGCGTACGGTCCGCTCAGCCACTCGCGGAGGGTCCCGTCGAGAACCAGGTAGTCGGTGTGATCCAGGGCCGTTCGAAACGCCGGCACCGCGCCGCCCGGGCTGTCCTGGTGGACGAGCCGCGTCGATCCCGGGTCGGTGAACGTGGTGCACCCGGCAACTGACGATTCGAAGCGGTTGCTCGTCACCACGAGATAAGTGAGCGAGGCAATGGCGCACCCATTCACGGGCACGACGGCGTCCACCCACGGACCCACGTCCACGACCGACTCGGTCTCGATGAAGGTCGCCTGGGCGATCACCAGACCGGCGACGGCGAGGGCGGCCACCGCGGCCACCAGTCGCGGCCGCCACCGCGAGCTGAGCCGGGCCACCGCGATGCCCAGGAGGAGCGCGGGGTACGGCACCAGCATGGCGGGGAAGTGGTTGAAGTAGATGGCGATCGTGAACTGGACGGCGCCCAGGCTCAGGGTGCCGCCGAGGGCGAACCAATCCAGGGTGGTGAGTCGGCGCCGCCCCGCGGCCAGCCCCACAACGATCACGACTCCCAGCACCGCCAGGGCGACGACGGCCCCGATCACCCGGCCCCCATCGGGGGCAAACGTCATGTACATGAGCCGGTCCGTCACCGGAGTGCGCCCGCCTCCCGAGACGCGCTCCAGCTGGGTGACCACGGTGTCGTGGACGAAGGCGGCGGGCGCCGTCGCGAAGAAGGGGATCACCGGAATGATGAATCCGGCGGCGACACCCCCCACAAAGGGCAGCAGCCGGCGCCTCAGGCGGCTCGCGCACAGGGCCATGACCACCAGCACCGGGAGCACGGTGGCGATCAGGACCGACCCCCCGAAGCCGAAGACGGCGCCTCCCGCAACCAGCCGCCGCCTTCCGGCGAGACCGTCCCGGTCGAAGACCAGGACGGCGCCCAGAAGGCAGAAGAAGCACATGAGCGGCTCGAGCATGCCGTCGAGCAGGGCGGTGTACGTCGCCGGATAGACGGTCATCAGTCCGCAGGCGGCGAGGGCCGCGCGCCAGCCGCGGTGAGCGATCAACCTCCCAACCAGGGCCACGTTGGCGGCGGCAAGCAGCGGGGTGCAGCAGGTGACGGCCATCACGGCCACTCGGGAACCGACCGCCAGCGAGAGCAGGCCGAATGGGCTGAAAAGCAACACCAGCCCGGGCGGCTGGACCATCGCGAAGTCGCGGTAGGGAAGGGCGCCGTGGACGAACCGGATCGCCGCCGCCAGGTAGAGGCTGGTGTCCGACCAGCCATCCAGCAGCGAGTTGGGGCGGGTGAGCCTCAGCACCTGAAGCCCAGCGGCGACCAGCGCGAGGACCACCACCACGGTGGTGCCCGGGTCGCGCCGCGGCGAGGCCCGCCACCGGACTTGAGCCGCGGGTCGGATGATCCGCGGGCCGATCGATCGGAGGGTCATGCCGCCGGGTACCCGTCCCGAACATAGATCCACAGATCACCGGACCGGACCAGGTGGAAGTCGCCGGAGACCACGGTCTGCAGGGGCGTGTACGGACCGCTCAGCCAGCCGGCGACACTGCTGGTCAGCACCAGGTAGTTCGCATGAGAGATCGCGGCCCGGTAGGCGGCGACCCCCGTGCCGGGATCGCCGGCGAAGGTGAGCATGGTGCCGAAGGGATCCACCATCTCCGTGCAGCCCGGCCCAGTCGAGACGAAGCGGTCGCTGGGGACGAGCACCCGGGGCCCGTTGGAGAGGGTGCAGGCCCCGGGAGGCACGACCGCATCGACGGCGGCGGCCGGGTCGCTGACCGAGGAGGCCGCGATGGCGACGACCTGCCCGGCCAGAACGACCGCCAGGAACGCCGTCACCGCGGCGAGGACGAGCACCGGCCGCCTGAGCAGGGCGGCGAGACGGTCGACGGCGGTGGCCAGGCTCATCGCCAGGAAGGGCGCGAGCAGCGCGGCGTACTGCGGGTAGTACTGAGACGGTACGAACTGGACACCGACGACGAGGAGCGCCGACGCGATGGCGAACCACTCACTCGCATCCCTCCGCCTGCCGCGGACCGCCAGGCCGAGCACGGCCACCGCAAAGAGCGCCAGCGTGATGGCGACCGCGACGTTGCCGCCGCCGCCGAGGGTCATGCCGGCGAGCCGGGTCGCCGCCGATGCCCGGCTCGCGTCGGGCAAGCGGCCGAGCTGGCTGCCCACCACGTCGCGGAAGAACGACCCCGGCGCGGCGGCGATGAAGGCGACGGACGGCAGGACGAAACCGGCGACCACGCCGCCCACGAATGGCGCCAGCCGGCGCCGGGCATCCGGAAGGCAGGCCGCGCCGAGTACGAGCGCAGGGACGGCCGCGGGAAGCTTGACGGCGACACCGAAACCGACCGCCGCCCCGCCGATCAACCACCGGCGCCATGACGGCGACAGCGCACCGCCCTCGAAGACGATCGCTGCCCCGAGCAGGCAGAAGAGATCCACCAGTGGCTCGAGCAATCCCGCGTCGAGGGCGTACAGCTCCGCGGGGAGGATCGCCATCACCCCGCAGGCGACAAGGGTCTGCAGCCGGCCGCGGTGGCTGACCAGCCTGCCCACGAGAACGACGTTGGCGGCGGCCACCAGGATCGTTCCGAGCCGGACCATCGCCAGGGCCCAGCGGGTACCGACCAGCTCCGAGAGGAGCGCGGCCGGACTGAGCAGGAGGGTGCTCCCCGGAGGCTGCACCAGAACGAAGTCGCGGTACGGGAGGGCGCCGTGGACGAGCCTGATCGCGGCCCCCAGGTAGACGCTGATGTCCGGGGTGCCGCCCAGCAGGTACCCTGGACGGCCGAGCTGGAGGGCGTCCAGCGCTGCGGCAACCAGCGCACAGAGGGCGACGATGGTCGCGTTCGGGTGACGGCGCAGCAGACCGGTCAGCCAGATCCGCCGCCGGGCGGCCTGGGGAGGCGGCGGCGCGGCCGCCGCGCTGGCGTCCGTGCCCGCTTCCATGCCGCCGATGGCGCCGTTCATCGCTGATTCTCCCGAGAGGTGCCCGTGCCGCCGCCGGGATACCTGGGCGCCGCCGGGCCGGCGCAGGTCAGACCCCGCCGGCGCTCCCCTGGGGGGCGGGCGGCGCGGCGCGCTCGCCCTGCTCAGCCGCGCCCGGGTAGGCGATGACCCGGTAGTCCTCGATGGCCTGGAGGATCTGGGTGTAGAAGCGGTCGGGTTTGGGGACGAGGCGCAGCACCTCCGTACCGTCGCGGCCTGCGGACTGGATCTCGACGGAGCCGGCGCCGATGAGCCGGTCGGCCAGCGGCCGCCGGACCACGGTGTCCTGGATCCGGTCGAGGGCGATCGACTCGGTGACGCGGGAGACCACCCCGCGAGCGAGGACGATCCGGTGGGTCGTGAGAGTGTACGTCTGGCATCGCCAGCGCAGCACCCGGAGCAGGTACCAGGCCACCACCACCACCGCCACCACCGCGTCAGCGATCACCTTCGCCCCGCTGACGTTGGTGCTCCCCACCTGGTGGGGCACGAGCTGGATCAGGACGAGGGGCACGCCGAGGCAGATCAGGGCGACGAGCGTTACCGGCACCAGCACCGCGACGTGCTGGCGCTCGGTGGTCACCACGGTCTCACCGCTCAGGAGGGGGGGCGCCATCGAGCCGCAATGATGCGGCATCCGGGCGGGACTCAGGTGAGGGGGAGGCTCTGGAAAAGAACCAGGACGGCACCGGCGCAGAGGAACGGCCCGTACGGGATCGGGTCCTTGAGGCTCCGCACCCGGGTCACCAGGAGGAGCAGCGCGACGGCGCCGCCCAGGAAGATGCCGCCGGTCACCGCGTAGATCGCCTGCAGGTGTCCGGGGCTGTCCAGGCCGAGCCCGGTCACGGCGCCGATCAGGGCGCCGAGCTTGGCGTCGCCCAGCCCGATCCCGCGACGTGAGATCAGGTGGAAGAGCAGGAAGAAACCGCCGATCACCAGGGCGCCGACCAGCGATCGGGTAAACGACAGCCCGGGAGTGACGGCGGAGAGCACCACCGCCACCGCGATGGCCGGGTAGGTGATCTTGTCGAGAATCAGCCGGTGCTTGAGGTCGAAGAGGACGATCTGGACAAACACGGCCATCCAGAGGAACGTCTCGAGGGGCGCCCAGGTGAGCGTCTGGCGCCCCGCGAAGAGGCTGAAGGTAAAGGCGCCCAGCACCGGGGCGAGGCCCCACTCCAGCCAGGTCCACCCGTACTTCTCGGGCAACCACGGCGCGGCCGCCTCGGGCTGCTCACCCCGTTCCCTGGCCGCATCCGCCTGCTTGGCGACCTCGGCCTCGTACTCGGCGCGCTCCTCGTCCTCCTCCTGTCGGAGCCGCTCCACCCGCTCCAGGGCTACGTTCAGCCACCCGGTGCCGAGCCCCACTCCGGCGCCCGCCGCCCCCGCGGCGAGCGTCAAGGCGAGATTCATCGACCGCCACTGGCGGTGAGCAGGGTCATTCGGCGAGCGCCTCCTCCAGCGCGGCGCGGGCGGCGTGCCACGGAGGATCGACACCGGTCCAGCGCTGGAAGCTGAGCATCCCCTGGAAGAGGAGCATCTCCGCGCCGTCGGCGGCCCGCAGGCCGCGTGCCTGAGCCGCGGCCACCAGGTCGACGGGTCGCGGTCGGTACCGGAGGTCGGCGACGATGCAGCCGGCGGGCAGCAGCCCCACCGGCACGGGGATGCCGGAGACCCCGGTCGACGAGGCGTTGACGAGGATGTCGGCCTCGCGTGCGGCGGCCTGGACCGCCTCCGTGTCCTTCCAGTCGACGGCCCGGGCGTCAGGCGATACCCGCAGGCAGAGATCCTCCGCCTGCTCGAGACGCCGGGCCACAACGACCACCTCGTCCACCCGCATCCGGCAGAGGGCGAGCACGCAGGCGGCGGCGCCACCGCCCGCTCCCAGCACGATGGCGCGAGCCCCCGGATCAGGGCGGAGTCGCTGGTAGGTGAGAGAGAGCTCGAAGCCACGGGCGTCGGTGTTGTCGCCGATCAGTTCCCCCTCGCGGACGAGCAGGGTGTTGACGGCCTGGCAGACCGTGGCATCGCCCTCCAGCCGGTCGCAGGCCGCCGCCAGCGCCGCCTTGTAGGGGACGGTGACATTGCACCCGCTGATCTCCCCGCTCCGGAGCTGCCGGAGCAGCCCGGGGAGCTCGGCGGCGGTAAGGTCCAGCGCGATGTAGTCGCCCTGCAGATCACGGGCGCGGAGCGCGGCACGGTGCATCGCAGGACTTGGCGAGTGCCGAATCCCCGATCCGATCAAACCGAGCTGTAGCCACTTAGGCGGTGCTACTGGCATCGTCGGCCCGCCGTACCGATCAACACGAGTTGGAGTATTCGTCAACCTGCTGCACGTGGACGGCCTCGGTGACTGAATAGTGGTTGTGTCCGCACGGGTCGGTCACGTAGAAGAGGTTCGTGGTCGTGGCCGGGGCGAGCGCGCCGCCGAGGGTGGCGAGCCCGGGAGAGTCGATCGGGGTGGGCGGCAGGCCGGGGTTCTGATAGCTGTTGTAGGGGGTGGCGATGCCCTCGTCGGCCGTGGACATCGGCTGCCCGGACTCGTGCAGCCCGTACATCACGATGGCGTCGATCTGGAGGTCCATGTGGGCCGCCAGCCGGTTGTTGATCACGGAGGCGACCAGCGGGAAGTCGGCGGCGAACCGGGCCTCGGCCTGGATGATGGAGGCCGCGATGAGATCGTCGTAGGCCTGGGTCGGCGACGACGGGAGCTTGGGCACCACGTTCTGGGCAAAGGCGGTCAGCTGCTTCTGGACCACCTGGCGAGCGGTCGCGCAGTCCGGCACCGTGTAGGTCGCCGGGAAGAGGAGTCCCTCGAGGGAGGTGTCGCCCGCCGGGCGGATGCTGAGGAAGGGTGCCGTGTAGCCGCTCTGGGTGAGCGCGGCGAGGTACTCCGTCCGGGTGATGTCCAGCCCCTTGGTCGCGGCGATGCGGTCGGCGACCTGGTCGACGGTGAAGCCCTCGGGGATCACGAAGGTCACCGGCCTGCAGTACTGCGGGCCCCCCAGGACGTTGATGATCTCGCTCGCCGCCATCGCCGAATCCACCTGGTAGAGGCCGGCGTGGAGCTGCACGCCCCGGATCCGAGCGTAGGCCGAGAAGAAGAGGGCGCTCTTGATCAGTCCCTGGTTCTCGAGGCTGGTTGCCAGCTGGTCGAGGCTCTCCCCTGCTGTGACGGTGACGACCGTCGGAGCTTCCGTCCCGGTATCCGCCGCCTCGAGCTGGATGCGGCCGTAGACGAAGACGGCCCCGGCGAGCAGGGCCAGGACCACGACCACCCCGATGAGAGCGAAGAGAACACCCAGCCGGCCCCTCTCGCCGCGCCTCACTGCGAAGGGCTCCGGGGGTGGGCGTCGAGGTAGCTCTGGAGGATCAGGCTGGCGGCCACCGCGTCCACCGTACTCTTCCGCCGCATCCGACGGACGCCTCCGGCAATGAGCGCGCGTTCCGCCTGAGCGGTGGTCAACCACTCATCCCACATGGTCACCTCCAGCCCGAGCCGCCGCTCGGCGTCGGCCGCGAAGCGGCGCGCCGCAAGGGCGGCGTCGCCCTCGCTCCCGTCGAGGCGGCGGGGCAGCCCGATGACAAGCAGGCGGCAGCCGCGCTCCACGCAGGCCTGCTCGAGCGCGGACCAGAACTTGGGATGCCGGCGTTCGAGGGTGGCCAGCGGAGT